>DATCGA010000190.1:0-20408 GCA_036509215.1 Trebonia sp.
GCTCGGTCCACCCGGCGGAGGCCATCGAGACCCGCTTCTGGGCCAAGAGCGACAACGTCCTTCCGCTCGACTTCGGCATCCATCTAGCCGCGCACCTACCGCTGTCCGGTTATATGGAAGGGGGGTGGCTGTTCAGCGACCGTCCGCCGCTGGAGATCGGGTTCGCGCTGCTGCAGTGGCCGCTGTGGGGCGGGCACCAGCAGCTTGGGTATCAGCTGCTATCGACCGGCCTGCAGGTTTCCTGGCTGCCGGCGCTGTGGACGGTGCTCCGCGTGCGCGGCCTGGGGACCGGGCGAGTCAGCGCGGTCGTGCTGATGACGGCGGCCACGGGCGCCGTGTTCTTCAACACCATCTACGTTTGGCCGAAGATGCTCGCAGGGGCGCTCGCGCTGGCCGCACTCGCTGTCCTCGTCAGCCGTGACGAGGACGATCGGTGGGCTGGCGCCGGGATTCTGGTGGCAGTCCTGGCGACGCTCAGCCTGCTGGCGCACGGCGGCACGGCGTTCGCGCTGCTCGCACTCGCGCCGTTCGCGTACCGGCTGCGACGCGGGATCACGGCGCGGGCTGTAGTCGCGTGCGCCGCCGCGGCAGCGGTCCTGTACCTGCCATGGACGCTGTTCCAGCATTTCGTGGACCCACCGGGCAGTCGGCTCATCAAATGGCAGCTGGGGGGCGTCGTCCCGGTGACCCGGGAGGGCGTGCTGCAAACGATCGTGCACCAGTACCTGTCGCTGTCGCTGACCCAACTACTGGTGAACAAGTGGGACAACGTGGCCGCCCTGGCGGCAGTCCCCGGCCTGTGGCGCTCGCAGACGTCCGACCCGGTCTGGACCAGCGGGTTCCTGGGGCTTGCCCGGGTAGCGCAGCTGTACGACGTGCTGCCCGCAGCCGGGCTGCTGCTACTCGGTCTCCTCGCGCTGCTGTTCCCGTCCGGGCGGCGCGTCCTGGCGGCGGTGCGGCCGCTGGCCGTCTTCACCGGGCTGGCTGTCCTCGTCTGGCTCATTCTGGAGTGGGGCGGCTCGGTGCAAGCGATCCTTCACGCGGGGCCTTACGCGGTCGTGATCTTGATTGTCGGCCTGTGCGCGCTGGCGGTGACCGCCCTGCCGTGGCCGCTGGCGTCCGCCGTCGCGACGGCGAGCGTCAGTTGGTTCGCCATCAGCTGGATCCCCGGCCTGGGGTTCCACCCGGGCAGCAACAAGCCGGGGTCAACCGTGCCGCTCGATCACGCGATGCTCATGGTCTGTCTCGGCGGGCTCGTCCTGGCCGCGCTGTGCGTGGCTGACGACTACCGGCACCGCCACGGTATCCCGATAACCCACGTGATCAGGCGAGAGCGAGATCCGGTCAGCTGACGAAGGCAGTCAGGTGCTCCAGGCAGCACGCAGCCATCGAACCGCTAGGCAGGGCCTACGCGGTGAGCGGACGGACGTGACGCCTTCCTACGCCAGTTAGCCTAGTGGTGTGAGCCAGAGTCGGCAGGGCGGACCCGGCGCGCGACGCCCGGCGCCGCCGCCCAAGGAGGCGGACGACCGCCTGGTTACTGCGGTCATCACGGTCGGCTGGGCGATCGCGTTCGCGGTCCTGCTCGCCGTCCGCCACTCGCTGCCTGCCGGCGCCCGCTGGTGGGTGTGGACGTGCGCTTTCGGTCTCGCGATGGGCTTGTTCGGCCTCTGGTACGTGCCCTTCCTCAAGCGCCACCGGGCCCGTCTGGCGGCCCGCCGGGGTCAGCTCTCCGAGGTCTCGGGCCCCGATCCCTCAGCCTCGGAGGCCTCGGTCTCAGAAGCAGCCTCGACGCCGGCGACCGGTCCGGACTCCGGATACGTCTTCCGGGAGAGCGGCTCGAACACGGTCTCCTCGACCGAGACGCCCGGCAGGTCAACCAAGTCGTAGCCGACCTCGTCGATCACCGGGACGCCCACCTGCGCCGCGGCGACGGTCAGCACCGCCTCGGAGTGCGCGCCGCAGCCATGGTCGGCCGATACCACCCGGCCGTCGTCCGGCGCGTAGGCGTTGCCGCAGGCGCCGAACAGCCGCCCGAGGCTGCCGCTCAGCAACACGAAGAACCCGCAGCTGACGCAGTTCGCCGGAGCAGCCTCCGAGAGCGGCGTGTGCGGCCCGTGATCGCCTTCGTGCCAGCGCTCGGCCGTGTCGTCGCGGCCGTAGGCGGACAGCACCCGGGACCGTCCGGGTACCTCGATCTCGGCCGTCGTCCGCGGACCCGCGTCCGCGTCCTGCGAGTCGGGCCGGGGCAGGAACCAGTCCGTCACCGCGTCGTCGCCGTCGAGCACGACGAACGGCACCAGCCGCTCGTCGTCGGCGCTGGCCGGCAGCAGGTCGCCAATGCCGACGTCACCGGGGCGCAGCCGGTCCTGCCACGGCACCCAGGCTGGCGCAAGCAGCGAGTCCGCCCCCGGCACGAGGACGCTCTCGTCGACCGTCACGACCTTGGACCTCGGCGCCCGGGTCACCGTGACCGCCCAGCGCCACCCCGTGTAGCCGGGATCGGCGCTAGCGAAAAAGTGCGTGACGACGCGATCGGCGGTGGCCTCGGCGCCCAGGTAGTCGCCGATCGTGTCGGCGCTCACCTGGGCATCTTCGACAAGCGAACGCCTGGCCAGGTCAAAGGCGTCCGCGCAGGCCTGGTCAGGTTCCTTCGCGCGGCTTCTGATAGTGCTCACGAGTGCCAATTCTCGCTCCAGGGGCGGCGCACCGCGAGGGCCGACCCGCTAGGACATCCCCCATAGGGCTCGTCGCAGTGGCGCGGACCAAGAATACTGGGTACATGCGGATGTCCGATGCGCTTAACCGGGTTGGCGGTGCGGCCAGGTCGACCGGGCGCGCCTTCAGGTCGGGCGGCCGGGCGGGCGGGCGGGCCTCCCGCCGCACGGCGGCCCTGGTGCACCGCGTCACCGGCGCCAAGGGCGCCGACCGGACCGGCCTCGGCACGCTCATCGAAATGACCGCCGCCAGCGGGGCGGCCGACGCGTTCGTCACCGTCGCGCTGGCCGGCACGATCTTCTTCAGCACGTCGGTCGACCAGGCCCGCGGCAAAGTGGTGCTGTTCCTGATCATCACGATGGCGCCGTTCGCGGTGCTGGCGCCGTTCATCGGTCCCGCCCTCGACCGGATCCAGCAGGGCCGCCGGTTCGTGCTGGCCGGCACGATGCTGACCCGCGGGCTGCTCTGCTACGCGATGTCGGCGAACGTCAAGGACTCGGTGACGCTGCTGCCGGCCGCGTTCGGCATCCTCGTGCTGCAGAAGGCGGGCGGCGTGGTGAAGGCGTCGGTCACCCCGCGTCTGCTCCCGGCCGGCCTCACGCTGGTGACCGCCAACGCGCGGGCCGGGCTGATCTCGATCATCACCTCGACCGCCGCGGCCGGCCTGGCGGCCGGCATCCAGTACACGACCGACGCGGCCTGGACGCTGCGGGCCGGCACGGTGATCTACCTGGCCGCGATGGTCATCGCGCTGCGGTTGCCTGAGCAGATCGACCTGCCCGCCCACGAGCCGGCCGCGTCCCCGGCGCCAGACGGCGGGCAGCCCACCCGCCCGGACATGCCCCGCCCGGGGGCGGCGGGGCCGGCCGACCCGCTGCGCACGCTGCCGCTGGCGCCAGGCGACCTGCCAGACGGTGGTGAAGCGGGCAAGGGGCGCCGCAGGCACTGGCGCAGGCTGGTCGACGTCGGGCCGGTGGTGGCCGAGGCGATGGCGGTCAACGCGGTGCTGCGCGCCTTCTCCGGCTACATCCTGTTCCTGCTCGCGTTCCTGCTCCGCAGCGTGGACCTGGGCACGGTGTTCCACCACCCGGTGTCGCACAACTTCGCCCTCGGCGCGCTCGCGCTCGGCCTGTCGGCCGGCAGCCTGGCCTCGATGGTGCTCGGCTCCTTTTTCCGCAGCCGGGCCCCGCAGCGGATCATGTTCACGGTGCTGATCATCGCGCCGGTGGTGACCGCGGCGTGCGCCTGGGGGTTCGGCCTGTGGGCGGCGGTCGTGGTCGAGTTCACCGCCATCTTCTGCGCCAGCCTGGCCAAGCTCGGCCAGGACTCGATCGTCGGCCGCGAGATCGGCGACGAGATCAGATCGTCGACGTTCTCCGTCTCGGAGACGATCAACCAGGTCGCCAACGTGGCGGGCGGGCTCGCCGGGGTGGTCGTGTCCATTCTCGACAACGGTCAGGCGGGCCTGGCGATCGCGGCCGGAGGCCTCGTCGTCGCCGTGGTCCTGCTGATCGTGCGGCGCAGGCAGCGGGTCCGGCTGACCGGGCGGAGCTTCCCGCCCTCGGCGAACCGGCCCCCGGAGCCCGCCGCGAACCGGTTAGGGCGCGATGTCCCTGGCGACGGCCGTCAGCAGCTCCGAGATCTGCCTGGCTTCCTTCGGCTCCGGGTGCTTGCCGCGCCGGTAGACGTCCGAGATCCCGTCGAGCAGCTTCATCAGGTCCTCGATGATCGGGATCATCTCGTCCGGCTTCTTATGCGGGTGCTTGGCGACGGCGGCGACGGCCGGAGGCGCCTCAAGCAGGCGCACCTGGAGCGCCTGGGCGCCCTTGCGGCCCTCGGCGATGCCGAACTCGACCCGCTGGCCCTTTGCCATGGTCTCGGTCCCTGCGGGCAGCGCGGAGGAATGCACGAATACCTCGGCACCCCCGTCATCGCGGGAGAGGAAGCCGAAACCCTTCTCGGCGTCGTACCACTTGACCTTGCCGGTAGGCACGAGCAAGACCTCACGTCATTAGAAACTGGCAGCCCGACGGCGAAGGTCGCCGACGAGATGTGCTGGGCGCTTCTAAGGCTAGCGGTACCACGGGGGTAATGGCATCACTGTTATTGCGCCCTCGGCGCCGCGAAGGCCTCTCCGGTCGGGGACGCTCCCCCTGGCTGCCGGTCGGCGGCAGCCAGGGGCACGTCGGTCACGGCCTCACACGTTCGGATGGTGCTGGGACGGGATCGCGTGCAAGGCCGTGAGTCCATCGGCCGATCCTCGGGAAACCCCCCGGTTTCTAGATCGCAGTGGGGCTATACCCAGCGTATATGCACGAAAACAATAAGTGACGACTCGAATGCGCCGGGAACGCCGAACGGCCCGGGTTGCCCCGGGCCGTTCGGTGATGCGGTGCAGCAGGCGGACTTAGAAGTCCATGTCGCCGCCGCCGCCACCGGGGCCTGCGGGGGCCGGGTTCTTCTCCGGCTTCTCCGCGATGACCGCCTCGGTGGTGAGGAACAGCGCCGCGATTGACGCCGCGTTCTGCAGCGCCGAGCGGGTGACCTTGGCCGGGTCGATGATCCCGGCCTTGAACATGTCGACGTACGTGCCGTCGGCCGCGTTCAGGCCCTCGCCGGCCGGAAGGGTCTTCACCTTCTCGACCACGACGCCGCCCTCGAGGCCGGCGTTGACCGCGATCTGCTTCAGCGGCGCCTCGACGGCAACGCGCACGATCTGCGCGCCGGTCGACTCGTCGCCGGTCAGGTCCAGCTTGTCGAAGGCGGTGCGGGCCGCCTGCAGCAGCGCGACGCCGCCGCCGGGCACGACACCCTCCTCGACCGCGGCCTTGGCGTTGCGCACCGCGTCCTCGATGCGGTGCTTGCGCTCCTTGAGCTCGACCTCGGTCGCCGCGCCGGCCTTGATGACGGCCACGCCGCCGGCCAGCTTGGCCAGCCGCTCCTGCAGCTTCTCGCGGTCGTAGTCCGAGTCGGTGTTGTCGATCTCGGTGCGGATCTGGTTGACGCGGCCGGAAATCTGCTCCGCGTCGCCAGCGCCGTCCACGATCGTCGTCTCGTCCTTGGTCACCACGACCTTGCGGGCCCGGCCGAGCACGCTGAGGTCGACGTTGTCCAGCTTGAGGCCGATCTCCTCGCTGATGACCTGGCCACCGGTGAGGATGGCGATGTCACCGAGCATGGCCTTGCGGCGGTCGCCGAAGCCAGGGGCCTTCACCGCGACGGACCTGAACAGCCCGCGCATCTTGTTGACGACCAGCGTGGCCAGGGCCTCGCCCTCGACGTCCTCGGCGATGATGGCCAGCGGCTTGCCGGACTGCACGATCTTGTCGAGCAGCGGGAGCAGGTCCTTGTTGGCCGAGACCTTCGAGTTGACGATGAGGATGTACGGGTCCTCGAGAACAGCCTCGAGGCGGTCCGGGTCGGTGACGAAGTACGGCGCGATGTAGCCCTTGTCGAAGCGCATGCCCTCGGTGAGCTCAAGCTCGAGGCCGAAGGTGTTGGACTCCTCGACGGTGATGACGCCTTCCTTGCCGACCTTGTCCATGGCCTCGGCGATCATCTCGCCGATGGTCGCGTCGCCGGCCGAGATGGACGCGGTGGAGGCGATCTGCTCCTTGGTGTCCACATCCCTGGCGAGCTTGGACAGCTCCTCGCTGATGGCCTCGACGGCCGCCTCGATGCCGCGCTTGAGCGACATCGGGTTGGCGCCGGCGGCGACGTTCCGCAGCCCCTCGCGCACCAGCGCCTGGGCGAGCACGGTCGCCGTCGTCGTGCCGTCGCCGGCAACGTCGTCGGTCTTCTTCGCTACTTCCTTGACCAGCTCGGCACCGATCTTCTCCCACGGGTCCTCGAGCTCGATCTCCTTGGCGATGGAAACACCATCGTTGGTGATCGTGGGGGCGCCCCACTTCTTCTCGAGAACCACGTTCCGGCCCTTGGGGCCGAGGGTTACCTTCACGGCGTCGGCAAGCTGGTTCATGCCGCGCTCGAGGCCGCGCCGGGCGTCCTCGTCAAACGCGATCATCTTCGCTGCCATTGGTACCAGTCCTCCGTGGCTACGTTAGGACCGGCCGACGCCCGCGACGGACGGCATGCTAGGCGACAGTCCCTTTCCTGCCACCGGGCAGTGCCTCATCGCCCGATCCTGCCGTTTTGCTGTCACTCTCATAGGGAGAGTGCTAACGCCATGTTTAGCACTCTCGGGTGGAGAGTGCAAACGCCGTGGCACCCTGCCGAGCGTTCGCCAGCCCTGCATCGCACCGGCGCCCCGGCAGGCTCGTACAGTGAAAACGCCCACAACAGGCCGGGAATCGCCGCTGCGGCGCTGAGGATTTGCTACTTTTCCGATATGAAAGCTCTAGTCCTGTCCGGAGGCTCAGGAACGCGCCTGCGCCCGATCACGCACACCTCGGCCAAGCAACTGGTCCCGGTGGCGAACAAGCCTGTCCTGTTCTATGGCCTCGAGGCGATCGCAGCCGCCGGGATCACCAACGTCGGCATCGTCGTCGGCGACACCGCCCCGGCGATCGAGGCGGCGGTCGGGGACGGGTCGAGGTTCGGCATCTCGGCCACCTACATCAGGCAGCAGGCGCCGCTCGGCCTCGCGCACGCGGTCCTCGTCGCGCGGGACTTCCTCGGCGACGACGACTTCGTGATGTACCTCGGCGACAACTTCATCGTCGGCGGGATCACCGACCTGGTGGATGAGTTCGCCGCCACGCGGCCCGCCGCTCAGATCATGCTGACCCGGGTGAGCAACCCCGGCTCGTTCGGGGTCGCCGAATTGGACCTTGACGGACGAGTCAGCCGCCTAGAGGAAAAGCCGCAGGAGCCGAAGAGCGACCTTGCCCTGGTCGGCGTCTACCTGTTCACCCCGGCGGTGCACGAGGCGGTAGCCGCCTTGAAGCCGTCCTGGCGGGGCGAGCTTGAGATCACCGAGGCGATCCAGTGGATGCTCGACAACCATCGCACTGTCAGCTCGACCACGATCACGGGGTACTGGAAGGACACCGGTAACGTCACCGACATGCTTGAGGTGAACCGGCTGGTCCTTGAGGGCCTCGAGCCGCGACTCGACGGCCACATCGAGGAAGGCTGCGAGATCATCGGCCGGGTCGTGGTCGAGGCGGGCGCGCACGTCGCGGCGTCGCGGATCGTGGGTCCGGTGATCATCGGCGCCGACAGCAAGGTCACCGGTGCCTACGTCGGGCCGTACACGGCGATCGGCGAGGGCTGCTCGATCGACGACTGCGAGATCGAATACTCGATCGTGCTGTCGAGGGCGTCCATCCGCGGTGTGCGGCGGATCGAGGCCTCGCTGATCGGGCACGACGCGGAGGTAACCCCCGCGCCCCGGGTGCCACGGGCGCACCGGCTGGTGCTCGGCGATCACAGTAAGGTGCAGATCAGCTCATGAGAATCCTGGTTACCGGCGGCGCGGGCTTCATCGGCTCGCACTACGTCCGCACGCTCCTGTCCGGCGGCTACCCCGGCTATGAGGACGCCGCGGTGACGGTGTACGACAAGCTCACCTACGCGGGGAACCTCGCCAACCTCGACCCGGTGAAGGACAGCCCCGGGTACACGTTCGTCCGGGGGGACATCTGCGACCCGGCGAAACTGGCCGAGACCCTGCCGGGCCACGACGCGGTGATCAACTTCGCCGCCGAGTCGCACGTCGACCGGTCGATCGCGGGCGCGGCCGAATTCATCATGTCCAACTCGGTCGGCGTCCAGGTGCTGCTCGACGCCTGCCGCACGGCGGGCATCCCGAGGATCGTGCACGTGTCCACCGACGAGGTGTACGGCTCGATCGCAGCCGGCGCCTGGACCGAGCGGTCCCCGCTCGACCCGAACTCCCCCTACTCGGCGGCCAAGGCGGGCGGCGACCTGATCGCCATCGCCTTCGCCCGCACCCACGGCGTCAACGTCTCGGTCACCCGTTGCTGCAACAACTACGGGCCGTACCAGTACCCGGAGAAGGTCATCCCGCTGTTCGCCACCAACCTGCTCGACGGCAAGCCGGTGCCGCTCTACGGCGACGGCCTCAACGTCCGAGGCTGGATCTACGTGGACGACCATTGCCGAGGCATCCAGCTGGTACTCGAGCAGGGCGCGGCGGGCAAGGTCTACAACATCAACGGGGACGTCGAGCTGTCCAACCGCGAGCTGACCGAGGCGATCCTGGACAAGTGCGGCGCGTCCTGGTCCGACGTGGTGCCGGTCGAGGACCGCAAGGCCCACGACCGCCGCTACTGCCTGGATGACTCGCTGCTCCGGTCAATGGGCTACGCGCCGCTGACGCCGTTCTCCGACGGGCTCAAGGCCACGATCGAGTGGTACGCGGGCAACCGCAAGTGGTGGGCGCCGCTCCGCCGGCCCACACCGCCCGCGCGGCCGGCCGCGCAGTAGCCGGGGCGCTGCGCCATGACCCGCTGGCTCATCGCCGGCTCGGCCGGCCTGCTCGGCCGTGACGTGACCGACCTGCTGCGTGACCGCGGCGAGGACGTCGCGAGCCGCACCAGGGCCGACCTGGACATAACGGACGCTTACGGGGTAGCCGCGGCGATCGCCTCCGCGAAGCCGGACGTCGTCGTCAACTGCGCCGCGTGGACCGCCGTCGACGCCGCCGAGGCCCACGAGGACGAGGCTCTCGCCATCAACTCCGGCGGCGCGGCGCGGCTCGCCGCCGCCTGCGCGGACGCGGGCGCCGTGCTTGTCCACCTCTCGACCGATTACGTCTTCGACGGTCAATCGTCGACCCCGTACGCCGAGGGCGCGATCACCGCTCCGCGCACCGCCTATGGCCGCACCAAGCTGGCAGGCGAGCTCGCCGTGCGCGCCGCGCTGCCGGAATCCTGCTACGTGGTGCGCACCGCCTGGCTGTACGGCGCGCACGGCCGCAACTTCGTGCACACGATGCTCCGGCTGGCCCGGGCGGGCACATCGCCCGCAGTGGTCGATGACCAGCGCGGCCAGCCCACCTGGACCAGCGACGTCGCCGCCGCGATCCACGCGCTGATCACCGCCGACGCCCGGCCGGGCGTGTACCACGCGACGAGTTCCGGTGAGACGACCTGGTTCGGTCTTGCCCAGGAGGTCTACCAGCTGTACCAGTCCGCGGCGGCTGAAGAACTTCAAGGCCTCCAAAACCAGGATGTCGAACGGACCCTGGTTTCACCCCGCCCGATCACCACCGCCGACTACCCGGTGCCGGCCCCGCGGCCGGCCTACAGCGTTCTCGGCCACGATGCCTGGGACGCGGCGGGCATCGCGCCGATCGGTGACTGGCGCGACGCCCTGCACCGCGCGTTCCCCGGGATGCTGGCCGCCCCGCCCCGCTGAGCCACGGCGTCAGCGGTCCTTGCTCGTCACCGGGACGGGGGCGGGAATGGTTTCCGCCGGCTGGCGCGAGGCGCGCGGGCGGCTGAGCGCCGCCGCGCCGGCCACCATGAGGTCGCTGACGGTGGTGACCACGCGCGAGACCAGCGCGACGGCGGTGGCCGCCCCGGTGCCGAGCATCGGGGCGAGGGCGGCCACCAGCAGCAGCTCGCGGATGCCGGCGCCGGCCGGGGCGAAGATCACCAGGAACCCGACGCACCAGGCGAATGCGTACCCGCCGAGGGAAAGCAGCGCGGCCTGCCCGAGCGGCGCGCCCAGCTTGACCGTAAGCAGCCAGATCTGCAGGCCATTGAACACCCAGGCTGCGAACGACCAGGCAAGCGCGTGCGCCAGCACCCGGCCGGTCAGCGGGTCGTCAAGGGCCGGCCGCCTGGCCAGCTTGAACGCGAGCCGCAGGAGCGGGTTGAGCACCTTCGGGTGAAGGCACGGGATGAGCACCGGGGCGGCGAGGAACACCCACAGGTACCCGGTGGAGCGGGCCGCGAACGGAAGCGTCACAAGCGCGGTGATCAGGCCGGTGAGCAGCGAGAGCAGCATCGTGAGGACGGACGCGCTGGCCGACTTGGCCCGTGGCACCTTGTACGCGGCGCCCAGCTCCATCTGCATGAGGACGGGCCACACCGAGCCTGGCAGGTACTTGCCGAGCTGCCCGATGAAGAAGATCCGCCCGGCCACCGGCACCGGCAGCGGGGAACCAAGCCCGGCCAGCAGCACCTGCCAGATCCGCACGGTGGCGAACTGCATGAACAGAAGCACGACAAGCGCGCCCAGGACGGCCAGCGGGCCGATCCGCGCGAGCGCGTGGTGGATGTCCGCCCACTGCCGCCAGATCTCGTAGCCGCCGATACCGACGGCGAGGGCCACAAAGGCGAACTTGGCCGTCCGGCTGCCGATGAACCACTGGGCGACGCCGAGGGCGGCCTGGAACGAGCTTCGCGCCTGCGAGCGCTCCTGGCGGCCCGCGGTGCCGTCACCCGCGGGTCCCGTTGCATCGGTCATCGGGGAATCCTCCGGCTTCATGACCAGCTCCGCGGCGAAGTCGGGTTTGTCGACCAGAATGGCCTGATTGGGTTCGCGTCGGAGACTATGGTACGAGGATTATGCGGATCATCATCTTCGGAACCTACGACACATCGGCGCACCCGCGGATCGCTTCGATCGCGGAGGGTCTCGCCGCCCGCGGGTTCGACGTCGCCGAGTGCAACATCCCGCTCGGTCTCGACACCGCGGCCCGGGTGGACATGCTGGCGCGCCCGTGGAAGGCAGGCGGTCTCGCCGCCCGGCTGGCCAGCCGGTGGCTGGGGCTGGCGAGGATGGCCCGCCGGATGGGCACGCCGGACGCGGTCGTGGTCGGCTATCTCGGCCACTTCGACGTGCATCTGGCGCGGCTGCTCTACCGGCGCGGCCGGGTTCCGATCGTGCTCGACCACCTGGTCAGCGCCAGCGGGACGGCCAAGGACCGCCGACTGGACGGCGGCCCGCGGCAGAAGGTTCTCCGGCTCATCGACTCCGCCGCGCTGCACGCCGCCGACGTCGTGCTCGTGGACACCGAGGAGCATCGTGAGCTGCTGCCCGAGCGGTACCAGGCGAAGGCCGTGGTGGTGCCCGTTGGCGCGCCCGAGCCCTGGCACGCGGCCGCGGGCGTCGACCCCGACGCGCAGGCCGACGAGAGCGGGCCGCTCCGGTTGGTCTTCTACGGCCTGTTCACCCCGTTGCAGGGCACGCCGGTCATCGGCGAGGCGCTCGGCCTGATCGCCGGCGCTGCTGTCGAGGTCACCATGATCGGGAACGGCCAGGACGAGGCGGCGGCAAAGCGCGCCGCCGCGGCCAACCAATCGGTGCGCTGGCTTGACTGGGTGCCCGCCGCCGACCTGCCCGCCGTGGTGGCCGAGCACGACGTCTGCCTGGGCATCTTCGGCACCGGGGACAAGGCCCTGCGGGTGGTGCCGAACAAGGTGTACCAGGGGGCCGCGGCCGGGTGCGCGGTCATCACGTCCGACACCGCGCCGCAGCGCCGGGTGCTCGGCGACGCGGCCGTGCTCGTCCCGCCGGGAGACGCCGGCGCCCTCGCCGCCGCCCTGCTCCGGCTGGCCGACGACCGCCAGTGGCTGCTGAAGCTGCGCCACGCGGCGCGCCAGCTCGCGGCCGAGCGGTTCACGCCCGAGCAGATCGTCGAACCGCTCGTGGCCAAGCTCGGCTAGGCCGCCAGCTCGGGGTCCTGCCCGGCCGGGCACCCACGGCCGGCCGGGCGACGCTGCCCGTGGTTCGGGCGTCTGCCACACGTGCGGGCTCCCTAGTCGCCTCTCGACTTGACGATCAAGTCGGCCAGTAGCGCCATGGACGCGATGATGAGCCCGGTCACGAAGATCAGCACCGTGTCCATGGCCACCTTCACCGGGTGCGCCGACACGTCGTAGAAGCCCTTGACGATGCCGACCCCGAGGAGCAACAAGGCCAGCGGCATGAGCACCTTGAGCGGGTTGAAGTACATCGTCATGCGCAGGATCTGCAGGATGTACCGGTATGCGTCGGTGACGAACTTGAACTTCGACCGCCCGGCGCGCTTGGAGTACTCGATCGGCACGTAGGAGACCTCGTGCTGGTTGGCGAGGAACGCCACGGTGATCGTGGTGACGCAGGAGAACCCGGGCGGCAGCAGCCGGAGGTAAGGCAGCGACACCTCGCGCCTGAAGGCCCGCAGACCCGAGTTGAGGTCCGGGATCGTGGAGCTGGTCAGCCGCTCCGCGAACTTCCTGATCAGCCACTTGGCGGGTACGCGGAGCATCTTGTAGGTGCCCTGCTCGCTCGTCCTCGCGCCGACCACCTGGTCAATCGTCGCGTCCTTCTCGAGGAGCTGGACGAACTCGGGGATTTGCTCGTTCGGGTAGGTCATGTCGGCGTCGGTCCACACCACGATCTCACCGCGGGCACGCTCGGTGCCCAGTCGCCGCACCACCCCCGAGCCGCCGTTGCGGCGGAAGGGCACGACCTCCATCCGCGGGAAGCGCGGCTGCGCCTCGTAAAGGCGGGCCAGGGTACTGTCGGTCGAGGCGTCGTCGACGGCGAGCAGCTCGTAGGAGTAGCCGCTCGCGTCCATGGCCGCGCTGATCCGCTCGACCTCGGCGATGACATGCCCCTCCTCGTTGTAGCAGGGCAGGATGATCGTGACGTAGGGCGCGGCCTTATCCGGCGCAGGGGCCGGTTCGGTGCCCGCCAGTTCGACGCTCACTTGACCGGCTCCCAGCTGTAGGCGGCGAAGCGCTGCGGGAGCGTGTCCTGCGGCGTCCCGAAGATGATGTGGTTGTCTATCGTCGTTTCCAACTTCATGATCCTTTTCATCTGGCCATTGCCGAGCGGCTCGAGTCCTTGGGTCGTAGAGGCCAAGACGAAGGGGTGCCGACCGGCTCGTTCGATGGCGCGCACGTCGGCGAGCAGGTTCGCGCGGCTGTCATTAGTCGCGCCCGCCGTCGGCACGCCGCACATCCCCCGGATGGCCTCCCCGAACTGGAGCATCATCGTTTTGTCGACGATGAGCACCGAGGAGTCCGCCGGTATCGCGGCGCAGATCTTGTCGACCGAGGTGATCTCGCCGTCGTAGGTCCGCTTGAACGCGAGCCCGAGCGAGTCGACCGCGGGCGGCACGGCGATGGCGAGCACGCAGCAGGCGATCACGAGCACTCGCGAGAACCGCTCCAGGTACCGCGGCACGCTCACGAGCCTGACGACCCGCGCCCGCCTGCCCAGCCAGGCGGCCACCCACACCGAGAACAGGATGAGGCCGGGCAGGACGGCCGGCACCATCCGGCGGCTCGCCCACGGCTGGTGCGGGGTGATCGCGGGCCTGAGCAGGAACTCGGCGATCGCCCAGGCGAACACGAGGAGCGGCAGCACCCAGACCGGCGACTGCCCGCGGACGCAGCGGCGGGAAAGCACCGCGATGCCGATGACGCCGAGCGCGATGATCGGGCCGCCGGTGTACCAGTACACCCAGTGCAGGCTCAGCGGGGCGTCCTGCAGGGCATGCCAGTTCCGCTCCACGTAGGGTCTGCCGACGAAGGCCGCGAGCACGACGAACGGGAGGATGGTCACGGCCTTGACCAGCCGGGGGCCCGTGATCGGGATCGGACGTCCGCGGCGCCGCAGCCACCACACGGCCACCGCGGTGGCCGCGGCTACGAGCGCGAAGGCCGCCGCCATCGGTTCGACCGACGAGATGTTGGTACGCAGGTACGGCCGGCTGAGCACGAGCCCGTCCACCGTCCCGTACAGCAGGCCGACGATCATGCCGGCGACCAGCGGCAGCACCTGCCGCCGCCGGTTGAGTATCAGCAGCCCGCAGTACGGGACCACGAGCAGGATGTCGCTCGGCCCGTCAAGCCGCACCAGCAGCGTGATGCCGAGCAGAAGCCCCGTGATCCCGGCGAGCACGTGCGTCGCGGACCGCGAATTAGCCCGCCAGCTTGTCCGCCACGAGCCGGCGTCCGCCGCCCCGAGGTCGGTGCGCTGCGTGTCGATCCAGAGCGAGAGCGCGCCAAGGAACAGGATCTGCGCCAGCGTCTCGCTGTAGGTGGAGCGGCTTGTGAACTGCTCAGGCTGGCAGACCGCGAGCGTCAGCGCCGCGGCCGGCGCCCACCGGGGTCCGACGAGCCTGGCGGTCAGGCCGCCGAACGTGAACACGGCGGCCGCCCCGAGCAGTGGGCCCCAGAACACCGCCAGCCGGGCACCGCCCGCCCAGAATCCGACCGAGAGCACCATCGGCAGCCCGGCCATGAACTGCGGCACGATGGCGCGGCCAACCTGGTAGAACGCGGCACTGGCAAAGGTGATATTCGGCGCCCCGCCGAACGCCTCGGCCTGCTGCGGGATCGGCAGCGACCCATGCTGCGAGATCCAGCTGGCGAACTGCATGTACGACGCCGGGTCGAGCATGACGATGATGAACTGCGAGTGATAGACCGCCTGCTCGATGCCGAACGCGACGGCGATCGCCGCGACGGCGGCCAGCGTCCACCGTGGCGTCCGGTTCACCCGGCCCTCGCTAGGAGTGCCGAAATCAGGCGCGCCGGCCACCGACGGTATCCGACGCCATCCGATTGGCACGATCACCGCGGCGAGCAGCGCCCACAGCACAATCACCGGGGCGGGCTTGAACCAGCCCAGGAGCAGCAGCGGGAAGCCGGTCAGCAGGAAGGGCAGCGCAAGCAGTGCGGGCAGCACACTGAACCGCCCGAAGAGCAGTCCGACGGTGTCCCTCGCCTGCGGCTCGGCCTGAAAGGCGACGGCCGACGACCCGACTCCGGGCAGCGTGCTGTCAACTGTCAACGTAGGTACCTATCTTCTCCAGCTAGCCAGGCGCATGCGAACCGGGCATGAGCCTACACCTGATAAACGACCAAAATTATAGGAAAACTGTTTTACTGTGACCGCTTTTTTCATCACATACCGCCCGTCCCCCGCTCGTGCCTGACGGTCTACCGCAGTCGGGATCTACCCGTATCTATGCAGGCGGATGCGTTTGCGCCGACTCTGCCGGAGCGGAACGCAGGCGCCAGGCTAACCGAGGGACTCCACCTGCTCCGCGAGCCAGCGCTGCGGCGCACGCGCAGCCGCGAGGGCGGAAATCGCGGCCGTGCGCCTGCGCCGTTCGATGGCCGGCATGGACAGACCCGCATGCAGGGCCTGGGCCGTGGCGGTGACATCGTAGGGGTTGACGATCAGCGCCGCGTCGCCGATCAGCGCCGCGGCCCCCGCCTCCCTGGAGAGCACAAGCGCGCAGCCGCGCTCGCTCAGGATCGGTCCCTCCTCGGCCACCAGATTCATGCCGTCCCTGATCGGGTTGACCAAGAGCACGTCGGACGCCCCGCAGGCGGCGAGCGACCGAGGATAGTCGTCCCTGACTTCCAGGATGAGCGGCGTCCAGTCCGCCGTTGCGAATTCGGCGTTGATCTCCTTGGCCAGCTGGTGTACCCGCGCCGTGTAAGCCTGGTATTCGGGGAGCCCGGAGCGCGACGGGTACGCGAGCGCGAGATGCGTCACGCGGCCGCGCCACTCCGGCCGAGCCGCGAGCAGCTCTCGATAGGCCGCCAGGCCGCGCGCGATGTTCTTCGACAACTCGGTCCTGTCGACCCGCACGATCAGTTGCCGCCCGTCGGCGGTGAGCCCGGCCAGGGCGGCGGCTGCGGCGCGCACGTCCGCTTGCGCGGCCCGTTCGCGCAGCGCCCCGGCATCGACGCCGAGCGGGTGCACCGCGACCTCGGTGATCCGGCCACGGTGATTGACCCGGCCGACGCCGCCCGCGCCCCTCATCACCCGCGCGCCGAGCACCGCCTCACAGCAGTCGAGGAACGCTTCGGCCCAGCGCTCGGTGAGGAATCCCAGGTGATCGGCGCCGAGCATTCCGTCGAGGATCGCCGCCGCCACGTCGTCAGGCAGAATCCGGTAGTACTCGGGCGGCGCCCACGGCGTGTGCTCGAAATGCACGATCCGGGCGTCGGGGTGCCGGTCCCGTAGCATCCTCGGCGCCAGGGCCAGGTGGTAGTCCTGGATAAGCACCCGCGTCCCGCCCACGCACTCCTGCGCGAGCGCGACGGCAAACGCCTCGTTGTACGCGCGGTAAGCGTCCCAGTCGCGGCGGAACTGCGCGTCGAACACCGGCTGGTTGGGCGTGTCGAAGAGCAGGTGATGAACGAACCAGAGGATCGAGTTGGCAATCCTGTTGTACGCGGCGTCGAACACCGCCGGGGGGATCTCGAGCATCCGGACCGCGGGCTCGCCAGGGGCATCGGCCCGAGCGCCCAGCCTGGCGGCCTCCCTGTCGGCGTCGGACAGCGCCGTGCAGAGCCAGAGCACGCCCCCGTCGGCGGCTACCGCGGCCAGTCCCGACGTCAGCCCGGAGACCATGCCTCCACCGCCGCGCCTGGCGGTTAGCGACCCGTCGTCACCACGCTCGTACGAGACCGGCCCCCGGTTCGAGGCGACAACCAGGAGCCGACTCGGGTCGTTTGTCATATGAATGAAGGGTAGATGAGGCGCTCGATAACCGGGTTGCTGGGGTCCGCCGTCGATCGGTTACAGTGTTACTAAGCGCTCGTCACCCGCCGGATCTCCTGCTGGGCGACACCGCTGACAACTGAATACCTCATCCAGAGGGGTGGAGGGATCGGCCCTGTGAAGCCCCGGCAACCATCGCGGTTAAACGCGTCTCAGTAAGGCGAGGCGGCGCGCGAGTGGTGCCAAGTCCGGCCTGCGGTCAAGGTGACCGCTGGGAAAGATGGGAGAGAGAGGCCTCGCCCCCATGAACGCTGACGCGCCCGCCGCGCCCCACCTCGGCCACGCCACCGGCCTGACCTGCCGCGAGTGCGGCAACACGACACCACTCGGCCCGTTCTACGCGTGCGAGATGTGTTTCGGGCCGCTGGAGGTCGGCTACGACTTCCCGCGGCTGACCAGGGCCGACATCGAGGCCGGCCCGCACAACATGTGGCGGTACGCACCGCTGCTTCCCGTCCCGGCCGACATCGCCAGCCGGCCGACAACTCAGCCTGGCTACACGAAGCTGATCCGCGCTGACGGCCTCGCCGCCGAACTCGGCATGCGGCGGCTGTGGATCAAGGACGACAGCGGCAACCCCACCCATTCGTTCAAGGACCGCGTGGTCGCGGTCGCGCTCGCCGCCGCCACCGAGATGGGCTTCAAGGTGCTTGCCTGCCCGTCGACCGGCAATCTGGCCAACGCGGTCGCCGCTGCGGCCGCGCGGGCCGGCATCCGCTCCGTGGTGATGGTCCCCGCCGACCTCGAAGAGCAGAAGATCGTCACGACCGCGGTGTACGGCGGGACCTTCGTCACCGTGGACGGCAACTACGACGACGTCAACCGGCTCGCCTCCGAGCTGGCGGGCGAGCACGAAGACTGGGCGTTCGTGAACGTGAACGTCCGCCCGTACTACGCCGAGGGCTCGAAGACGCTCGGCTACGAGATCGCCGAGCAGCTCGGCTGGCGGCTGCCCGACCAGATCGTGGTCCCCGTCGCCTCCGGCGCGCAGCTGGTCAAGATCGACAAGGGGTTCAGCGAGCTCGGCTCGCTCGGCCTGGTCGAGGAGAAGCCGTGGAAGGTATTCGGCGCGCAGGCGACCGGCTGCTCGCCCGTGTCCGAGGCGTTCGCGCGCGGATGGGACGTGGTGCGCCCGGTGAAGCCGGACACCATCGCCAAGTCGCTGGCGATCGGCAACCCGGCTGACGGCCCCTATGTGCTCGACGTGGTCCGCCGGACCGGCGGCGCGGTCGCCGACGTGTCCGACGCCGAGGTGGTGGACTCGATGCGGCTGCTCGCCCGCGCCCAGGGCGTGTTCGGCGAGACCGCGGGCGGCGTCACCGTCGGCGTGCTCCGCAAGCTGCTCGCCGCCGGGCAACTCGACCCCGACGCCGAGACGGTGATCATCAACTCCGGCGACGGGCTCAAGACGCTCGGCGCGGTCGCGCCCTCGGTCACCGTGCCCGCCGCGATCAAGCCGACGATCGAGGCATTCCAGGCGGCCGGTTTCGAGACCCCGGGCCTCGTCTGATCGACCGCTTTTATCGGGGGGTGCATGGGGTCGTCCCCCCGCAGAAGGCAGAGCGTAATCGCGGCTGTGCGCGTTGGCACAATTGACAACTATGTAGCGGCATAAGCGCCGCGCACGCGGTAGGGTCGTTTGCGTTCGCTGCCGCCAAGGCAAGTGCAAGCTCGCGAAGCGTGCGCCCCGCCCGGCGCAGCCGGGCCACGGCTCGGCGGGTGGCGATCGAACGGGTTCCGCGGTTGAAAGGGCGGGGCTCGAAGCCCGAGCAGCGGTTAGGGAGTTGTTGGGAATGGATCAGGGCACCGTCAAGTGGTTCAACCCGGACAAGGGCTACGGCTTCATCGCCGTCGACGGTGGTAAGGACGTTTTCGTCCATTTCTCCGCGATCCAGTCGGATGGTTACCGCTCCCTCGAGGAGGGCCAGCGGGTCGAGTTCGAGATCACGCAGAGCGACCGGGGACAGCAGGCCGAGAAGGTCATCGTCGTCCCCTGAAGTTCTTCGGCTTCACCTCGTGGAGCCGTGGATATCGCCGGTTAATGCCGGTGCGGACCGGACTTCTTGTCTGTTAATTCGACCTGAATGCTAGGGTTCACGTATGGATTCGCTCGGCATCGAAGGCGCCTGGGTCTACACCCCTCAGATGCACCGCGACGACAGGGGCCACTTCCTTGAGGTCTTCCGCGGCGCGGAGTTCGCCGCCGACCTCGGGCACCGGCTGGATGTCGCGCAGGTCAACTGCTCAGTGTCGCGGCGCGGCGTGGTCAGGGGCATCCACTACTCTGACGTCCCGCCCGGGCAGGCAAAATACGTCAGCTGCGTGTCCGGCGCGATCCTTGATGTGATCGTGGACCTGCGGGCCGACTCCCCCACCTTCGGTGCGTGGGAGGCCGTGACGCTCGATGATGCCGACCGCCGGGCGGTATTCCTCTCCGAGGGGCTCGGCCACGCCTTCATGGCGCTGACCGACCAGGCCACCGCGATGTACCTGTGCTCGACGCCGTACGCACCCGGCCGCGAGCACGGCGTGCACCCACTTGACCCAGCGCTCGGGATCGCGTGGCCGCTCGACGAGGCGGGCGGCGCCCCGGTGCTCTCCGAGAAGGACGCGGCCGCGCCGACCCTTGAGGAGGCGCTGCTGGCCGGGCAACTGCCCCGTTATGCGGACTGCGTTGCGTACCGGGACGAGCTCCGGACCGGACGCGGCGGCTTGCTGACGCGGTTAGCGCACGGTCAGCAGCGCGACCGTTATGCCGTCCTCCTGGTAGAGAGCCTGGGTCTGATAGCCCCTGCTCTCCAGGTAGGAGACTTCGTTCCCCGGGATCGCCGTGAACGGGTTCGACGCGTTGCGCGCGAGCCGGTCGACGTAGACCAGCCAGATCCTCGGGGCGCCGGTGATGCAGCTCGACGGGTTAGCGCACTCGACCGGCTGCAGGGCGTCCGCCTGAGCCGGCGTCTCGGCCTGGAAGACCGTCTTCGGCAGTGGCCTGCCGCGCAGGTAGTACCCGATGGCCGCGTCGGCCTCGTAGTGGTTCTGGTCGTCGACCTGGTAGGCGATGCCGTCGCCAGGGCGCTGGTTGGCTGCGATCACCGCCGCCGCCGCGCGGTAGTCCACCGGCTCCCCGTTCGCCATCGTGACCGGGAAGGCCCACAGGTTGTGGGCAAGCGGCTTGCGTATGTCCAGCTGGTCGTGCGCGCCGAGCGCCGCGACGGCCACGACCAGCGCTGTTGCCACGG
>DATCGA010000191.1:0-3235 GCA_036509215.1 Trebonia sp.
CAGCCCGCATCCCCCGCACCACCCGCCTCCAGGAGGTCAGCCACGCCCGCGGCGACCTCAACCATCTCCCCGACGGCCCCGACCAGCGCGCCCGCGACGAGGCCTTCGCCCGCGCGGACGCGCTGGAAGCCAACGCCTGGATCTACGCCCACGACCCCACCGCATAAAAACCCCGGGCGACCCGAGCTATTCCGACTGCGAGTCGGGCGCCCACCCGGAGGCCGTCGGCGTCGTAGTGATATCAGCCGAGTCGGCTGCAGACTCGGTCGCGGTCGGCGCCGTCGATTGCGCCGGGGCGGTTGGCCGCGAATTGGGGCCGCTATCGAAGAGCAATAGCCACGCGGCATTGAAGCCGAGGAAAACAAGGCCGGTGAGCAGGATCGCCTCTACGCGAAGCACCGCAGGCCCGCCGATAAAGGCGAGCGCCCCGACCGCGAGGTACGCCGCGATGGCGACGACATAGGCGGCCAGGCCGAGGCCGCCCCCCAGCCGTGAGTCCGCGGCCCGGCCCGCCCCGGGCGCGGCCCCGGGCCGACCGAACAGCCCGCGCAGTGCGATCAGCACGACGGCGCCGCCGAGCGCGATGATCTCGAAGGACGTCCGCCAATAGACCGGGTCTGCTGGGTCGACCAGGGCGAGCAAGGTCATGAGGCCGGGCAGCCCGAAATGCAGCGCTATCCCGTAAGACGCCCGCTGGTAGGCCGGGGCCGCCTCGCTCGCCTGCCATTGCGGCAGCCGCAGCTGGACGACGACCAGCCACAGGCCAAGCAGGGCGAGGCAGGCCGGCGAGAACGCGCCATAGAAAGCGTCTAGCATCCTCGTCGCCCCCGATATCCCGTCCATGCCCGCATTACGCGGCCGGTTACAACAGCAAGCGTACGCTGGATATCGCCAGACGCTAGCGTAAAGCGAGAAAGCCGCCAATTACTCCCATTAGCAGTAGCTTCCCATCGGGATTGAATGGCGCAATTCGGGCGAATTTGGCGTCGGAACAAATGGCAAGCGCCGCCTGGTGAAGGTGAAGGTGAAGATGAAGGTGAAGGTGAAGGTGAAGGCGCGCTACAGCCCGGCGATCCACTCGTCGGCGCTGGTGACCAGGGCCTGCTTCGGGAAGACCTTCTCGGTCAGCACCCGGTGCACCTCCGGGTCGGGGTCGGCGCAGGCGTCGGCCAGCACGGTGAGCCGGTAGTCGAGGTCGGCCGCCTGGCGGACCGTGGACAGCACGACCCCGCTGGTGGAGATGCCTCCCAGCACGAGCGCGTTCGCGCCCGCGCCGCGCAGCAGCACGTCGAGGTCGCTGCCGCTGAAGGCGCTGACCCGTCGCTTGATGATGACCGGCTCATCCGGCAGCGGCGAAAGCGCCGCGTGCACCTGGGTGGCCGGATGGTCCTGCGTCATCGCGTCGCCCGCCTGGCTCATCCGCCCGAAGCTGAGGTTGGCCGCGGCCGCCTCCGGGTAGCCGGGCCGGAACCCGACCCGCACGAACATCACCGGGATGCCCGCCGCCCGCGCGGCCTTGGCGGCGCGGTCGGCGGCCTGCACGACGGACAGGTCGGCGATCCGGTCGACGATGCCGTTCTGGAAGTCCATCAGCAGCAGGACGGGGCGAGAGTCGGACATGGGAGTGCGCCTCCAGAGAGTCACGATCGATAAGTTCAGTTAAAACTTATCAGACCAGACTGATCAATTCGGCCGGCCCGCGTCAGGCGTCAAAACCGCCCGCGCCGACCACCGGCTGCTGGCTCGACCACGGGAAGTTGATCCACGCGTCGGTCCGCTTCCACACGTAGTCGCACTTGATCAGCGACCGCGGCTTCTCGTAGATCACGGCCGAGCGGACCTCGGCCACGTGCCCGGAGACGAAGTCGTGCACCAGCTCGAGGGTGCGGCCGGTGTCGGCCACGTCGTCGGCGATCAGCACCTTCTTGGCCGAGAAGTCGACCGCGCTCGGCACCGGCGGCAGCATCACCGGCATCTCCAGCGTGGTCCCGACGCCGTTGTAGAACTCGACGTTCATCAGGTGCAGGTTCTTGACCGACAGGGCGTAGCCGAGCGCGCCCGCCACGAACATCCCGCCCCGCGCGATCGCCAGGATGATGTCCGGCCGGAAACCGGAGTCCGCAATCACCTGGGCCAGATCCCGGGACGCGACGCCGAACCGGTCCCAGTCGAGATGCTCCCGGTCGCCGTCCAAAGGACCGTCCGCAGACAAAGACTCGCTCCCCATAGCCCGTGACCCTACAGCGGCCGCCCGTACAGCCCCCGGCCGGCCGGCGGCCCGATCAGGAGACCAGAACGTCCGGCGCGGTCGCGTCGTACTCGGCCAGCCAGGCCGCGCCCCGCCCGTCGGTGTCACGCCGGTTGAACCGCTTCCGCACCGCGATCCCGAGGTCCCGCCGGAACGCCGCCATCGGCGAGGTCAGGTGGTTGGAGACGCCGCGCGCGCGGGCGGTGAGGACGACCCGCGACGCCCGCGGCCGCCGGGTCCGCTCGTACCGCCCGAGCGCCGCAACCGGATCCGAAGGAGAAGACAGCGCCGCCGCCAGCACCGCCCCGTCCTCGATCGCCTGGCAGGCGCCCTGCCCCAGGTACGGAAGCATCGGGTGCGCCGCGTCCCCCAGCAGCGTCACCCGCCCCGCCGTCCAGGCCGGGATCGGGTCCCGGTCATACAACGCCCACTTGTACCAGGTTTCCCCGGCCGCGAACAGCCGCAGCAGCGACTCATGCCACCCCGCGTACCGCGACAGCACCTCAGAACCCGGGCACTGCGTCACCCAGGACTCATGCCGGTACGTCGAGTCGTCGTAGTGGCAGACGACGTTGATCAGCTCCTCGCCGCGCAGCGGGTAGAGCACGATCGTGCCGTGCGGCCCCAGCCACTGCCCGTTGTCGGCCGCCAGCGGCGTGCCCCGCACGGCCGCGGCCGGGATGACCGACCGGTAGCAGATCTTGCCGGTGAACCGGGGCGCGTCCGGCCCGAACAGCGCCGTCCGCACCGCCGAGTGAATGCCGTCGGCCCCGACGATCACGTCGGCCTCGGTCGTGCTCCCGTCCGCAAACGACGCAACGGCCGACGAACCAACCGTCGAGACGGACACGCACCGTGCGCCGAGCGACACCACGCCCGCCGGCACCGCGGCCGCGAGCACGTCGAGTAGGTCGGCCCGGTGCGCGGTCGCCCCCTCGATGCCCTGCAGCGCCCCCTGCTGGCTGCGGTTGGTCCGGCTGATCAGCC
>DATCGA010000192.1:0-24040 GCA_036509215.1 Trebonia sp.
CGTCCTGTTTCGGTGCTGACGTTCGCGTCCGGCTTCCCGCGAATTCCCCAGGTGGTGACCGCCGCCAGGGCGGCCAGCAGGCTCACCGACCCGAGGATGGCGCAGGTCTTCGACGTCGAGGACGGCGGCGGCCAAGCGTACGTGGTGCTCGAGTGGGTGAGCGGCGAGACGCTGACCGACATGCTCACCGACGGCCCGTTCGACCCCGGCCGGGCCTGCTCGCTCATCTCCGAGGCGGCCCGCGCGCTGGCCGGCGCGCACGCCGTCGGGCAGGCGCACCTGCGGCTGACCCCGGACGCGCTGTGCTGGACCCGGTCAAGCGGCATCAAGATCACCGGCCTCGGCATCGACGCCGCTCTGGCGGGCGACGGGCTCACCGGCACCGACGGCCACGATCCGGCCATCGCCGACACCATCGCCCTGGCCGGGCTGCTCTACGCCGCGCTGACCGGTTACTGGCCGGGAGAGCAGCCGGCCAGGCTGCCCGCCGCCCCGGTCTCCGACGGCGTGGTCTGCACCCCGCGCCAGGTATCGGCCGACGTCTCCTCGGCCATCGACAGCGTCATCGTCCGCGCCCTGCTGCAGCGGACGACCAGGCAGGGACCGCCGATCCAGTCCCCGGCCGAGTTCGCGGACGCCATCGCCGGCGTCGCGCCGCCGGTCCCGCTCCCTGAGCCCGCGCCCCCGGCCCCGGCCGGCTACACCGAGCGCGGCTACCAGGACCGGGGCGGCTACGGCGGCTACCCGTCCAACCCCAACGACCCCGACACCTGGCAGACCGGGGGCCCGCAGGGCACCGCCCCGTACCCCGAGCGCAGGCAGTCCGAGCAGTTCCCGCCGGCCGGGCGCGGGTACCAGCAGGGCCCGTACCAGGGGAGCCCGCGTCGCGGCACGAGCCGGGCACTGCTGCCGGTCATCGCGGTGCTTGTGGTCGCGGCGGTCGTGGTCACCGTGTGGGCGGTCGCGCTGCGCAAGCAGGACAACCACGCCGCCAGCGGAGGCACCGGCGCAAAGGCCAAGTCCTCGGCTACCTCCTCGCACCCCGCCACGGCGACCGGGACCGTGCTCAAGCCGGTCGACGACAGCACGTTCAATATCTACGGGAGCCCAGCGGGCAACACCGAGGACTCGACTCTCGCCGGCGATGCCATCGACGGCAGCACTACGACCGGCTGGGCTACCTCCTACTACTTCGGCTCGCCCAAGTTCGGCGGCCTCAAGCCCGGTACCGGGCTGCTGATCAACATGGGCAAGCAGGTCAAGCTCAGCCAGGTCCAGCTGCTATTCGGGCCGGGCGCGACCACGGCCGGGATCTACCTCGGCAACTCCGGCCCCTCGTCGGCGACGTCGAGCAGCGCGCTGTCGGGCTTCAAGCTGGTCTCGCCGTTGGCGACCGGCAGCGGCAGCCACGCGTTCAACGTGAGCTCCGCCGACGCGAACGACACCGGCCAGTACGTGCTGATCTGGCTGACCAGCCTGCCGAAGATGGTGAACCCTCCGGACGCGGCGGTCTCCCAGGCCAAGGGCCAGCAGATCTACCAGGGTCTCGTCTACGACGTCGTGATACGCGGGACCGCGGTCTCCGCGGCAGGCTAGCGGCGGGCGGGAGCGGGCTGCCGTGGCCCCGGACGGTGGCGCAGGCACATCCGGAACCGCCCGTCCCGGGCCCGGCCGGGGCGGCCCCATGGCGGCCGGGGGCCCCTCCGACGCCGAATTGCTCCGGCTGCACCTAGCCGGGGACCAGGAGGCCTTCGGCACGCTGTTCCTGCGCCACAAGGAGCGGCTGTGGGCGGTCGCCCTGCGCATCGTCTGCGACCCCGACGACGCGGCCGACGCGCTCCAGGAGGCGATGATCTCGGCCTTCCGGCGGGCCGACAACTTCCGCGGCGATTCCGCCGTCACCACCTGGCTGCACCGGATCGTGGTCAACGCCTCGCTCGACCTGCTTCGCCGGAGGGCGTCGCGGCGCTCCGTGAGCTGGTCCGGCGACCCGGACGAGCTCGCGGTGCCCGAGCCGCGAGCCGATACGGCCGGAAGCGGCGGCCAGGCGAATCGCGCCGATGCCGTCGACACCCGGCTCGACGTGGACGCCGCCCTGCAGGCGCTGCCGCCGCCGCAGCGGGCGGCGCTCGTCCTGGTCGACATGCTCGGCTACCCGGTGGCCGAGGCGGCCGTGATCCTGGGCGTCTCCGAGGGCACGGTCAAGAGCCGGTGCGCCCGCGGGCGGGTCCGGCTTCTTCCGTATCTTTCGCATCTGCGCGCCCATTATCCGGCCCGGGGGAACCAGCCGCTCGCCGACGGCGTCTCATCTGAGCAGGGAGGAGGCGTATGAGCGGGCAGCGGCCACCGGAATGGGAAGGTCCGGACGACGGGCACCCGGACGACGGGCTGCCAGACGAGCGCCATCCCGACGACGGGTACTCGGACCTTGAGCTGTCAGGGGTGACGTCGTTCCTCGCCTCGGTGCACAGCCCCGCCCTCCCCGCCTCCTTCGAGGCGCGGATCAGCGCCGCCATCGCGGCCGAGTCAGCCGCGCGGGCAGCGGCCGGGTCAGACTCCGCCACTGAGCCTGCCGCCCCGCTGGCAGCGGCCGCCGGCCCCGGTGACGCGAAGGGCACGGTCCGTTCGGCCAATCCTGAAGAATTTTCCCCGGTCGCGGCCGCGGGCGGCCCGCCGACCTCGGCCGACCGCAGGCCCCGCCGCGGCTCAAAGGCGTCCAGGAGAGCGGCCCGGGCATCCGGGCCGGGGGACTCGCGGCCGGGCAGTCGGCGTCGCCGACTCCGGATGCCGTCTATGCAGGCAGCAAGCTGGACGCTGGTCTGCTGCCTGGTACTGGCCGGGTTCGGGTTCCTGGTCACCCGCGGAAGCGGCAGCTCGAGCTCATCGGAAGCGGCCAGCGCGGCATCGAGCCAGTCCGCGTCGGCGCCTGCGGGCGCGGCCGCGCCCGCAGAGGGTTCTGCCAGCGGGCGGGCGGCGGAAGCGCAACCGGATCACGCTTCCTCGGTGCCCTCGGCCGCCTCCTCGGCCAGCGCCCAGACCGGGTTCCCGGTCTACTCAACCGGCACCGTCTATAGGCGATCAACGCTCGTCAGCCAGGTGCGAGGCGAGCTGGACAACCCGGTCTACGGCAGCCTTGGTCCCACGGTGCCCGCGAACTCGGCCAGCGCGACGGCGCCCGCCCCGACCGCCTCCGACGGCGCGCCGACCGCGAGCTCATCCGCCGTCGGCGGCGCCCTGCCATCGCCCGCGCTTTCCGGGTGCGTGTCACGGCTCACCGGCGGCGCCACCCCGAGCCTGGTGGACAGGGCCAGCTACGACGGGATCCCCGCTTACATCATCGCGGTGCCGACGCAGGTGTGGGCCGTGCGACTCGGCTGCACGGCGGCCGACACGCAACTTCTGGCGCGGGTGCCGCTCAAGGGCTAGCCGGGAATCTCCGCGCCCTAGTATCGGTTGAGGCGTAGGCAAGTCTTGGAGAAAGGCGCATGCAGTGAGCGACGTACGTGACGTCATCATCATCGGTTCCGGACCCGCTGGGTACACGGCTGCCATCTACGCAGCCAGGGCCAAGCTTTCCCCCCTGGTGTTCGAGGGGTCGGTGACCGCCGGCGGTGCACTCATGCAGACTACCGACGTGGAGAACTTCCCCGGTTTCCCCGACGGGGTCATGGGCCCGGACCTGATGGACCACCTGCGCAAGCAGGCCGAGCGGTTCGGGGCCGAGCTGCTGGCCGACGACGTGATCGAGGTCGACCTCACCGTCTCCCCCAAGCTGGTGAAGACCGAATCGGAGACGTACCTGGCCAAGGCCGTGATCATCGCGACCGGGTCCAAGTACAAGGAGCTCTCCGTTCCTGGCGAGAAGGAACTGTCCGGGCACGGCGTCTCCTGGTGCGCGACCTGCGACGGGTTCTTCTTCCGTGAGCAGGACATCGCGGTCATCGGCGGCGGCGACTCGGCCGTCGAGGAGGCGCTGTTCCTCACCCGGTTCGGCAAGACGGTGACGATCGTGCACCGGCGCGACAAGCTCCGCGCCTCGAAGATCATGGCCGAGCGGGCGGCCGCCAACCCCAAGATCAGGTTCCAGTGGGACAGCGAGCCGGTCGCGATGGTCGGCGACGGCAAGCTGTGCGGCCTCAAGGTCAGGAACACCAAGAGCGGCGAAGAGACCGTGCTCCCGGTGGGCGGCGCGTTCATCGCGATCGGCCACTCGCCCCGCAGCGAGCTGTTCGTCGGGCAGCTGCCGATTACCCACGAGGGCTACCTCGAGGTCAGGGGCCGTTCGACCAGGACCGCGCTCGAGGGCGTCTTCGCCTGCGGCGACGTGGTCGACCACGTGTACCGGCAGGCCATCACCGCGGCGGGCAGCGGCTGTTCCGCGGCCATCGACGCGGAGCGCTGGCTCGCCGAGCACGAGGACGCGAGCGCGGCCATAGCAGCCGTCAGCATATAGAACACAGAGTTCAACAGAAAAGGTGTGATCACAATGGGTACCACCAGGGCCGTCACCGACGAGACCTTCGAGGCGGAGGTTCTCAAGAACAGCAAGCCGGTCATCGTCGACTACTGGGCCGAGTGGTGCGGCCCGTGCCGGATGATCGCGCCGGTTCTCGAGGAGATCGCCAGCGAGTACGCCGAGAAGATCGACGTCGTCAAGCTGAACGTCGACGAGAACCCGGCCGTGGCGCAGAAGTATCAGATCCTCGCCATCCCGACGCTGAACGTGTTTCAGAACGGGGAGGTTGTGAAGCAGATCAAGGGCGCCAAGCCGAAGTCTGCTCTGCTGAAGGACCTGGCTGAGTTCATCTAGCTCGTTTTAGAGCGCTGTCGCGGGGCCCCGGTGGAACGCCACTTGGGGCCCCGCTTCTCTTTGTGTCGAAATCCCGTGCTATCTATGCCTGTTATGGTTGACTCTTTGTATGGAGAAGGCGCGGTTTCTGGAGTGTTTGGCTGACGACTACGGGCGGATGCGGGCCGTGCTGCCGGGGCATCTCGATGCTCGGGTGCCGACTTGTCCCGAGTGGGCTGTCGTTGACCTGGTGCAGCATGTGGGGACTGTGTACCTGCATAAGGTCGTGACGATGCGGGAGGGGCATCGGCCTCAGGAGTGGCCGCCGGCTGGGCTGAATGATGAGGATCCGGTGGCGCTGCTTGACCGGGCCTACGGCGAGCTGGTCGGTGAGTTCTCCGCGCGCCGACCTGAGGCTGTCTCGGAGACCTTTTACGAGCCGGATCAGAGCGTGGGGTTCTGGGTGCGGCGGATGGCGCAGGAGACGGTTATCCACCGGATCGACGCTGAGCTTGCCGTCGGGGTGCCGGTCGCTCCCATCCCTGATGATCTTGCCCTTGACGGGATCGACGAGCTGCTGAAGGTGTTCGTCGCCTACGACGCGGAGAAGTGGGCGGAGGACTACAGCGAGGTTCTCGGCCGTTCGCCGGGGCGGTCATACGTGATCAAGACCGACGGCGCGTCCTGGGAGGCGGAGACCTCTCCGGCCGGCTTTAGCGTGCGTGGCGGGCCGGGCCTGACGGCGGCGGGCGGCACCCGGGCCGACGTCACGATCAGCGGGACTCCGGGGACGCTGCTGCGGTGGGCGTGGAACCGGGAGTCGGCCGGCCAGGCGTCCGTGGTCACCGTCGAGGGCGATCCGGACGCGCAGGCCGAGTTCCAGCGTTGCGTGGTTATCGCCACCCAGTGAGCGCTCCGCGCGTCAGGCGGAGGACGTTCGGGCCTGCGTCAGGCCTGGGCGTTCACGGCGGCCGGGCTCGGCCGCAGCAGGACCCGGTCGGGGGTCATCGAGCCGAGCAGCCGCTCCAGGGCCACCTCGACGTCCTCGCGCCATGTCAGCGCGGTTCGCAGCTCCATCCGCAGCCGCGGGTTCCGGTGGTGCGGGCGGACGGTCTTGAAGCCGACCGCGAGCAGGTAGTCGACCGGCAGAACACATCCCGGGGCGGTCCACTGCTTGTCCCCGAACGCCTCGATCGCCCGGACGCCCCGGCGGGTCAGGTCCTTGGCCATGCCCTGAATCAGCATCCGCCCGAGGCCGCCGCCGGAGAACTCGCTCATCACGCGCGCCGTCATCAGCAGCACCGCGTCCGCGCTGACCGGGCTCGTGGGGAACGCGACCGACCGCGGCACGTACTGCGGCGGCGCGAAGAGCACATAGGCGGCCGGGACTCCGTCGACGTAGAGGATTTTCCCGCAACTGCCCCATTCGAGCAGCACCGAGGAGATCCAGGACTCCTTTTCCAGTGCTGGGTCATTGGCCTCGGCACGGGACTTGCTCACCGGATCGAGTTCCCAGAAGACACAGGAACGGCAACTCAGCGGAAGATCTCCGAGATTATCCAGCGTGATGTTGACAAGTCGACGCGACATCCCGTTCTGTTCCCCGATCAGGTCAGCGTGATCTAGCCACTATTTTGGCATGGTACCCCGCTCACGGCAGGGAATGCTGTGACGACTGATCTTTAGTTATGCACTTGGAGGAACCGCGATGACCGGCCAGGCAGCACGTAAGAGTTTTGGCAGCGACAACCATGCCGGCACCCACCCCGAGGTCATGCGCGCCATCGTCGAGGCCAACGTACGCGATGCCAGCGCCTACGGCGCCGACCCGTGGACCGAGCAGGCCGTCGGCGAGCTCAGACGACTCTCCGGCACCGACGGCGAGGCCTACCTGGTCCTCAACGGCAGCGGGGCCAACGTCCTCGGCCTCGGCCTCCTCCTCGGCCGGCACGAGGCGGTCATCTGCGCGGAGACCGCGCACATCAACACCGACGAGTGCGGGGCGGCCGAGCGGATCCTGGGCACCAAGCTGCTGACGGTTCCGTCGCCCGACGGGAAGATCACCCCGGAGCTGATCGCGGGTCGCCTCTCCGGGCGCGGCGACGAGCACTTCGCCCAGCCGGGCGTGGTCGCCATCACTCAGTCGACCGAGCTGGGCACCTGCTACTCGCTCGACGAGCTACGGTCGATCAAGGAGTTCTGCGACGCCAACCAGTTGCGCGTCTACCTGGACGGCGCCCGGCTCGCCAACGCGGCCGCGTTCCTCGGCTGCTCCATTTCCTCGATCGCCTCCTGCGCGGACGTGCTCAGCTTCGGCGGCACGAAGAACGGCGCGATGGGCGTCGAGGCCGTCATCGTGATGCACCAGGCGGACGCGGTCAACACCAAGTACCTCCGCAAGCAGCACATGCAGCTCTCGTCCAAGATGCGCTTCCTCGCCGCTCAGTTCAGCGCGCTGCTCGCCGACGACCTGTGGCTCCGCAACGCGGCGCACGCCAACGCGATGGCCGCCCGGCTGGCGTCCGGCCTCGCGGGCATCCCTGGCGTCGAGGTGGTTTACCCGGTCGAGGCGGACGCCGTGTTCGCGCGGCTTGACCCCGGCCACGTCGCCTCGTTGCAGCGGGACTGGGTGTTCCACGTCTGGGATGAGCCAACCTCCACCGTGCGCTGGATGACGGCCTTCGACACCGAGGAGAGCGACGTTGACGCGTTCCTCGCCGACGTCGCCGCCGTCACCGGGGTCGTCCCGGTCTAGCGTCGGCCGGTTCCCGACCGCGCTGGTTTCACGTGAAACGTCCCCCGACGCCGAGCCGCGTCGTTGGTTTCACGTGAAACCAGCGTCCATGAAGCCGCTCAAACGACCGCCGCTTGGCATTACATTGGACTGACGGCCACCACTCAGGCCACCCTTCGACTGACCCGGGGCCGTCTCCGCGGCTACACGAGCACGTACACAGGAGAAACAGTGGCGCAGCAACGGCGAGGCCTCGGCAGGGGCCTCGGAGCACTCATCCCGGAAGCTCAGCGCGCGGAGCAGGGCGCCGTCGGATCGGTCGGCACCACCCAGGGCGCGGTCGGCCTCATCAACTCCGAGCGCCCGGGAGGCTTTGCCGGGGGGCAGCCCTCGGCCGACGCCGACAACGGGCTTCGCCAGATTGACGGCGCCTACTTCGAAGAAGTGCCGATCAACGCGATCACGCCCAACCCCCGTCAGCCGCGCCTGACGTTCGACGAAGACGCGCTCGAGGAGCTCGCCGCCTCCATTGCCGAGGTCGGGCTTCTGCAGCCGGTAGTGGTGCGCAAGCTCGGCCCCGGCCGCTACGAGCTCGTCATGGGCGAGCGCCGGATGCGCGCGTCCCAGCGAGCCGGACTCGAGTACATCCCCGCCATCGTCCGCGAGACGTCCGACAACGACATGCTTCGCGACGCGCTGATCGAGAACCTCCACCGGGCGCAACTCGACCCGCTGGAAGAGGCCGCGGCCTACAAGCAACTGCTCGACGACTTCGGCGCCACCCACGAACAGCTCGCGCAGCGCATCGGCCGCTCCCGCCCCCACATCAGCAACACCCTCCGCCTGCTCAACCTGCCACCCGCGGTGCAGAAGCGGGTCGCCGCGGGCGTCATCAGCGCCGGCCATGCCCGCGCTCTTCTCGGGCTCGACTCGCCGCTCGCCCAGGAGCGCCTGGCTCAGCGGATCGTCTCGGAAGGACTCTCGGTCCGCACAGTCGAGGAGATCGTCACCCTCAACGAGGACCAGTCAGAAAAGGCCGCCCGGCGACCGGCCACGGCCAAGCCAGTCGCCCCGGCGCTGCGTCACCTCTCCGACCGACTCTCGGATCTGTTCGAGACCCGGGTCAAGGTTGAGATGGGCCGCAACAAGGGCAAGATCACCGTTGAGTTCGCCACCATCGACGACCTCGAGCGCATCGTCAAGGCGATGTCCCCAGAAGTGGACGGCTCTGAGTCCTGAGGATCCTCGAGATCTACGGGTCTTAAAGGTCAAAGTCAAAAACTGACGCGGCGGCGGGGCTGGCGGCGAGGGTAAATTTGCTGCGGACGCTCCTTCGGAAGGTCCGCAGAAATTTCCCTGCGCCCCCTCCCTCGCCCGCTGGAGGACCCCCGATCCAGCTGTCTGCTGCCGGGCACAGGTGTCTGCTCCGGGGTCTGGGCGCAGGCCCGGTTCGCACCGCGTCTTCAACTCGGCGTGGACGCGAATGCGCCTGCGAGTCCGGCAAAAACGAAATAATGACTCACATGGCTTGCGCCCTGGCGCAAGGGCTTGACCCCACAGGTAGCCGCGATCCGACGCGCACCCCTGACCACCCGGGCACGCGGTTGCATCGTCGGCGACAGCGCCGGGATTCTGTCGATGGCGTAGGTGACAGGAAGCGTGTCCTGTCACCTACGCCATCGACCGGCCCTATTGGTGTCTGTGGCGTAGCCGACAGGTTCCGTTTCGGGTCGATGGCGTAGCCGACAGGGGACCCCGAATCGACCCCACCGGTGAGAGGCTCCGGAACCGGCCACAGACGGCACGGACGGGGATCCTGAAATCTTCTCTGACCCACAGGCCCCACGGTTCAGGCTTGGATTTTGACTTTAAGCCTTTGAACCTGAGGTCAAGCAGTAACAGCCCTGTACGCCAGCTCGCGAGCTGCTTCGGTGTAGGCGACAGCGCCTGACGACGAGGGGTCGTAGGTGATGACGGACTGACCGTAGCTGGGGGCTTCCGAGACCCGGACCGAGCGGGGGATGATCGTGTGCAGGACGACCTCGGTGAAGTGCTCGCGGACGTCGTCGGCTACCTGGGTGGCGAGGCGGGTGCGGCCGTCGTACATGGTGAGCAGGATGGTGGAGATCTTCAGCTTCGAGTTCAGGTGCGCGCGGACCAGCTCGACGGTCCGCATCAGCTGCTCCAGGCCCTCGAGCGCGTAGTACTCGCACTGGATCGGGATCAGCACTTCCTCGGCCGCCACCAGCGCGTTGACCGTGAGCAGGCCGAGCGACGGCGGGCAGTCGATCAGCACGTAGTCGAATTGCGAGGTGTCGAGCTTATCGATCGCGCGGGACAGCCGACCCTCGCGCGCCACCATCGGGACCAGCTCGATCTCCGCGCCGGCCAGGTCGATGGTGGCGGGCGCGCAGAAGAGATTGGGCATCTCCGGCACCTCGGCGATGATCTCGCCCATCGGACGCTCGTCGACGAGCGCGTTGTAGATCGACGCGCGGCCCACGTGGTGATCCACGTTCAGCGCGGTCGAGGCATTGCCCTGCGGGTCCAGGTCGACCACCAGCACCCGGACGCCGTGCTGGGACAGGCTGGCGGCCAGGTTGACGGCGGTGGTGGTCTTGCCGACGCCGCCCTTCTGGTTGGCCACGGTCATGATCCGGCATCGGCTCGGGCGCGGCCAGTCTTCCTTGCCCGCGCCGCGGACCCCGACGGCCGCCTCAGCCGCCCGGCCGATCGGCGTGTCCCCAGTGGTCGTCAACGGCGCTTCCGGCACGACTACCTGCGATTCTCCTGCTGAGGTTTGCGGCGGCATCTGCTCTCCATCACTGCTGGGGGCACCGTCGACGGCGCCGACGGTTATCACAGCACCGGGGGTTCCACGTGAAACCGCCGCCGCCAGCGCGTTCCGAACCCGGTCCGACCCGGGAACGCCCCGCTCGGTCGAGACCTGCTTAGAGGATTCGGAAAACACGCCGGCCAGCCGCATCCGCGGCCAGCCGAGCCCGGGCACGCCTGCTGCCAGGGCCGTTCCCCCGTCAGGCCACCCCACGCCGACTGCGCTGAGCACCTGCTCGCTCCTCTCGGCCGTGTCCTCCGATAACGACACGGACAATCGTTGTCGCAGATACGACCCTACCGTGACCGGCTTGCAGAACCTCCGCACTCTGCACGCCAAGTCGAGACAGGACCGGCTCCGCCGCCTCGAGTTCGGCCGCCGCCGACTGCCCCTTGATCGCGAGCAGCTGGCCGCCGGGGCGCAGCAGGCCGGCCGCCCAGCCCACGAGCCGATCCAGCGGCGCCACCGCGCGCGCCGTGGCCACGTTGGCCCGGATGCCGGAGGCCGCCTTGTCCTCGGCCCGGGCGCGGACCACGGTCGCGTTGGGCAGGTCGAGAGCGCTCACGCACTCCTCGAGAAAGACCGAGCGACGCAGCAGCGGCTCAAGCAGCACCACGTGCAGCCGGGGCCTGAGCATCGCCAGCACGATCCCCGGCAGCCCGGCGCCGGAGCCGATGTCGACCAGCTCGCCCAGCTCCGGCACCAGCTCAGCCGCCAGCGCGCAGTTCAGCAGGTGGCGGTCCCACAGCCGTGAGGTCTCCCTGGGCCCGATGAGCCCGCGGGTGACCCCGTCGGTGGCCAGCAACTCGACGTAACGCTCCGCCTTGGCCAGCGAGTCACCGAACTCGGCGACCGCCTCGGCCGAGGGCAGCGGGAAATCGGGTTGATCAGCGGTCAAGTGCAGTCCTCAGCCAGCGGGGAAGACCACCACGCGCCGGTTCGGCTCTTCGCCCTCGGACTCGCTCCGGAGTCCGGCGACCGCAACCGCGTCGTGGATGATCTTCCGCTCAAACGGGGACATCGCACGCAGCTTCTTGGGCTCCCCGGTGCGCGTCACCTCGTCCGCGACCGAACGGCCGAGGTCCGCGAGCTCGGCCCGGCGCCGCACGCGGAAGCCGCCCACGTCCAGCATCAGCCTCGCCCGGGTGCCGGTCTTCCTGTGCACGGCCAGCCGGGTGAGCTCCTGCAGCGCCTCGAGCACCTCGCCGTCGTCGCCGACGAGCTCGTCGAGGGTGGCGCCGACGACGGAGACGACCGCCCGGTCGCCCTCCACGTCCATGTCGATGTCGCCGTCGAGGTCGGCGATGTCAAGCAGCCCTTCGATGTAGTCGGCGGCGATGTCGCCCTCATCTTCGAGGGAGTTCAGATCATCTTCTTCGCCATCTTCATCGTCTTCGTCAGCCTCGTCGGCGACGTCTTCGTCCGCGCCTTCGACTTCGCCCGTCTCGTCAGCGAGGTCATCGTCGGAGTCCTCGACCTCGACCAGGTCTTCATCCTCGCCAAGGAGGTCGTTGCCATTGATCACGCTGTCCAGCTCCTGATCTTCCGGGCCTGCGGCGGGCGCCACCGCTTCCTCGCGACCTACCACCGTGCCGAACCCCTCACCGAGACTATCCCCCACAGTCGCTCACCTCTTGCCCGAAGTACCAGAACCACCAGAGCTACCGGGACTGCCAGAGCGCTTGCTGCGCGCCTGCCGCACCGGCTGCTGCCGGACGACCTTGGTCTCGGGAACCACGGGAGCCGGCTCCGGCTCCTGCTTGCCCTTGCCGAACCCGAGCAGCCCGCGGCCGCCGGTCCCCGACTTCGAGGAGCTGACCATACCGCTGTTTGCCGTACCGTTGGCGGTTGATTTGGCCGGCGAGGCCGCAGACGCCGCCGGCTTCGCGGCCGGGACCTTCGCCTTGCCCGCAGTGCCGTTGGCGGCCGAGGTCCCGGTCTTGGTCGCGGTGCCGGGCTTGCCTGCCGCCTTGGCGGCCCCGTTCGCCTTGGCAGCGGCCAGGCTGCTCTTGATCGGCGCGCTCCGAACGACCCCGCCGTTGCTCCCGGATGTGGCCGAGGCAACGCCTGTGCTGCCCACGACGGGAAGGTTGCGGAACAGGATGTGCTGCTGCCCCAGTGTCCAGACGTTGGTGGTCACCCAGTAGATGACCAGGCCGTACTGCCAGTACAGACCGGTCAGGGCGAAGAACGGGGCGATGTACATCATGTTCTTGGACATGCTCTGGGCCATCGCGGCACCGGGCTGGTCCGGGTCGGGCATCTGCTGGTTCATCATGCCGCGCTTGGAGCTCTGCCGCATGGTCAGGAACGTCGTGGTGGCGCTGATCGCCACCGAGATCAGGATCACGGCCCGCACGGTCCACGACTCGCCTGTGGCCGCCCACAGGAACTTGTCGGACAGCAGGACGCCGAAGATGTGCGCGTGACGAGCGCTCGTCACAGTTGCGACCGACAGCCCGTACTGGGGAACGTTCACATGGCCGTTGGTCACCGGCGTCCAGTCGGCGATGGCCTTGAGCACGTTGAACAGCGACCAGAAGACCGGCAGTTGGGCGACGAGCGGCAGGCAGCCGCCCAGCGGGTTGATGCCGTTCTCTTTGTAGAACTTCATCGTCTCTTCGTTGAGACGGGTCTTGTCGTTCTTGTACTTCTTGCGGATCTCCTGCAGCGCCGGCATGTGCGACTGCATCTTCCGCTGCGACTTCACCTGCTTGACGAAGAGCGGCACCATGACGAGCCGCATCAGGCACACCAGGAGCACGATCGACAGACCCCAGGACCAGCCGCTGCCCGCTCCGAACGGCACCGAGAGCGCATCATGGATGCGGCTAATCACCCACGCAACCGCGTAGAAGAGCGGGTTGAGGATGCTCACTGGGTAACTCCTTGGGGCCGGGGAGGCACGGGATCGTATCCGCCAGGATTGAAGGGGTGGCAGCGGGCGAGCCGACGAACGGTCAGCCACAGTCCCCGCGCCGCGCCGTGACGCCGGAGCGCCTCAAGGGCGTACTCGCTGCAAGAAGGGGCGAACCGGCATGATGGGGGAAGCAGCGGGCTGACGAATCGGCGATAGCCGATAACCGGCACGATCAGAAACCGTGCCGCCAACGTCGGCCCGTTACCTTCTGTAAACGCCATATCCGATGCGCTCATTCCTGGCGCAGCGCCCCTACCTGCCGCCGGAGCAGTCGTCCGAGAACCAGGTCAAGATCGGCGACCAGATCTGCCTGGCGTGCGCCTGCAGCTGCCGGATGAGCACGCAACACGAGCAGGCAACCCCCAGGAAGCGAGGCGATCCGCCTGCGCATGAGTTCCCGGAGCCGTCGCTTTACCCGGTTGCGAACCACCGCCGAGCCAACTGCACGGCTAACAACAAAGCCTACCTTCGGACCGGTATCGCTTGGAACCGGCCCGGCGGGTATTAGCAGCGCTCCGGAGACGACGGAACCACCGGCCCGGCGGCCCGAGCGCAGCGTGCGCCGGAACTCGTCCGGGCTCCTCATCCGCGTCTGCTGGGGCAGCACCACACCTCCTGCGCAGCCTTGGCTGCCCGCCCGGTTAGCCCGCTGGCGAGCCGGGTCAGACGGAGATCTGCTCGCGGCCCTTGCGGCGGCGGGCGGCGAGCACGGCGCGGCCGGCCCGGGTGCGCATGCGCAGGCGGAAGCCGTGGACCTTGGCCCGCCGACGGTTATTCGGCTGGAACGTACGCTTGCTCACTGGAACTCCAGACAGACTCGATGCGATGTAAGGGGCCGGACATGCCGTGCGTCGCGGTCAGATCCTGGCCCGACCTCGGCCAGGCAGCCCCTACAGACGCGACAGGGGTCAGCCTGTTAACGGTAAAGGCGATCGGTGCGCAGGTCAAACCGAGCCGCGCGCAGCGCCCGGTCCTGCTCGTCCGCCCGGCTACCATCATGGAACACCGCGATTTCCACAGCGCATGCGCCGCCGGCGACTTAGGCTGTGGAAAATCAACGTCCGCAGGCCGACCCGGTGGGAGCTAGCTGCCGCCAGGGAGCCGGGAAAGCGCGGTACAGCGCACGTACACACCTTGTGGACGGACCTGTGGACAACGAGTTGCGGCCAGCGGTTGGCGTGACCGTGATTCGGGCGTTGCGGTGAGGTGAGGGGAGCGCATCGGTGGGCGATTTGGATCTGGCGCAGGTATGGGCACGATCCCTTAAGGGGCTCGCCGAGATGCACGTCGGGCCGAGCCAGCTCGCCTGGCTCAAGCCCGAGCTCACCCGGCCGCTCGGCCTGGTCGAGGATACCGTGCTGATCGCGACGCCGAATGCCTTCGTGAAGGAGCAGCTGGAAACCCGGCTGCGCCCGCTCGTCATCCACGCGCTCTCACGCGAGCTCGGCCGGCCGATCCAGCTCGCGGTCACCGTGGACCCGCGGCCGACGTCCCCCCAGGACCAGCCGTCCGGCCCGCCGAGCTCGCCGCTGTCGGTGATGGACCAGCCAGGGGGGCACCTGCCGGCGATGTCGCCGCCGATGCCGATGCCCTCGGGCATGTCGCAGGACGCCCCCCAGGGGGAATGGGGGGCGGGAGCCCCCCATTCGGGAGATCAGCAGCAACCGCAGGCGCAGCCTCAGCAGCTCGAGCCGTACCTCTACGAGTCGACCGGGTGGCCGTCGCAGGGGGCCCAGGAGCTGCAGCCCGAGCAGCTGTCCTACAACCGCCCCTCCCACCCTGCCCCGCCGTCATCGCCGCACCAGCACGAGTCGTCCGGCCTCAGCGGCATGTCATCGCCCGATCAGCAGTCGCGGCAGCAGCCCCAGCACGGACAGCACGGACATCAGGGTCGCCCGGGGCAATCGGGACAGCAACACGAGCAGCCGCTCCGCCCGGCCTCCGCGCGCCTCAACTCCAAGTACACGTTCGAGACGTTCGTCATCGGCAGCAGCAACCGGTTCGCGCACGCGGCCGCCGTGGCCGTCGCCGAGGCCCCCGCCAAGGCCTACAACCCGCTGTTCATCTACGGCGACTCGGGCCTGGGGAAGACGCACCTGCTGCACGCGATCGGCCACTACGCGCAGACGCTCTACAACGGCATCAAGGTGCGCTACGTGAGCTCGGAGGAGTTCACCAACGACTTCATCAACATGATCCGCGACGGCAAGCAGGACGGGTTCCGCCGCAGGTACCGCGACGTCGACGTGCTCCTGGTCGACGACATCCAGTTCCTGGAGAACAAGGAAGGAACCCAGGAGGAGTTTTTCCACACCTTCAACACCCTGCACAACGCGAGCAAGCAGATCGTGATCTCCTCCGACCGGGCGCCCAAGCGGCTGGTCACCCTGGAGGACCGGCTGCGCAGCCGGTTCGAGTGGGGGCTGCTGACCGACGTTCAGCCGCCCGAGCTCGAGACCCGGATCGCGATCCTCCGCAAGAAGGCGATCCAGGAGGGGCTGAACGCGCCCGCGGACGTGCTCTCGTACATCGCCAGCCGGATCTCCACCAACATCCGCGAACTCGAGGGCGCGCTCATCCGCGTCACCGCCTTCGCCAGCCTCAACCGCCAGAGCGTCGACATCAGCCTGGCCGAGATCGTGCTCAAGGACCTGATACCCGAGACCCAGGGCGGCGGGCCGCAGATCACGGCCGCGACCATCATGGGCCAGACTGCGGCCTACTTCGGGCTGACGATCGAGGACCTGTGCGGCACCAGCCGCTCGCGGGTCCTGGTGACCGCCCGGCACATCGCCATGTACCTGTGCCGTGAGCTGACCGACATGTCGCTGCCCAAGATCGGCCAGCAGTTCGGCGGCCGCGACCACACCACCGTCATCAACGCGGACCGCAAGATCCGCTCGCTGATGGCCGAACGCCGGTCGATCTACACCCAGGTCACCGAGCTCACCAACCGCATCAAGCAGCAGGCTCGGGCAAGCTAGTGCCAACAACCCGGATTTCTTGCGATCCGCAACAGCTTTCCAAGATCCACTCACAGGTTACCCACACGAGTTATCCAGGTCTGTGGATAAGCGGTGTGGATAACCTTGTGGACCAGCGGGGGATAACCAGGGGACAGCTGGTGGACAACTGGGGGAAACCTGGGCAGCGTCCACACCACCCCCTCGGACGTCCACACAGCGCACACAACCCCTGTGCACAAAAAATGGGCCGCGAACTGGGGGAACGATGTTTTCCCCACAATCCACAGGCCCTATGACTACGACGTTCCTATAACTGAATAGACCTCAAAAACAAGTAGGTGCGCGGCCCGGCTGGGGAAACCCTGTACGGACCGCCGTCGCACCAGCCAAATACCCCGCCAGCGGGGAACCGCAAACATCACCGACCCCGGCAGGAGGCATCCCATGAAGCTCCAGGTTGAGCGTGACCCACTCGCTGAGGCCGTCGCATGGACCGCCCGCGCGCTACCGGCGCGCCCGACGGCCCCCGTGCTGGCCGGCATGCGGCTCCAGGCAGGCAGCGAACTGACCCTGTCGACCTTCGACTACGAGGTCTCGGCCCAGTCGACGATCCCGGTGCAGGCCGACGAGCCCGGCACCGTGCTCGTCTCGGGCAAGCTGCTGGCCGAGATCGTGCGCTCGCTGCCGGCCAGGCCGGTCGACCTGAGCACCGACGGCACCAGGACCACGGTCAAGTGCGGCAGCGCCACGTTCACGCTGATGCTGCTGCCGACCGAGGAGTACCCGACCCTGCCGGGCATGCCCGAGACCACCGGCACCATCGGCGCGGACACGTTCGCCTCGGCCATCAGCCAGGTGGCGATCGCGGCGGGCAGGGATGACACGCTGCCCGCCCTGACCGGCATCCGGATGGAGATCAACGAGGACACGATCACGCTCGTCGCCACCGACCGGTACCGTCTCGCGGTCCGCGAGCTGCGCTGGACCCCGGTCGCGCCCGGCCTCAACACGGCCGTCCTCGTCCCGGCCCGGGTGCTCAGCGACACCGCCCGCGCGCTGACGAGCGGCGCCGAGGTCGCGGTGGCCCTGGCCACCGGCGACGGGGGCATGGGCGAGGGCATCATCGGATTCGAGGGCAGCGGCCGCAGGACCACCACCAGGCTGCTGTCCGGCGAGTACCCCCGCTACCAGACGCTGCTGCCGAACGAGTTCTCCTCGGTCGCCGAGCTGCCCGCGGCGCCGTTCGCGGACGCGGTCAAGCGCGTCGCCCTGGTCGCCGAGCGGAACACCCCGGTCCGCCTCACGTTCGCCAGCAGCGAGGTCCTGCTCGAGGCCGGGGCGGGCGACGAGGCCCAGGCGAGCGAGGCGATCCAGGCGTCCTACGACGGCGACGAGATGCAGATCGCGTTCAACCCGCAGTACCTGCTCGACGGCATCGGCGCGGTCGACTCCGACACCGTCCGGATCTCGTTCACCACGCCCACCAGGCCCGCGGTGATCACCGGCAAGGGCGAGGCCACCCCCGACTACCGCTACGTGATCATGCCGATCAGGTCGGCCGGCTGATCGGGCCGAGCGGCTGGGGCCGGTCAGTGTCGGTGTGAGCCGATACGCTCAGAGGCGTGCACCTAACCCGCCTCGCGCTGACCGACTTCCGCTCGTACGCGGCCGTCGACGTGCCGCTCGGGCCGGGTGTGACGCTCTTCGGCGGGGCCAACGGCGAGGGCAAGACCAACCTGGTCGAGGCGGTCGGCTACGCGGCTACGCTCAGCAGCCACCGGTCCGCCCAGGACGCGCCGCTGATCAGGGCGGGCGCGGAGCAGGCGATCATCCGGGCGGCCGTCTCCACCAGCGCGAACGACGCGCTGGTGGAGATCGAGCTGAACGCGGGCCGCGCTAACCGAGTGCGGCTCAACCGGACGCCGCTGACCAAGCCGCGCGACGTCCTCGGGGTGCTCCGCACGGTGCTGTTCGCGCCCGAGGACCTCGCCCTGGTCAAGGGCGATCCAGGCGAGCGCCGCCGGTTCCTCGACGACCTGCTGGTGGCGATGGCGCCGCGCTACGCCTCGGTCCGGGCCGACTACGAGCGAGTGCTCAAGCAGCGCACCGCCCTGCTCAAGTCGGCCGGCCCGAAGGGCGGGCCCAAGGGCAACCGGCAGTCGAGGGAGGCGGTCACCGCCACCCTCGACGTCTGGGACGCTCACCTGGCCCGGGCCGGGGCCGAGTTGCTGGTCGCGCGCGAGCATCTCGTCCAGGCGCTCCGCCCGCATGTCGAGCGCGCTTACCTGGCGGTGGCGGGCGGCGACCGGGGCCCGGCCGAGATCGCCTACCGGCGCTCATTCGAGGCGCCCGATGAGGTCGCAGAACCCCCGGGAGCGAGCCAGAGCCACGGTGAGCGCGTCCGCGCGGCCGAGAAGTCCCTCCGGGCGGCCCTGCTCGAGGTCAGGCCGTCCGAGCTCGACCGCGGCGTCTGCCTGGCCGGCCCGCACCGCGACGAGCTCGAGCTGAGCATCAGGGACCTGCCCGCCCGCGGCTACGCCAGCCACGGCGAATCCTGGTCGCTGGCGCTCGCGCTCCGGCTGGCCAGCTTCGACCTGCTGCGGGCGGGCCGCGAGGACCCGGTGCTGATCCTGGACGACGTGTTCGCCGAGCTGGACGCGGGCCGCCGCGACCGGCTGGCGGCCCTGGTCGCCACCGCCGAGCAGGTCCTGGTGACCGCGGCGGTGCCCGCGGACGTCCCCGAGATCCTGGCCGGCGCACGCTTCACCGTCACGGCCGGCGCGCTCACTTCACCCGGCGCCCCGCCCGATGCGACCTGACCCCGAACGCGCCCGGCTGGCGGCCGAGGCGCTGGCCAGAGCAAGAGCGGACGCCTGGGCGAGAGGCGACCGGCCCGGCGCGGGCGCCACTTCACGTCGGCAAAATCAAAATCCGGATGTCGAACGGACCGAGGCGACTCCCCCAGGCGAGCAATCAGCCGCCTGGTCGGCCCGACCAAGACGGGATGATCCCCAGGCGCTCAACGCCGCCGTCGGCGGCCTGCTCTCGGCCCGGGGCTGGCGTCAGCGGGTGGCCGTCGGCGCGGTCTTCGGCGACTGGCCCCAGATCGTCGGCCCCCAGCTGGCAACGCACACCCGGCCCGACGGCTTCGACAACGGCGAGCTCACCGTGACCGCCGACTCCGACGCCTGGGCCGCCCAGGTCCGGCTGATGGCACCGCAGCTGATCAGGCGCCTGGCGGAGGAGCTCGGCCATGGCACGGTGACCAGAATTCGCGTTCGCGGACCTTCTGCCCCGCCCAGACAATCCGGACGTTTGCGGGCCAGATGATCACGCCCGGGCGGCGGCCCCGCCACGCCGGAACCCGTACCGCCAAGCAACCGCGAGAGTCCTTAACCACAGGTAAAATAAAGGGTAGTCACGCGGCTAAGACTGGCCGGTGACTGGGGCTGCGTGAGGCCGCACGACCGCCGGGCACGAGCGCCCGTCCGATCGTCTGGTGACCGGGGGCACCGGTCGCCGGGAACCAGTCACTGCCAGCAGCAGGATGGAGTTTTCATTTGTCGAACTTGTCGAACGATTACGATGCGCGGTCTATCACGGTACTCGAGGGTCTTGAGGCCGTCCGTAAGCGTCCCGGCATGTACATCGGCTCGACCGGCGAGCGCGGGCTGCACCACCTGGTCTACGAGGTTGTGGACAACTCGGTCGACGAGGCCCTGGCGGGCTACGCGACCGACATCCAGGTGACGCTGCTGGCCGACGGCGGCGTCCGGGTCGTTGACGACGGCCGTGGCATCCCGGTGGACGACCACCCGATCGAGCACCGGCCGGCGGTTGAGGTCGTGATGACCACGCTGCACGCCGGCGGCAAGTTCGATAAGGGGTCCTACGCCGTCTCCGGCGGCCTGCACGGTGTCGGCCTCTCGGTGGTGAACGCGCTTGCGGTCCGGCTCGAGGTGGAAATCCACAAGGACGGCTACGTCTGGTCGCAGTCCTACGCCGGCGGTGCCCCGGTCACGAAGCTCGCCCGCGGCGAGACCACCGAGGAAACGGGCACGACGATAACGTTCTGGCCGGACGGCGGGATCTTCGAGACCACCGACTGGTCCTTCGAGACGCTGTCGCGCCGGATGCAGGAGACGGCGTTCCTCAACCGGGGGCTGCGGATCTCGATCAGCGACGAGCGGCCGGCCAAGGTCGCCGCCACCGAGGACGACCAGGAGGTCGCCCCGCAGGCGACCGCGCACAAGGCCCGCACGGTGGTGTACCAGTACCCGGGCGGCATCGCCGACTTCGTCCGCTACCTGAACGCCTCCAGGGAGTCGGTGCACCCCTCGGTCATCGAGTTCGGCGACGAGCAGCCTGGCATGTCGGTCGAGATCGCGATGCAGTGGACGACCGCGTACAGCGAGTCCGTGCACTCGTTCGCGAACGTGATCAACACGGCCGAGGGCGGCACCCACGAGGAAGGGTTCCGCACCGCCCTGACCTCGGTCATCAACAAGTACGCGCGCGACCAGAAGCTGCTCAAGGAGAAGGACGACAACCTCACCGGCGAGGACGTCCGCGAGGGCCTGACCGCGATCATCTCCATCAAGATGGCCGAGCCCCAGTTCGAGGGGCAGACCAAGACCAAGCTGGGGAACACCGAGGCCAAGTCGTTCGTGCAGAAGGCCGCCAACGACCGGCTGCGCGACTGGCTCGACCGCAATCCCGGCGAGGCCAAGGACATCATCAACAAGTCCAGCCAGGCGGCGCGGGCGCGGATCGCGGCCCGCCAGGCGCGCGACCTCACCCGGCGCAAGTCGGCCATGGAGAGCAACGGGCTGCCGGGCAAGCTGGCCGACTGCCAGTCGACCGACCCCGCCAAGTCCGAGATCTACGTGGTCGAGGGCGACTCCGCGGGCGGCTCGGCCAAGGGCGGGCGGGATCCGAAGTTCCAGGCGATCCTGCCGATTCGCGGCAAGATCATCAACGTCGAGAAGTCCAGCATCGACCGGGTGCTGAAGAACAACGAGGTCCAGTCGATGATTACCGCGCTCGGCGCGGGCATTCACGACGAGTTCGACATCGACAAGCTCCGCTACCACAAGATCATCCTGATGGCGGACGCCGACGTGGACGGGCAGCACATCAGGACGCTGCTGCTGACGCTGCTCTTCCGGTTCATGAAGCCGCTGATCGAGGCCGGATACGTCTACCTCGCGCAGCCGCCGCTGTTCAAGATCAAGTGGGTCGAGCGCGGCGTCAACCCTGACTACGTGTTCTCCGACGTCGAGCTGACCCGGGTCATCGAGGCGGGGATCGCCGCCGGGCGCAGGGACCCTCGCCCGCGCGACGGGGTGCAGCGGTTCAAGGGGCTCGGCGAGATGAACGCAGACGAGCTCTGGGAGACCACGATGAACCCGGCCCGGCGGGTGCTGCTCCAGGTCACCGTGGACGACGCGGCGCAGGCGGACGAGCTGTTCAGCGTGCTGATGGGCGAGGACGTGGAGTCCCGCCGCGCCTTCATCACTCGTAATGCGAAGGACGTGCGGTTCCTAGACATTTAGGCAGAGCCGGGAAGGTGCTTCCGGCGGAGCGATTCACGTGAAACCACGGTCCGTTCGACATGACCGTGTTGATCTTTTGATCTTGATCTTTGAACGAGAGGTTGCGAAGTGACCGAAGTGATGGGGCCGCCCGCGGAGGGGCACGACCGGACCGAGCCGGTTGACATCCAGGTCGAGATGCAGCGCAGCTACATCGACTACGCGATGTCGGTCATCGTCGGCCGGGCGCTGCCCGACGTGCGCGACGGGCTCAAGCCGGTGCACACGCGCATCCTCTACGCGATGTACGACGGCGGCTTCCGGCCCGACCGCGGGTACTTCAAGTGCTCGCGCGTGGTCGGCGAGGTGATGGGCAACTACCACCCGCACGGCGACAGCTCCATCTACGACGCGCTGGTGCGGATGGCCCAGCCCTGGACGCTGCGGATGCCGCTGGTCGACGGGCAGGGAAACTTCGGCTCGCCCGGCAACGACCCGCCCGCCGCCATGCGGTACACCGAGTGCCGCCTGGCCCCGCTGGCGATGGAGATGCTGCGGGACATCAACGAGGAGACCGTCGACTTCCGGCCGAACTACGACGGCCGGTCGGCCGAGCCGGTGGTGCTGCCCGCCCGGTTCCCGAACCTGCTCGTCAACGGCTCCGAGGGCATCGCCGTCGGGATGGCGACCAAGATCCCGCCGCACAACCTGCGCGAGGTCGCGGACGGCGTTCAGTGGTACCTGGACAACTACGAGCGGTTCGAGGCCCCGGCGGCCGAGCCGCCGGCCGAGGCCGACGACGACCAGCCCTATCGGGCGCCGTACGAGGACCTGCTCGACGGTTTGATGGAGCGGGTCCCCGGTCCCGACTTTCCGACCAAGGGGCAGATCGTCGGGCGGCGCGGAATCCGTGAGGCCTACCGGACGGGCCGCGGCTCGATCACCATGCGCGCGGTGGTCGACATGGAGGAGATCCAGGGCCGCAACTGCCTGGTCGTCAAGGAGCTCCCGTTCCAGGTCAACCCGGACAACCTGGCGTCCAAGATCGCCGAGCTGGTCAGGGAAGGCCGCCTGTCCGGCATCGCCGACGTGCGCGACGAGACCAGCGGCCGGACCGGCCAGCGGCTGGTGATCGTGCTGCGGCGGGACGCGGTCGCCAAGGTCGTGCTGAACAACCTCTACAAGCACACCCAGCTCCAGGACACGTTCGGCGTGATCATGCTGGCCCTGGTGGACGGCGTGCCCCGCACGCTCCGCCTCGACCAGGTGATCAGGTACTGGGTCGCGCACCAGATCGAGGTCATCCAGCGGCGGACCCGGTTCAGGCTCCGCAAGGCCCAGGAGCGGCTGCACATCGTCGCCGCGCTGCTGGCCGCGATCGACGCCATCGACCAGGTCATCGCGCTGATCAGGGGCTCCGAGTCGGCCTCGGTCGCGCAGCAGGGCCTGATGGCGCTGCTCGGGCTGGACGAGATCCAGTCCCGGGCCATCCTCGACATGCAGCTGCGCAAGCTGGCCGCCCTCGAGCGGCAGGAGCTGATCGAAGAGCGCGATGAGCTCGAGGCGCGGATCGCCAACCTCGAGTCGATCCTGGCGTCGCCGTCGCGGCAGCGGGAGATCGTGAGCTCCGAGCTCGGCGAGATCGTCGGCAAGTACGGGGATGTCAGGCGGACCGAGATCGTCGCCTTCGACGGCGACGTGGCCGACGAGGACCTGATCGCCGAGTCCGACATCGTGGTTACGATCACCCGCGGCGGGTACGCAAAGCGGACCAACACCGACCAATACCGGGCACAGCGACGTGGCGGCAAGGGGGTTCGCGGTGCGGCACTTCGGTCCGAGGACATCGTGGACCACTTCTTCGTCACGTCAACGCACAACTGGATCCTGTTCTTCACCAACAAGGGCCGGGTGTACCGGGCCAAGGGCTACGAGTTCCCCGACGCCGGACGGGACGCGCGCGGCCAGCACGTGGCCAACATGCTCGCCTTCCAGCCCGACGAGCAGATCGCCGAGGTGCTCACGCTGCGGGACTACACCGTGGCGCCGTACCTGGTGCTCGCGACCCGGTCCGGGCTCGTGAAGAAGTCGCGGTTGTCCGAATACGACTCGCCGCGCACGGCCGGGCTGATCGCGATCAACCTCCGCGAGGACGACGAGGTGATCGGCGCCGCGCTGGTGTCGCCGGAGGAGGACCTGCTGCTGGTCAGCAAGGGCGCGCAGGCGATTCGGTTCCACGCCGACGACGAGCAGATGCGGCC
>DATCGA010000193.1:0-6893 GCA_036509215.1 Trebonia sp.
ATGGACGACGCCGCCGCGGCCGACTGGGCCGCCGCCCGCCGCTCGCCGCACCCGGTCGGCTGCTTCACCGAGCCGGTCCGGCTGGAGCGGCCGCTGGCGGAGTACCCGTTCAGCCGGACGTACGTCAAGGCCACCCGGGAGCCCCGGCCGGCCGGCGGCGGGCGCGCGTCCGCGTTCTGGACGGCGGCCGACCACGCGAAGACCAGCCAGGACTGGCGGTACCGGGAAGTGGACAGCGACCACGTGATCGCGATGAACCGCCCGGCCGACCTCGTCGCCCTGCTGCTCGAGCTGACCTAATGACCCGGTCTGGATGATAGTGGCGTCGCCGCCGGGGACGCGCACGAGCCGATCGCCGATCATGACGTCCGCGCTCTCTTGCCCGTGGTTGATGAGCGTGATGAACCGGCGCTCCCCGTCGGTGCGGCGCACCATCTCCAGATCGCGCGGCCAGCCGCCGCCGGCCGGCCGACCGGCGGCGCCTGTGCTGGTGCCGGTGGTGGGACTGATGCCGGTGTCGACGGCGGCGAGGCCGGCCGACTCGCAGGCGGCGGCGAGGAGGGCGGCGGTGGCGTCGGCGTCGGTGCGGGCGGACACGTACCACGCTTGCCCGTGGCCGAGCTCGTGCCTGGTGACGGCGGGGCCGCCGGCCGCCGGGCCGTCGGCGTACCGGGCGACGGCCTTGGCGCCGGCCAGCCGCACCGCCTCGGTCCAGCCGTCGGCCCAGCCGAGGCCCGCGTCGGCCGCCTCCCAGCCGAGACCGGCTTCCCACGCCAGCCCGGACCGTTCCCCCGCCCGCAGCGGCAGCCATTCCTCGACCGTCACGCCGAGCACCTCGCGCAGCCCGCCGGGGTAGCTGCCGGGGTGGACCCGGTCCCAGGCGTCCACGATCCCGGAGAAGCAGCCGACCAGCAGCGTCCCGCCGTCCTCGACGTAGCCGCGCAGGTTCTCGGCCGCCTCCGGCGTGGTCAGGTAGAGCGACGGCGCCACGACCAGCCGGTACCGGCTCAGATCGGCCTCGGGGTGGGCGAAGTCGACCGTCAGCCCGGCCCGCCAGGACGCCTCGTACCAGGCGCGGACCCGCTCTAGGTAGCCGAGATCGACGCTGGGCCGCCACTCGAGCTCCTGCGCCCACCACGATTCCCAGTCCCAGACCATCGCGATGTCCGGCTCGACCCGGCTGCCGCGCATCCCGGCCAGGCCGGCCAGCTCGCGGCCGAGGGCGACCACCTCCCGCCAGACCCGGGTGTCGGTGCCTGCCTGGGGCAGCATCGCCGAGTGGTGCTTCTCGGCGCCGAACCGCCCGGCCCGCCACTGGAAGAACAGCACTCCGTCGGCGCCCCTGGCCACGTGCGCGAGCGAGTTGCGGCGCATCTCGCCCGGCCGTTTGGCGACGTTGCGCGGCTGCCAGGACACGGCGCTGGTCGAGTGCTCCATCAGCAGCCACGGGCCGCCGTCCGCCAGCGACCTGGTCAGGTCGGCCGACATGGCCAGGTCCAGGTAGGAGTCGGCCCGCTCGGCGATCAGGTAGTTGTCGTTGGAGATCACGTCGACCTCGCTCGCCCACCGCCAGTAGTCGACGTTCTTGCAGTTGTTGGCCATGAAGTTGGTGGTGACGGGGACGTCGGGCGACGCCGCCCTGAGGATGTCCCGTTCCCGGGTGAAGCAGGCGAGCAGCGCGTCGGAGCTGAACCGGGCGAAGTCGAGCCGCTGGCCGGGATTGACCACGCTGGTGGAGGCGCGGGGGGCGTCGATCTCCTCCCACTCCGCGTAGCGCTGCGACCAGAAGGCGGTGCCCCAGCGCTCGTTCAGCGTCTCCAGATCGTCGTACCGCGCCCGCAGCCAGTCGCGGAACGCCGAGGCCGAGACCTCGCAGTAGCACTCGCCGAGCGGAGCGCCGTACTCGTTGTTGACGTGCCAGAGCACGACCGGTGGATGCCGGCCGTACCGGATCGCGAGCTGCCGGGTGATCCCTGACGCCGCCTCGGCATAGGCCGGGCTTGACGGGCAGTACGCCTGGCGCGACCCGCCCCCGAGGGCCCGCCCGTCCCTGGTGACCGGGCGCGACTGCGGGTGCAGGCGCAGGAACCAGGGCGGCGGGGCGGCCGTGGGCGTGCCCAGGTCGACCGCGATCCCGGCGTCGTGCAGCAGGCCGCGACGTCGACCGCGTCCTCCGCCGGCGCGTCGGCCACGTCCGCTTCGGCAGCGGCCGGGCCGAAGGTAACGCTGACCTTCTGGTCCTGGGTGCCGGACCTGAACAAGGTGGTCGCCATCTGGAACAAGTCCCACCCCGATGTCCAGGTCCAGGTGCAGGTCCAGGCCGGCGGCGACGCCGAGCTCACCAAGCTGCTCACCGCCGCGAAGGCCGGCAACCCGCCGGACCTCGCCCAGGTCGAGTACCAGGCGCTGCCGACCCTGGTCTCCAACGACTACCTGGCCAACGTCGCGCAGTACGACTCCGGGCTCAAGAGCGACTTCCCGGCCGGCAACTGGAACCAGGTGACGCTCGGCACCAGCGCGCTGTACGGGGTGCCGCAGGATGCCGCGCCGATGGCGCTGTTCTACCGCGCCGACCTGTTCAAGAAGTACCACCTCGCCGTGCCCGCCACCTGGGCGCAGTTCGCCGCCGACGCGACCAAGCTGCACGCCGAGGCGCCGGGCGTGTACCTGGGCACGTTCTCCAGCGTCGACCCGGGCGAGTTCGCCGGGCTGACGCAGCAGGCGGGGGCGCAGTGGTGGTCCGCCTCCGGCAGCACCTGGACGGTCGGCATCGACGGCGCCGCCAGCCAGAAGGTGGCCTCCTACTGGCAGTCGCTCGTGGCCGCGGGCGGGGTGGACAACCAGCCGCAGTGGACCGCCGCCTGGGACAAGGGGATGAACGACGGCAAGTACATCGCGTGGGTATCCGACGTCTGGGCGCCCAGTGACATGCCGTCGGCCTCGCCGTCGAACACCGGCAAGTGGGCCATGGCCGAGCTGCCGCAGTGGACGGCCGGGGCGGGCGTCGTCGGCAACTGGGGCGGGTCGTCGACCGCGGTGCTCGCCGCCTCCAAGCACCAGCAGGCCGCCGCCGAGTTCGCGGCCTGGCTGAACACGAGTCCGGCGGCCACCGCCGCGCTCGCCGCCGACAGCGGCATCTACCCGGCCGACATCGCGGCCGAGAGCTCCCTGTCGACGCCGCCGTCCTACTTCGCCAGCCAGTCGGACTTCTGGTCGCTGGCCAAGCAGTACGCGGCCGAGGCCTCGCCGGTTGCCTGGGGCCCGGACGTGGACGTCGCCTACACCGAGTTCACCACCGCGTTCGGCGGCGCGGTCACCGGCAAGGCGTCGTTCCTCGGCCCGCTTGCGCAGGTCCAGTCGGCCGTGCTGAGCGACATGAAGAAGAGCGGCTTCACGGTTGCGGCCGGCTGACGTGAGGCAGGCACGCACGCGTACGGCGCCGCGTCTGGCGCCGTACGCCTTCGTGGCGCCCGCGGTGGCGCTGTTCGCGCTGCTGCTGCTCATCCCGATCGGCTACACGGTGTACCTGTCATTTCAGAAATCGCAGGTCAGCGGCCTCGGCCTGGGCCCGGGGAATCGACGGCAGGTCTTCGCGGGCCTGGCCAACTACGCCACCGAGCTCAGCGATCCGACCTTCCTCGCCGCCCTGCTGCGGGTGCTCCTGTACAGCCTGATCCTGGTGCCGGTGATGCTCGGCCTCGCCCTGGTGTTCGCGTTGCTGCTGGACGCCGAGCGGGTGGGGTTCCAGCGCTTCGCGCGGCTGTCGATCTTCCTGCCCTACGCGGTGCCGACGGTGATCGCCTCGCTGCTGTGGGGGTTCCTCTACCTGCCCACGGTGTCGCCGTTCCCGGCGATCCTGGCCCGGCTCGGGCTGTCGATGCCCAACCTGTTCGCCTCCCACCTGGCGCTGTTCTCGGTCGCCAACATCGGCGTCTGGGGCGGCACCGGGTTCAACATGATCGTCATTTACACCGCGCTGCGGTCCGCGCCGTCCGAACTGTACGAGGCGGCCAGGATCGACGGGGCGTCGCAGGTCCAGATCGCGCTGCGGATCAAGATCCCGATCATCGCGCCGGCCCTGGTCCTCACCGGGGTCTTCTCGATCATCGCCACCCTGCAGGTCTTCAACGAGCCGCAGACGCTCGCCCCGCTCACCAACACGATCTCCCCGGACTGGATGCCGCTGATGAAGATCTACGATCTGGCGTTCAACGACAACAACGCCTACGCGGCCGCCGCGCTCTCGGTGGTGATCGCGGCCGGCATGTTCGCGCTCTCGTACGGGCTGCTGCGGCTGAGCAACAAATACGTGCTCCAGGGGCGGTGAGGGGCCGTGGCGCTACTGCGGATCGACGGAGCGCTGACGGAGGCCCCCGCCGCCGCCGACGAGCGGCGACGGCGCCGGGGCCGGGGCCGCCGGCGGGCGGCGCTGCCCACCGCCGTCTTGGTCCTCGGGGCGGCGTACTGCCTGCTTCCGGTGGCGTGGGTGCTCATCGCGTCGACCAAAAGCACCGCGCAACTATTCAACACGTTCACCTTCGCGCCCAACGGCTCGCTGTGGTCGAACATCACCGCCCTGTCCTCCTACGCCGACGGCGTCTTCTGGCACTGGATGCTCAATACGGCGCTGTACGCCGGCGGCGGCGCGGCGCTGTCGGTCGCCGTCTCCGCGCTGACCGGGTACGCGCTGGCCAAGTACGAGTTCCGCGGCCGCTCGGCGCTGTTCAACCTGCTGCTGGCGGGGGTCCTGGTGCCGCCGGTGGTGCTGGCGGTGCCGCAGTACCTGCTGCTGGCCAAGTTCGGGCTGACCGACAGCTACTGGTCGGTGCTGCTGCCCTCGGTGCTGTCGCCCTACGGGATCTACCTGGCGCGGATCTACGCCATGGCGGCCGTTCCCGACGAGGTGATCGAGTCGGCGCGGGTGGACGGCTGCCGGGAAGGACGGCTGTTCGCCCGGATCGCGGTCCCGATGATGGTGCCCGGCCTGGTGACCGTCTTCCTGTTCCAGTTCGTCGCGGTGTGGAACAACTTCCTGCTGCCGTACATCATGCTCAGCGACGAGAACAAGTTCCCGCTCACGGTCGGGCTGTACACGCTGCTGAACCGCGGGTCGACCGCCCCCTCGCTGTACAGCCTGGTCGTCACCGGCTCGATGCTGTCGATCCTGCCGCTGATCGTCGTGTTCCTGGCGCTGCAGAGGTACTGGCGGACCGACATCGCCTCCGGGGCGGTCAAGCAGTGAAGAACAAGCAGTAAACAAGAGGTATGAACGGACGGCGACGCCCCACGATCGAAGACGTGGCGGCGGAGGCAGGTGTGTCGCGAGGCACCGTATCGCGGGTGTTGAACGGCGGGCACTACGTGTCGCCGGGAACCCTGGAGGCGGTCAACCGCGCGATCAAGAAGACCGGCTACGTGGTCAACCAGCACGCCCGCTCGCTGGTGACGCAGCGCTCGGAATCGGTCGCGTTCATCCTCTCCGAGCCGGCCGAGCGGCTGTTCGCCGACCCGAACTTCGCCGTGCTCCTGCGCGGCTGCACGCAGGCGCTCGCCGAGCACGACATCGGGCTGTTCGTGTGCATCGCCGCGACGCCCTCGGAACGCATCCGGGTGACCCGCTTCCTCGCCGCCGGGCACGTGGACGGGGCGCTGCTGGTGTCCGCGCACGCCGGCGATCCGCTATTGAAGCTGCTGGCCACGGCCGGCGTGCCCGCCGTCGCGATCGGCGCGCCGCTCGGCTACGAATCCACCATCGCCTACGTGGCGGCGGACGACCGGAGCGGGGCGCGGACCATGGTCGGCTACCTCCGGTCGCTGCCGCGGACGCGGATAGCGACGATCACCGGCCCGCTTGACACCTCCGGCGGGCAGCAGCGGCTGGAAGGCTACCGGGACGTGATCGCGGGCTCGTTCGACCCGACGATGACCGAGCCCGGCGACTACTCCCAGGATTCGGGCGAACGCGCGATGTCCGTGCTCCTGGAGCGCCATCCTGACCTGGACGCCGTCTTCGTGGCGTCGGACGTGATGGCGCTGGGCGCGCTGGTCGCGCTGCGCCGGGCCGGCCGCCGGGTGCCGGAAGACGTGGCGGTGGGCGGATTCGATGATTCGTCAGCCGCGATCGCCGCCCGGCCCGCCCTGACGACCATGCGGCAGCCGCTGAAGCGGATCAGCGGCGAGATGGTGCGCCTGCTGCTAGCCGCGCTGGCCGGGGAGTCGCCCGCCGCGGTTATCCTCCCCACCGAGCTGGTTCGCAGGGAAAGCGCCTTACCGGGAGGCCGGGTATCGGTTCTTCCCCTGGAATGTCAGTACCCCCGCCTATGGTGGGAACGTGGCAGAGACAGCGACTACCAGTAGTTTCGGAAGTGCCGACCTCGAGACGTACCGGCGTGAGCTGACCGGGTACTGCTACCGGATGCTCGGTTCGGCGTTCGAGGCGGAAGACGCCGTGCAGGAGACGATGCTGCGCGCCTGGCGGGGGGCGGACGGGTTCGAGGCCCGGTCCTCGCTGCGGTCGTGGCTGTACCGGATCGCGACCAACGTGTGCCTCGACGCGCTGCGAGGTGAGAAGCGGCGGGCGCTGCCGATGGACCTGGGGCCGTCCTCGCCGCCGGTCGAGTCGCTGCTGCGGCCCGGACCGGCCGAGGACATCTGGGTCACCCCGATCCCGGACGCGATGGTCGTGCCCGAGCGCGGCGACCCGGCCGAGATCGCGGCCCTGCGCGACTCGGTGCGGCTCGCGTTCGTGACCGCGCTGCAGCATCTGCCGGCCAGGCAGCGGGCGGCGCTGATCCTGTGCGAGGTGCTGAAGCTGTCGGCCGCCGAGGCCGCGACCGCGCTCGAGGCCACCGTGCCGTCGGTCAACAGCGCGCTGCAGCGGGCCCGGGCCACGC
>DATCGA010000194.1:0-12070 GCA_036509215.1 Trebonia sp.
CGTCAGCCGCGGCAGCGGCAGGCCGGTCTCGCGGTGCGCGCGCTCGGCGGCCTCCTCGGTCACCGCGTCGATCTCGTCGGCGGCGAGCTCGAGCAGCCGGGCGCGCTGCTCGATCGGAGCGGCCCGGAAGGGCTCGAAGGCGGACTCGGCCAGCTCCGCCGCGCGGGCCACGAGCTTGCCGTCGGCGAACTGGAAGCCGGGCTCAAGCGCGGTGCCGTCGGCCGGGTCGACGGCGCGGAAGGCCCCGGCGTCACCGAAGACCGCGTCTCCCGCGATGTACATGGCGCCGACGACGGCTGCGCTTGCGGATGTCATGTGGTCCCTCCATGGTTGCCTTCGGGGCTGGCGCCTCCCATGCTAAGCGCCGGCCCCGCCTATCAGACGGAGGAGTGGCCGTCCTCGAACCAGCGCAGGAACCGGCCCGCCATCAGTCCCCGCTCGAGCACGTGCCGGTAGTCGAGCAGCCGCTGGTAGGCGTCGGCGGGCGGCGAGCCCAGGGTGTCGGCCAGCCCGCGCAGCCGGGGCAGGTCGAGCACGGCCCGGGCGGTCTCGCTCCGCTCCAGCAGCCGCAGCTCCTCCTGCACCACGCCGCGGGCGTCGGACAGCCGCTCGAACCAGTCGGCGGTGTCGATGCCGTGCCTGCTGCCGGTCACGATCTCGGCCGGCAGCCGGCCCGCCATCGCCCGGCGGATCAGCGAGCGCGTCGTCCCCTGGCGGGAGCACTGCGCCTCCGGCAGCGACAGGCAGAATTGCGCGATCCGCGCGTCCCCGGTGGGGTCGCGAATGTCGACTCCGTACATCGCCGAGTAGGCGCCGTTGATCCCGCTGACGTGATGAACGTCATCCATCAGGTGGCGCAGCCGGGCGGCGGGCGTGTCGACCCGGCGCAGCAGCCACCGGTCGCACGCCCGGGCGCGGCTGCGCTCGCCCACCCGCTGCTCGCGGGCGAACTCGGGGTGGATCGGCGACAGCGGCGACCACCAGTCCTCGCGGCTGAGCAGCGGGTCGTCGTAGTGACGGCTGGTGATCGCGAGCTGAACGTGGCCGGGCAGCCGCGCGACCAGCCCGCCCCGCGCGAAGATCCGGGCGGTGGACCTGATCCCTCCGGCCGGCGCCTGGGCGCGGGCCTCGCGCCAGGCCTGGCGCGACCGCCCCTGGCCGACGAGCGAGCGGATCAGGCCGGTGCCGGGCCAGCTCACCGTGTAGTTCCCGCACTTGCCGGTCAGCAGCACGGAGATGTCCCGCCGCTGCGCCGCGGCCATGATGCCCTCGTACCAGACGCGGCTGGCGGTCCCGGTGTAGGGCGTCTCGGCCACGTCGAAGAACCGGTCGAGGTCGTCAAGGAACACCCCCGGGGCCCGGACCACGAGGTGATCGACGTTGCGGTAGCCGGCGGCGACCTCGCCCGCCAGCGGCGCCTCGTCGAGCAGCCAGCCGGGCAGGTCGGGCTCGCGGAAGCCGATCATCGGGGCGCCGGTGAAGGCGGTCAGGCGCTCGCCGCGCTTGTCGAGCAGCGGCGCCGCCGTGGCCGCGACCGACGTCGAGTCGAGGCCGGCGCTCAGCAGCAGGCCGACCGGGCTGAGGCTGCGCAGCTGGTCGGCCACCACCCGGTCGAAGAGCTCGGTGAACGCGTCCACGTACTCCTGGTCGCTCGACAGCCGCAGCTCCCGCCGGAGCTCGGGCGACCAGAACCGCCGCACCCGGCACCCCCGGCGGTCGGCCGTGAGCAGGTGGCCGGGCTCGAGGCTGTTGATCCCCTCGTACAGGCTCGCGCCGGGCTCGGGCGGCACCAGGATCAGCAGGTCGGCGATGGCCTGGCGGCTGAGCCTGCGGGGCACGCCGGGGAGCGCGAAAAGCGCCTTGGGCATGGTGGCAAAGGCGACGAATTCCGCCGCCTCATGGTAGAAAACGGTCTTGGCGCCGAACGGCGACCGGGCCAGCAGCAGCCGCTGGCACTGCTCGTCCCAGATCGCGAAGGAGAACGACCCGACCAGCCGGGCGGCGCAATCCTCGCCCCATCGCTCATAGGCGGCCAGGATGAACGCGGAATCCGGGATCTGGGGCGATTCCCACGCCAGCCCCAATTCGCCCGCGAGCTCGCGCCGATTGTCGATCCGGCCGTCGCTGACCAGCACCCGCTGGCCGTCCCGGCTGATCAGGGGCTGCCGCTCGGCCAGGTCCTCCGGGGTCACCCGCTTGAGCTCGAGCCCGAGGCCCCGCCCGTTGCCGGTCCAGGTGCTGCTCCCGTCGCCGCCGTGGGCGGCCAGGGCGGATCGCATCTGCCGCAGCGCGCGGCCGGGCGGCCCGCCGCCATGGGGGCTAATCAGCCCGAAGATCGCACTCAACTAATGCCCCGCATAACCGCTGCCAACGTTGTCTGCCGACGCACACGCTAACGGAACAAAGTCGCCCGACGCAACGGCCGGTATTGCCTGAACTTCCGGACAAGTGCGACTTTCTCCGGGCGTTCGCGGCCTTTTTCCGAGGGCGAGTTTTTTACCGGAGGCAAATCAAAGGCATTTATGCCGAACGGACCGTGAATTCCTCTTTGCGGTTTATGACTCGTTTTCGGCGGGCGGCTGGTAGGTGGGGATCATCGCGAAGCCGTCGGCGGGGACCTCCCGGCCGCCGGGGTCGATGTAGCCGATGTGCACCGGGCAGTCGGTGCCGGCCACCCGGCGCAGCACGCTCGGGCCCTCCGGTCTCGGCAGGTGCTCGTCGCCCCACTGCTGGAGCGCGGCCAGCACCACCTGCAGCTCGCGTCCGGCCGGGGTCAGCCGGTAGGCGAACCGCGAGCGGGCGCCGGGCTCCCGGTAGGGCTCGCGCTCGAGCACCCCGAACTCGACCAGCGTCGCCAGCCGGTCGGTGAGGACGTCGGGGGCGACGCCGAGCCGGTCGCGGAACTCCACGAACCGGGCGGCGCCGAGAAACGCCTCGCGCAGGATCAGAAATGTCCACCGCTCGCCGAGCACGCCCAGGCTCCGCTCGATCGAGCAGGTTGCATCGGGGACCTTCGCCATGACCCCAGTGTACCTCTAAGTTGTGCTTCCGTACTCAGCCATGCTAGGTTGTGGAAACCAACTCAGCAGGAGGAGCTCTCATGGAGATCACCGGAAAGACAGCGCTCGTGACCGGGGCCAACCGCGGCCTCGGACGGCACCTCGCCCAGGAGCTCCGCGACCGGGGCGCGACCGTCTACGCGGCCGCCCGCAACCCCGAGTCGGTGGACCTGGCCGGGGTCATCCCGATCGCCCTCGACGTGACCGACCCCGCCTCGGTCGCCGCCGCCGCAGCGCGCACGGGCAACGTGTCGATCCTGGTCAACAACGCGGGCGCCTCGACTGGGGCCTCGCTGCTGACCGGGGACCTGGCCGACGCCAGGCTCGAGCTCGACACCCACTTCTTCGGCACGCTGGAGGTCATCCGCGCGTTCGCCCCGCAGCTCGCCGCCCAGCCGGGCAGCGCGGTCCTCAACATCCTGTCGGCGCTGTCCTGGGTGAGCTTCCCCGGCAGCGGCGCCTACTCCGCCGCCAAGTCGGCCGAGTGGTCGCTCACCAACGCGCTGCGCCAGGAGCTCGCCCCCCAGGGCACCCGGGTCAGCTCACTGCACGTCGGCTACATGGACACTGACATGTCCAGGGACGTCACCGCGCCCAAGTCCAACCCGGCCGACATCGCCAAGATCGCGATCGACGGGGTCGCGGCGGGCGACGCGGAGATCATCGCCGACGAGTTCAGCAGGCTGGTCCTGGGCGGCCTCTCGTCCGGCGTCGCCGGGCTCTACCCCCAGTTCGCCTGACCAGCCGGCCGCCTCGAACCGCCCCGGCGCTAGGTGTAGAACCGGCCCATGAGGTACGACTCGACCTTGCGGGCGATGGCCGCCTGCCCGGGCGCGGTCGGGTGCCCGTCCTGCTGGGTCCGGTTTTTGCAGGGGTCCACGGCCGGCACGGGGTAGATCCACGAGTCGGCCGTGCAGGCCTCGTGGCCTTTCAGCGTGTCGGTGACATTGACGTAGGGGAGGTGCTCCTTCGCGGCCGCCTCGCTGATGACCTTGTTCAGGTTCGCGTCGAGCCTGTTGAGCGCGACCCGCTTGGGGTCGGTCAGCCAGACGCAGCTGGCCGCGGCGACGTCCTGCTGGCTGGACGGGAACAGGCGGGGGTACCCGACGACGACCACCGCCGCCGCCCCCGGCTCGAAGTCCCTGATCGTCGCCACCGCCTGCCAAGACGGGGACGATCACCGTGTGCCTAACGGGCGGGCGTTTTCGACGCCCCGCCAGGATCGTGGGGAGTTGGGGGCTCTATGCGACCCGAACGGAACACGCTGAGGGGTGGAGAGGGCACTGGGGGCCGGGCGGTGTTGCCATTGAGACTGGTGAAAGCTCCCGGGGCGTAACCGCGCGCCCAACGTTGAGTGGCCCTGTACCAGCGGTGCGGGATTGGGTACCATAAGAACGGGATTCGGTACCATTTTGCCAGGGGTGACCAATGAGCGACGCGATCACGACCAGCCCGCGTCAGAGGCGGCGGATTCGCGCGATCCTGTCCCGCGCATGACCGACGTCACCGCGCCCGACTCCGACGACCTGGTGCTGGCGGCGGAGTTCCCGGCCGCCACCCGGCAGCAGTGGCAGCGGCTGGTGGCCAAGGTGATCGGCGTCGACGGCGACGCACCGGAGCGGAAGCTCGCGACAATCACCGGCGACGGCATCGAGATCGAGCCGCTGTACGTCGGCGATGCCGCCAGGCCCGCCCCGGGCTTCCCGGGGCAGTCGCCGTTCGTGCGCGGGCGCGGGCCGGCCGGCAACCGCGGCGGATGGGACGTGCGGCAGCGTCATCAGCATCCCGACCCGGCGGTGGCCCGCGAGCAGATCAAGGAGGACCTCGAGGGCGGCGTCAGCTCGCTCTGGCTCGGCCTGGGCGACGGCCGGATCCCGGTCGACGCGCTGCCCGACGTGCTCGCCGAGACCTACCTCGACTTGGCGCCGGTCGACCTCGACGCGGGCGCGCAGTTCGCCCGCGCGGCGGAGGCGTTCTTCGACGTCGCCGCGGGCCGCGGGGTGCCGCCCGGCGCGCTGGCCGGCTGCCTGGGCGCCGATCCGCTCGGGGTCCTGGCCCGGACCGGCGTCGAGCCCGCCCCAACCACCGTCGCCGATATGGCCGGCACCGGGCTGGCGGCCGCCGCTGACCTGGCCCGCCGCTGCGCGGCGGACTACCCCGGAGTGCGCGCGATCGTCGTCGACGCGCTGCCCTATCACGAGGCCGGCGGTACCGACGCGGAGGAACTGGGCTGCGCCCTCGCCGGGGGCCTGGAGTACCTGCGGGCGATGCAGGCAGCCGGGCTGTCGGCCGAAGCGGCGTTCGGGCAGCTCGAGTTCCGCTTCGCCGCGACCGCCGACCAGTTCGCGACGATCGCCAAGCTGCGAGCCGCCCGCCGGGTCTGGGCCCGGGTCGCCCAGCAGTGCGGTGTCACCTCCGACGCCGGGGGACAGTGGCAGCACGCGGTCAGCTCGTGGTCGATGCTGACCCGCCGGGACCCGTGGAACAACATCCTGCGCGCGACCCTGGCCTGCTTCGCGGCCGGCGTCGGCGGGGCCGACGCGATCACCGTCGCGCCTTTCGACGCCGCGATCGGGCAGCCCGACAAGCTCGCCCGCCGGATCGCCCGCAACGTGCACGCCCTGCTGGTCGAGGAGTCCCACGTCGCCCGGGTGATCGACCCGGCCGGCGGCTCCTGGTACGTCGAGGACCTCACCGAGCGGCTCGCCGCCAAGGCCTGGGCCTGGTTCCAGGAGATCGAGCGGTCGGGCGGCCTGCGGGCGGCGCTGGCGGCCGGGCTCGTCGCCGGACGGCTGGCGGCCAGCCGCGAGCGGCGACGGGACGCGCTGGCGAGGCGGCGGGAGGCCGTCACCGGCGTCAGCGAGTTCCCGCTGATCGGCGAGACCCTGCTCAGCAGGCAGGCCGCTGACCGCCCGGACCGCTCACCGACGGGCCTGCCGCGCATCCGCTGGTCGCAGTGGCACGAGGAGCTCCGCGACCGCGCCGACGCCCACGCGCTGGCGACAGGGTCGCCGCCGACGCTGACCCTGTCGCCGCTTGACGCATCCCGCGCCAGCGTCGCCCGAACCGGGCAGGTCGCCGCCCTGCTCGCGCCGGCCGGCATCATCACGATCACCGCAGCCCCCGAACCCGCCGCCGGCCGTGCCCCCGATGGAGCCGGGACCACCCCCTCCGGCGGCCCCTCGGCCGGCCCGGCCTCGGTTGTGGTCGTCTGCGGAAGCGCCGACGCGAGCGCGGACGAGGTGCGGGCGGCGGTGGACCGGGCCCGCGAGCAGGGCGCGTCCACGGTCGTGGTGGCAGCCGGGGACCCGCAGGGGCCGGCCCCCGGCGCTGACGAGAGGATCATCGACGACATGGACGTGCTGGCGTTCTCCGGCCGGATGCTCGACGCGCTCGGAGCGCGGCGATGACGGGCGGCTGGGAGGTCCCCGACTTCGCCCGCGTCGAGCTGGCCGAGCCGTCGGCGCCCGGCCCGCACGACGAGAAGCGCTGGCATGACGCGCTGACCGCGGCCGGCCAGGCCGGCGGGCAGGCGTGGGTCACGCCCGAGGGCATCGACGTGAAGCCGCTCTACACCGCCGGAGACCTGGACGGGCTCGACTTCCTCGCCACCTATCCCGGCCTGCCGCCCTACCTGCGCGGACCGTACCCGACGATGTACGTCAACCAGCCGTGGACCATCCGCCAGTACGCCGGCTTCTCGACCGCCGAGGAGTCCAACGCGTTCTACCGCCGCAACCTCGCGGCCGGCCAGAAGGGGCTGTCGGTCGCGTTCGACCTGCCGACCCACCGCGGCTACGACAGCGATCACCCCCGGGTGGCAGGCGACGTCGGGATGGCCGGGGTCGCGATCGACTCGATCTACGACATGCGGCAGCTCTTCGACGGGATCCCACTCGACCGCATGAGCGTGTCCATGACCATGAACGGCGCCGTGCTGCCGGTGCTCGCCCTCTACGTGGTCGCCGCCGAGGAGCAGGGCGTGGCCAGCGAGCAGCTGGCCGGGACCATCCAGAACGACATCCTCAAGGAGTTCATGGTCCGCAACACCTACATCTACCCGCCGGCCCCGTCGATGCGGATCATCTCCGACATCTTCGGGTTCACCTCCCGCCGGATGCCGAAGTTCAACTCGATCTCGATCTCCGGCTATCACATCCAGGAGGCCGGGGCGACGGCCGACCTCGAGCTGGCCTACACGCTCGCCGACGGCGTCGAGTACCTGCGGGCCGGCCTCGGGTCCGGCCTCGACATCGACGCGTTCGCGCCGCGGCTGTCGTTCTTCTGGGCGATCGGCATGAACTTCTTCATGGAGGTGGCCAAGCTCCGGGCCGGGCGGCTGCTCTGGGCCAAGCTGGTGAAGCAGTTCGACCCGAAGAGCGCCAAGTCGCTGTCGCTGCGCACCCACTGCCAGACCTCCGGCTGGTCGCTGACCGCGCAGGACGTGTTCAACAACGTGGCCAGGACCTGCATCGAGGCGATGGCCGCGACCCAGGGCCACACCCAGTCGCTGCACACCAACGCGCTCGACGAGGCGCTCGCGCTGCCGACCGACTTCTCCGCCCGGATCGCCCGCAACACCCAGCTGCTCCTGCAGCAGGAATCGGGCACCGGCCGGGTCATCGACCCCTGGGGCGGCAGCGCCTACGTCGAGCGGCTCACCTACGAGCTCGCCCGGCGCGCGTGGGCCCACATCCAGGAGGTCGAGGCGGCCGGCGGGATGGCCCGCGCGATCGAGGAGGGCATACCCAAGATGCGGGTCGAGGAGGCTGCGGCCCGCACCCAGGCCAGGATCGACTCCGGCCGCCAGCCGGTGATCGGCGTCAACAAGTACCGTGTGGCCGGGGAAGACGACATCGACGTGCTCAAGATCGACAACCGGTCGGTGCGCGCCCAGCAGATCGAGAAGCTCCGACGACTCCGCGAGGAGCGCGACCCGGCCGCCTGCCAGGCGGCGCTCGACCGGCTGACCGCCGCCGCGGCCCGGCCCGGCAGTGACGCAGACGACGACAACCTGCTGGCGCTGGCCATCGACGCCGCCCGGGCGAAGGCCACCGTGGGCGAGATCTCGGACGCGCTTGAGAAGGTGTTCGGCCGCTACACCGGGCACATCCGTACGATCAGTGGTGTGTACAGACAGGAGGCGGGCCAGACCGACAGCATTGACCGGGTCCGCGCCGCCGCCGCCGACTTCGAGCGGGCCGAGGGGCGCCGTCCCCGGATCCTGGTCGCCAAGATGGGCCAGGACGGCCACGACCGAGGGCAGAAGGTCATCGCCAGCGCGTTCGCCGACCTCGGCTTCGACGTGGACGTCGGGGCGCTGTTCCAGACGCCGGCTGAGGTGGCCCGCCAGGCGATCGAGGCCGACGTGCACATCGTCGGGGTCAACTCGCTCGCGGCCGGCCACCTGACCCTCGTCCCCGACCTCAAGGCCGCCCTCGCGGAAGAGGGGCGCGACGACATCATGGTGGTGGTCGGCGGGGTCATCCCGCCCCAGGACTACGCCGAGCTGCGCGCGGCCGGCGCCACCGCGATCTTCGGCCCCGGCACCGTCATCCCCGACGCCGCCTACGCCCTGCTGACGGAGCTGGCCGCCAGACGCGAAACGGCGCCGTGAACCCGGCGAGGGGAACCCGGCGACGTGAACGCGGTGATAAGAACACGGTGACATGAAAGCCATCGCCGACCCGCCGGACGCCGCCCGGTACGCGGACGCGGTCCTCGCCCGGTCGCGGGCGGGCATCGCCCGCACGATCACGCTGGTCGAGTCCAGCCGCCCCGATCACCGGATCCTCGCCCAGCACGTGCTAACCCGGCTGCTGCCGCACGCCGGCCAGGCCCAGCGGGTCGGCATCACCGGCGTGCCCGGCGTCGGCAAGTCCACCTTCATCGACGCCCTCGGCGGCGAGCTCATCGACCAGGGGCACCGCGTCGCGGTCCTCGCCGTCGACCCGTCGTCGACCCGCAGCGGCGGCAGCATCCTCGGCGACAAGACCCGGATGACCAGGCTCGCCACCGACCCGGCCGCGTTCGTGCGCCCGTCGCCGACGGCCGGCACCCTCGGCGGCGTCGCCCGCGCGACCAGGGAGTCGCTGGTGGTCATGGCCGCCGCCGGCTACGACATCCTGCTGGTCGAGACCGTCGGCGTGGGCCAGTCGGAGACCCTGGTGGCCGAGATGACCGACACCTTCCTGCTGCTGGCCCTGGCCCGGACCGGGGACCAGCTCCAGGGGATCAAGAAGGGCGTGCTCGAGCTGGCCGACGTCGTCGCCGTGAACAAGGCCGACGGCCCGCACGAGGACGAGGCCCGCCGCGCCGCCCGCGAGCTGGCCGGGGCGCTGCGGCTGCTCGGCCGGCCCGCCGACGGGTGGTCCACCCCGGTCGTCACCTGCAGCGCCCTGACCGGGAACGGCCTGCCCGAGGTGTGGTCGCTGGTGGAGCGCCACCAGCGGATGCTCCGCGACAGCGGCGAGCTCGACCGCCGCCGCCGCGACCAGCGCGTCAGCTGGATGTGGTCGCTGGTCAGGGACCAGCTCCTGGACCGGCTGCGCGACAGCGGCGAGCTTCAGGACCTCGCGCCGCAGCTGGAGGCGGACGTCAGGGACGGCGCCATCACCCCCGGCCTGGCCGCCCAGCGCCTCGTCGACGCGTTCCTGCCCGACCGGACCACGGCGCCGTAGCCCGCGGCCAGCCCGGCCGACGTCGGCCGGCTAACACGGCGCTGAAGCCGCCGTCGACCGACAGCGTAGAGCCGTGGATGTTGGACGCGTCGTCACTGGCGAGGAACACCACGGACTTGGCGACCTCGTCCAGGGTGCTCATCCGCCGGGATGGCACCCGGGCGATGAGCGGGGCGATGTGGTCGGCGAAGGCCGCGTTCCGCTCGGTCAGCGTCGGGCCGGGCGCGACGGTGTTGACCCGCACGCCCGACGGCCCGTACTCGGCCGCCCAGGACTTGGTCAGCGAGTGGATCGCGGTCTTGGTCGCGCTGTAGAGAGCCGACCCGGCCATCCCGACCAGGCCGTTGATCGATCCGACGTTGACGATCGCGCCGCTGCCGCGGTCGGCCATGCCCGGGGCGATCAGCCCGGTGAGCAGGATGACCGACTTCACGTTGACGGCCAGCGCGCCGTCGATCAGCTCCTCGCCGATCTCGGCCGTCGGCCCGGGCGCGATGAGCATCGCGGCGTTGTTGACCAGGATGTCGATCGGGCCGCCGGCCGCGGCCTGGGCGGCGTCGGCCAGCTCGCGGGCGGCCGCGGCGCCGCCGGCCAGGTCGGCGCCGACGAAGGCGGCCGCGCCGCCGCGCTCGGTGATCTCGGCGACCACCTTCTCGCCCTTGGCGGCGCTACGGCCGCTGACGACGACGAACGCGCCCTCGTCGGCCAGCGCGCGGGCGATACCCGCCCCGATCCCGTCGGTTGAGCCGGTGACAAGGGCGGTGCGGCCCTGCAAGCGTGCGGTCATGTGCGTGCTCCTCCCAAAGAGACTGGTCACGGGCCTACTGCGTGACCCCACACACTGTGCCTGCGATAAAATGGACTCGCAAGTCCAAGAAATGAGGTGCGGTCATGGCCGCGAAGCTGACGCCGAAGGGCGCCGCCACCCGGGAACGGATCATCCAGGGCGCGTCGACCGAGATCCGCGAGAACGGGGTGACCGCGACCCTGGACGACATCCGGGTCAGGACGGGCACAAGCAAGAGCCAGCTCTTCCACTACTTTCCCGACGGCCGCGAGCAGTTGCTGCTGGCGGTGGCCCGCTACGAGGCCGACCGTGTGCTGGCCGACCAGCAGCCGCAGCTCGGCCTGCTCACGTCGTGGGCGTCCTGGCTGGCGTGGCGCGACGCGGTGGTCGCGCGCTACCGAGAGCAGGGACAGCAGTGCCCGCTGAGCGCCCTCACCACCCAGCTCGGCCGCGCCACCCCGGGCGCCCAGGCGGTGGTATCCGAGCTAATGCACCAGTGGCAGGCCGAGATCGCCGCGGGCGTCCGGCAGATGCAGGCGGCGGGCGAGATCGGCCCGGACCTCGACCCCGCCCGCACGGCGGCCGCGATCGTGGCCGGCATCCAGGGCGGCGTGGTCATGCTGATGTCCACCGGTGACACCACCCCCCTCGAGGCCGCCCTCGACCTGGCCATCGCCTACCTCCAGGCAAGCTCCCCCCGCAGCTACCCGACGACCTCGGCGGAGTCCGAGGAAGCCTCGGCGTAGGCCTTGAGAGCGGCCATTGTTCGCAGATTCTCCCGATCGAAGCTGCTGGTGATAGCCGTCCGCAGGGGGCGGAGGATGAACGGCATCGAGACGTCCAAGACCAGCCACCGGGTCACTGTGGTGCGGTCGTCCTTCTGCTCGAGCGAGTAGTGGATGTGCACGTCGACCGTCGCCCGCACCTGCGCAACGTGGATGACGTGATGGAAATCGAGCGAGCCGGGCGGCTGGAATCCGCTGACGGTGCCCCACCAGTCCTTGCCTGGCTTGTCCGGCTTGCCATCGTGATATCGGCTGCCGAGTCGGACGGGATAGGGGTCGACGTCGGTGGTATTGCCGAACGCCTGCGAGCCGGGTAGCCATCGTCCGTAGCTCGGCATATCAGCCAGCAACTGGAACAGGACGTAGACGCGCTGAGCCGGCTGCCCAGGCCGGCCCCTTGCGCGCGGGTGGACGGCGACGTTCTCGACCAGCATCCGGTAGGCGGCATCGATGATCTCCCGAACGCCCGGCAAGTCCGCCGCCGTCGCCTTACGGAAGTGCTCGGCCACGGTGACATCCTCGCGCCATTTGCCTTCCAGTATACCCTGTGGGGGTATAGATTGGTGTTGGCGGCGGACTGGCGGGGGAGGTCGAGGGGCATGCATGCGGTGATCCACGCGCTGTCCATCACGGGCTCGATGACCTGGGAGATCACCTGGGCGCTGATTCTGGGGTTCGCGCTGTCGGCGGTGATCCAGGCGGTCGTGCGCAGGTCCACGATCGTCCGGCTGCTCGGCGACGGACGGCCGCGCACGCTCG
>DATCGA010000195.1:0-2776 GCA_036509215.1 Trebonia sp.
GCGGCTGCTCGGCCACGACCTTGAGCAGATCGATGCGGAGCATCTGCCCGCCTACCTGGAGTCCTCCAATCCCGCCAATAACCGCAGGTACGCCGCCGTGGGCTTCGAGCCGCACGGTGAGTTCTGTTATCCCGGCGGCAGCCCGGTCGTGACGACCATGTGGCGGCCCGCACGCTGATGCTCGCCATGCCGGCGTTTCCCACCATCGAGGAGATCATCGCGACGTATGCGGGGAACCCAGATCCGCGCACATGAGCGCCGCGCGGGCACGGCGGGGTTGTTGGCGGTGTGACCGGGTCCTCGGTGGGCTGCCGGGTTCCGGAGGGTCAGCCTGTGACTACCTCGACATCGCCGATTCCAAGGGCCTTCACGGGGGCCGTGATCTGGGATGCGTCGCCGACCAGGATCGCGACTAGGCGGTTCCCCGGGAACGCCGCGATGACCGCGGCTGTCGCCTCGGCGGTACTCGTCTCGGCCAGGCGCGCGTACAGCTGAGCCTGGTAGTCGTCCGCCAGGTGCTGTTGAACCTGATCCGCCAGCGTGCCGGCGACCGACGCTGCCCTCTCGTACTTAAGCGGCGCGACACCTACCAGGTTCTGCACCGCCGTATCGCGCTCCGCCTCGGTCAGGCCTTCCGCGGCGAGCGTGCGCAGCACCGTCCGCAGGTCATCCAGCGCGGGCCCGGTGGACGCCGTGTCCACGGAACCGCTGATGGCGAGCACCGACGCACCCGCCGCGCCGTCCGCGGCGTGCGGTGCCGGCGACCGGAGCACCTGCTCGAAGGCCCGTACCCCGTAGGTGTAGCCCTTCTCCTCGCGCAGAACCCGGTCCAGCCGGGAGGTGAGCGTGCCGCCCAGGCAGTACGTGCCGAGCACCAGGGCCGCCCATGCCCGGTCGTGCCGGTCCGGGCCGATCCGCCCGATGAGCAGCTGCGTCTGGACGGCACCAGGCCGGTCCACGATCACCACGCGGCCGGTGTCGTCGGCGGTCACCGGCGGTGTGCGCAGCGGCTGGGCGGCATCGCCGGTCCATTCGCCGAGTGTGCCGGCGAGCACCGCGTCGAGGTCGACACCGGTCAGGTCGCCCACGATGACCGCGGTCGCCGTGGCAGGCCGCACGTGAGCCTGGTAAAGCGCGCGTACACCCGCCGCGTCGATCCGCGCGACGGTGTCTTCGGTGCCCTTGCGCGGCCGGGACAGCCGCGCGGTCGCCGGGAACAGCTCCTGAGAGAGCTGCTTGGCTGCACGCCGGGCGGGGTTGGCCAGCTCGAGCGGAATCTCGTCCAGACGGTTGCGCACCAGCCGCTCGATCTCGCTGCCGGTGAACGCGGGCGCGTGCAGCGCCTCGGCGAGCAGCCCAAGCGCCTTGGCCAAGCGGGAGACGGGGACCTCCAGCGAGATGCGCGCGCCCAGGTAGTCGGCACTCGCGTCGAGTGTCGCGCCGCAGCGCTCCAGCTCGGCGGCGAATTCCTCAGCGGTGTGCTTGCCGGTGCCCTGAGACAGCGCATCCACCATGATCGTGGCGATCCCGTCGAGCCCGACGGGCTCGACGTCGAGCGGGACGTCCAGGCAGATCTCCACCGCCACCACCTGCTGCCCGGGCCTGTGGCAGCGCAGCATGGTCAGCCCGTTGCCAAGGCCGCCACGCTCGGGCGCGGGGAACGCCCACGGCTTGGGCTGCCCTGAGGCCGGCTCTGGGTGGAAGTCCATGCTCACGGCTGCGTCCGTCACCGCCCCGCTCCTTCCGGCTTGCCGTTCCCCTCGGCTGTGCTGGCCGGGCCGGCCTTGTCGGCCGCCGGGCCGGCCGTGTCTTCGGAGGTCACCTGGTCGTATACCAGCACGGCACGATTGTCGGGGCGAAGCCGCGCTGCGGCGATCGCCCGGACCTCCTCGGCGGTGATATCCAGGATCCGGTTGATGGCGGTGAACGCGAGCTGCGGGTCGCCGAACAGCACCGTGTACCGGCACAGTGCGTCGGCCCGGCCCGTGACCGTGCTGAGCCGGTCCAGCCACCCGCGTTCCAGCAGGGCCTGCGCCCGCTCCATCTCCTCGGCCGTCGGCGCCTGCGCCCCTAGCCGCGCCAGCTCCTCGTCGACCGCCGCCTCGATCTGCTGGATTTCGGCGTCGCCGGAGGCCTTCACGTCCAGCCAGCCCAGCGAGGGGGCGCCAGCGAGCCGCAGCAGCCCGAAGCCTGCGGTGATGGCGGTGCGGTCGCGCCGCACCAGTCGGTTGTAGAGCCGGGACGACATGCCGTCGCCGAGCACAGTGAGCGCCACCTCGGCCGCGTCGCACTCCCGCGTGCCGTCGCGCGGCATCCGGTAGGCGGCCATCAGCGCGCGCGCCGGGACCTCCTCCTCGATCTCCACGCGCAGTTCCGCGCCGATGATGTCGGGGAGCGTGCCGTCGCGGGGCGGCGCCTTGCCGTCGTGGGACGGGATGGAGCCGAAGTACTTCTCGACCCATCGACGCGTCTGCTCCCGGTCGATGTCCCCGACGACCGCCAGGACCGCATTGTTCGGCGCGTAGTTCGCGCGGAAGAACGCGCGCGCGTCGTCCAGCGTCACCGCGTCCAGATCGGCCATCGAGCCAATGGGCGTGTGGTGGTACGGGTGGCCCTCGGGGTAGGCCAGCGCGGCCATCCGCTCGAACGCGGTGCCGTAGGGCACGTTGTCGTAGCGCTGCCGGCGCTCGTTCTTGACCACGTCACGCTGGTTCTCCATCGACTCCTCGTCGAGCGCGGCCAGCAGCGAGCCCATGCGGTCCGCCTCCAGCCAGAG
>DATCGA010000196.1:0-7805 GCA_036509215.1 Trebonia sp.
CGGCGTCGACAAGACGCCGCGGCCCGTTCCCATCCCGATGTTGGCCTGTGCGCTCTTGGAAAATGCTTGGCGCTAAGGTCTTGCGTGTGACCGCCACTGACTCAACACCATGGGTGAGCGCCGTCCGCGCCTCCCACGACCGCCTGTCCGCCATCGTCGCCGGACTCGACGCCGACGGCCTGCGCAAGCAGTCTTACGCCAAGGAATGGACCATCGCCGACGTGCTCTCCCACCTGGGCAGCGGCGCGGAGATCTTCATCCTCGTGATCGAGGCGGGCGTGGCCGACGCCGAGCCGCCCACGATGGAGGCGTTCCAGCCGATCTGGGACACCTGGAACGCCCGCACCCCCGAGGAGCAGGCCGTCCAGTGCACCGCGGCGAACGAGGCGCTGGTCGCACGGGTCGAGTCGCTGAGCGAGGCCGAGCGCGAGTCGTTCACGGTGGTCATGTTCGGCCGGATGACCATGGACCTGGCGGGAGTCCTGGGCATGCGGCTGTCCGAGCACGCCGTGCACGGCTGGGACGTCGAGGTCGCGCTCGACCCGGCCGCGCGGATCGCGCCCGACGCCGTCGGCCTGCTCGCCGTCCGGCTGCCGATGATGACCGGGTTCATGGGCAAGCAGCAGGAGACCCCGACCACGGTCGCGGTGACCACCACCGATCCGGCGATGACGTTCACCCTCGACACCGGCGGGGTCACGCTGACGCCGGGCAGCACCGGCGCGTCGGCGTCGCTGGCGCTGCCGGCCGAAGCCTTCGTCAGGCTGGTCTACGGCCGCCTCGACGACGCCGCCGATGTCACGTCGGCCGTCGGCATCACGGTCCCCGAGCTGCAGACGGTGTTCCCCGGGTTCTAGAAAGTCCGGCAGTATCGATCTGAAGGAGACGCCAGTGCCCGCACGCTCACTCAACCGCCTCGCCGGGGCCGGCTTGCTCGCCGTCACGACCGCCGCGTCGGTCAGCGCCTGCGCCTCGAGCAGCTCGAGCACGTCCGCCCTGGCCGGCCTGTCGCCCGATCAGATCGTCCAGAAGTCGGTCGCCGACCTGAAGACCGCCTCGAGCGTGCGGATCACCGGCAACGTGGTGAGCTCGGGGCAGCACATCGCGGTCAACCTGACCGATGTCGCGGCGAAGGGCTGCCAGGGCACCATCGGCCTGGCAGCCCCCGCCACCTCGAGCAGCAAGGCAGTATCCGGCACGGCCGACATCATCGAGACCGGCAGTACCGTCTACATGAAGCTGAGCAATAGCTTCTTCACCAGCGCCGGCCTGCCGGCCTCGGATTTCTCCGAGGTGTCCGGCAAGTACATCAAGCTGGCGTCCGGGTCCAACCTGGCCAGTTTCGCCCAGCTGTGCAATCCGTCGACCATGTCGGGCGCGTTCGCCAAGGAGGACACCGGCTTCGTCAAGTCCGGGACCGCGACGGTCGGCGGCCAGCCAACGCTGATATTCAAGCAGCCCAAGAATCCCTCCAACGGCACCGTCTACGTTTCGGAGTCGGCCACCCCGCAGATCCTCCGCATTGCCGGGCCGGCCGGCCAGGGGTCGATCGACTTCTCCGACTACAACGCGACCGCCACGATCACCGCGCCTCCGGCCAGCGAGATCATCGACGGCAGCAAGTTCGGAATTTGACCCACGTTCGGATGTAAATAACGGTCAGCCATCAGTTCGCGTCAATGGTTGATTGTGTGCTAACTCGGCGTAACATTCACCGGGTTGTCTCCGGAGCGGCGCGCCACTTCCGGTCGCGTCGATCCGAAGGAAGCGCCAGTGCCATCCCTCATGCGCATTGTCCCGGCCGGCATTCTCGCCGCCGTCATCATCCTCTCGACGGCCGCCTGCGGCTCAGCTAGGTCAGGCGCCTCCGGCGTGTCACCGACGCCGGCCGCATCGCCCCTCGCCGGGCTGACCGCCAACCAGATCATCCAGAAGGCGCTGAACGATCTGACCACCGCGTCGAGTGTCCGGGTCGTCGGCAAGGGCGCCAATTCGGGGGAGAACTTCGCGTTCGACCTCACCGACGTGGCCGCTCACGGGTGCCAGGGCACCATGACGATGACACGCACCGCCGCATCGCCCGGTGACGCGGGCACCGGCGCGTTTGACCTGATCGAGGCAGACGGCACCGGGTATGTGAAGATCAGCCAGGGTTACCTCAAGAGCGTTGGCGCGCCCGCCTCGGCCCTGGCCGAGCTAAACGGCAAGTACCTCAAGGTGACGTCCGCGTCCGTGATCGCCGAGTTCGGCCCGTTCTGTGACCTGTCAGACCTGGCCAAGGACATCGCCAAGAAGATACCTGGCTTCGCCAAGGCCGGAACCGCGACCGTAGACGGCCGGCCCGTGCTCGCGTTCAAGCGGCCGAACAACGCTGCCGACGGCACCGTCTACATCTCGGACTCCGACACGCCTGAGATCGTCAGCTTCTCGGGACCGGCTCGTGAAGGATCCTACGACTTCACCAACTACAACGCGCGCGCCACGATCACCGCACCGCCGTCCGGCGACGTCGTCGTTGATAGCAATCTCGCCGGCTAGAGCCTGTCCGGTCGATCATGTGACTTTGGGCAGTCCTGCTCGTTGTCCTGGCATGGGGCGGGGTGATCTGACAGACGCTGAGTGGGAGCAGTTGCGGCCGTTTCTGCCGGTCAGCAATAGGCGGTGCGGACGGTGGCGTGATCACCGACAGGTGATCGACGGGATTCTCCACCGGATCCGGACCGGGGCGCACTGGCGCGACCTTCCCGGGCGGTTCGGCCCGTGGAAGACCGTGTACGAGCGCCATCGGCTGTGGTCGGCGGACGGGACCTGGGAATACCTGCTCCAGCAGATCCAGGCCGCCGCCGACGCGGACGGTGAGGTCGACTGGGACATCTCGGTCGACTCCACTACCGTGCGCGCCCATCAGCACGCCGCCGGCGCCCGTATCGCGCCGCCCGCACCGGTTCCAAAAGGGGGACGCAGGCAGCGAACTGACGGGCGATCAACAAGCTCAAGCAGTTCCGCGCGGTCGCCACCCGCTACGACAAGCGCCGCTACATCTACCTCGGCACGACGACGGCCGCCGCGCTGGTCATCTGGCTGCGCTCTTGAACACACCGTCCGGCCGCTGATGCCCGCAAGGCACCAGCCCGCCCTGCGCATCGAAGACCTCGGCGTCGAGGCCGGCGTTCACCCAGACGGAGATACCCTGCCCGTGCACCACCACGTTGAACGGCGCATTCTCCGGATCCGCCCGCGTCGCGACTGTGAGCACCTCGCCCGGACGCATCCAGTGATCCGTCCCCCAAGGCTCGACCCACAAGCACAACCGGGAATCCGTCTCGTTGCTCACATCGGTCCAGGGAACACTCCGGGGCCCTGCACATCGGTCCTGGCCACACCGGAACGCTACCCGACACATGATCGACCGGACAGGCTCTAGCTCACGCCAGTTCCGGTCGCCCCCTTCGAAGGAACGCCAGTGCAATCCCTCCTGCGTACTGTCCCGGCCGGGTTCCTGGCCGCCGCCGTCATCCTCTCGGCGGCCGCCTGCGGCTCTGCCGGGTCAGGCGCCTCCGGCGCGTCGCAGACGCCGGCCGCATCGCCCCTGGCCGGACTGACCGCCGACCAGATTGCCCAGCAGGCGCTGAAGGACCTGCGGGCCGCTTCGAGTGTGCAGATCAGTGGCAGAGTGCCATCGCAACAGGGGAACGTGGCGTTCGACATCACCGACGTCGCCCCCGCGACCTGCAAAGGGACGATCGTCCTGACCCCCACCGCCGCATCGGCCGGCACCTCGGAATCGGTCACGATTGGCATCATCCAGGTGCATGGCATCGCGTATCTCAAGCCCAGCAGGAGCTACCTGGAGTATCTGCACGCACCCGCCTGGATGTACCCCGAGGTGAACGGCAAGTACATCAAGTCGACGTCCGATGCCGCGCTGGCGGACATGTCCAAGGTATGCGACCTGCAGAGCATGGTCGGCTTGTTTACCCAGGGTGGCACCGGCTTCGTCAAGGCCTCGTCCGCGACCTTCGGCGGCCGGGCCGCACTGATTTTGAATCAGCCGTATGCGAGACCCGCCAACACCATGTACGTCTCGGACTCCGCTACGCCACAGTTCCTCGACATTCAGCAGACGGCTGAACCGGGGGTTTTTATCGACTTCGACAACTTCAACGCGCCGGTCGCCATCGCCGCCCCACCAGCCGCGAACATCGCCAAGCTCACGGGCGGCGAATCCCTCGACTAACCGGCTCCGAGCGCGGCCGGTCAGTCCGACTAGTCCGGCCGTGCTCTCCCAGAGGATTCGTCAACTAGATGGTAGTCGAGTATCTTCGAGTAGCATTGTGCGTGGCACGATAGTCCCGACGAGCTGATCGCCCCCCAGGAGAGCCAGCCATGCAGCGCACCCCAGCCTGCGCACCGTCGGCCCTGCCCAACGGCGGGCCGGAATCATGACGGCGGCGGCCGGCGCCGCCCTGCCCAAGTACCTGCGGGTCGCCGCGGCCATCCGGCGGCAGATCGCGGACGGCGCCCTGCGGCCGGGCCAGCCCGCGCCGAGCGGCGCCGAGCTCAGCCGGGCCTTCGGGTTCTCGACGCTGACCTGCCGCAAGGCGCTCCGCGCGCTGATCGCGGAGGGCCTTTTGGTGCCCGGCCCGAGCAGCAACGCCCGGCCCCGCGTCGCCGACCCGCAAGCCCCCGAGCTGGAACGCGATCTCGCCGACGCCGCCCGCGCGCTGTCGGCCGGGCTCGCCGCCAGGCGGCACGCGGCCGGGCTGACCCAGGCCGAGCTGGCCGCCCTCGCCCGGGTCTCGGTCACCACCGTCGGCCACGCAGAAACGGGCCGGACCTGGCAGTCGCGCCGTTTCTGGGAACGCGCCGACGACGCCCTGCGGGCGTCCGGCGACCTGATCGGGCTGCACGACGCCTTCCGCGCCGCCAGCTCCCCGCAGCGAGGCCAAAGATCAACAACAGATTCGATCGAACGGTCCGTTGGCCCCACCCGTCTCGCCAACGCGTCCTCGAGAACGGCCGCCGCAACGGCTGGCCTCTTCTGCCGAGACGCCGCGCACGCAACCGCAGGCCAAGTCGGGCCACCCCGGGTCGGTTCGGCCCCGGTCGGTCCGTCGCGCATCGTCATCGTCTGGACCGACGGCAGCATCACCACCGTCCACGCGCCCGACGTCTTCACGGGCCCGCCGGACGTCACCCGGCCGCACCTCGAAGGCCGTCAGCCCCGGACCGCGAACCCCGCCCAGGGAACTGAGGCGCAGGACGCACCCCCTGGCTGACCGCCTCGGCGTGGCCTAAGCGACGGAAAGCGCGGCCGACGCCAGGAAAGCGCGGAGGGCGTCGGCGGTGGTGAAGACGTGGCCGCCCATGCCGAGGGCCTGGGCGCCGGCCACGTTCGATTCGCGGTTGTCGATGAAGATGGCCTCGGCCGGGGCGATGGACAGGTCGGCCAGGACGTGCAGGAAGATCTCCGGCTGCGGCTTGATTAGGCCGAGCTCGCCGCTGACGTAGCACGCCTCGAAGAAGTCGCCCAGCGGGCCGCGACGGAAGTAGCTCGCGTAGTCGGGGCCCGCGTTGGACAGCAGCGCCATCCGCGTGCCGCCGGCCCGCAGGTCGGACAGGACCTCGATGACCGCAGGGTTGATCGCCAGCCAGGAGCGGAAGTCCGCCGCCCAGAGCTCGTGCATTCGCGCCTCGTCCCAGGTCGCGCCCAGGTCGGCGGCGATCGCCTGCCAGTACGCGATCGCGCCGGTGCCCTCGTCGAGCCCGTCCCGGTGGCCGAAGTACGCCTGCCAGAATCTCTCCGCCTCGGGTCCGTCGCCGTCGACCTCGGCCAGCCGCGCGATCGCGGCCCGGTCGGCGTCCGACGGGGTGAGCGAGATGACCTCACCGAAGTCGAAGATGACGGTCCGGCCGGGCAGCGAGAGGGGGGCGCGTGTCACCCGGATACGGTACCGGGCGCTGACCCAACACTTCGGGGCGGCCTCCGTAGTACCAGGTATGAACGATTCCATGCTGATACTGGCAGCGTCCCGGCGAGCCGAGTTGATGCGGGAAGCCGGTCAGGGCCGGCTCGCCGCGCGCAGGCGCCGCTCCCGGCCGACACCGCGCACCACGGCGGCCATCGACTGCGAGAAGATGGCAGGCACCGTGAACCGCGCCGCGACAGAGAACGGCAGCGCCGGCCAGCACGGCGCTGCGACAGCGAACGACACCGTGATACGCGAGAAGGCAGGCAGCAGGCGATGAGCGAGACGGAAACCCCGGCCGAGCGGGCAGGCCGCGTCGTCAAGGACGAGGCGATCTTGGACCTCAGCCATCTCACCGAACCCGGTCAGCTGGCCGCGATCAGCCGGATCGAGGACGTCGCGGTCGTCATCGTGCCTCAGGCGCTGGCGGGCGCCTACGCGGCGATCACCACGACCGACGTGGCCTCGACCCTGTACGTGCCCAGCGGGGTGAACGTCCGGTTGCAGACCGGGTCGCTGGTGGTGGGCGGCGACGGACTCGGGGCCGACAACGACGTCCTCGTGGTCATCGGGCTGCTTCTCATCACCAGCCCGGTGACCGGCCCGGTGCCCAAGCGCATCTACGTGGTCGGATCGGTGCTCGCGCCGAGCGGCAGCGAGCAAGCTCTCGGCCAGGCGCTGGCCGGCGGCACCGGGGGCGTGTCCTACTACCAGTACACCGACGGCCAGCAGGTCAAGGTGCTCAGCGGCCAGGTCAAGCTGTCGCCCGCAGTGCTCGCCAACACCGCCGGACGGGCCGATGACATCCTGGTCGTGGCGGGCCAGGTGGTGGTGACCGGCGAGGTCACCTCGGTCGGATACGGGATGGCCCTCATCGCCGGCCAGCTCGCGGCGCCCGCGGCGAGCCGCGACGTGCTCGAGCCCGCCATCCAGACGCAGGGCCAGGTGACCTGGTACGAGGGCGCGAACCCGCGCGTCTTCAACGGCGACGCCAGCATCGGCGGCGACTTCCTTCGGCTGCTGCCCGCGCCGACCGCGCTGGTCGTGCTGGGCGACCTCACGCTCGAGGAGACGGTCACCGAGGACGCCCTGCAGGAGAAGGTCACCGGCCTCGCGGTGTTCGGCGACGTCATCGCGCCCGCCGGGCTCATCGGCGTGGTGCAGTTCCTCGCCACCGATGTGTTCGGCGACATCATGACCAGCGACCAGGCCCGCGCGCGGGCCGGCGACGGGCCCGATGGATCGGGAAGCTGAGTTCCGCCGCCTCTACGAGGCGCACCGCGCCGCGGTGCACGGCTACTTCGCGGGCCGGACGGGCGATCGCGAGCGTGCCGCCGACCTGATGCAGGAGGTCTTCCTGCGAGCCTGGCAGCACCTGGACAAGGTGGCGGGCCTGCCGGAAGACGGGCAGCGCGGCTGGCTGTTCACCGTCGCGCGCAACCTGTCGATCGACTTGGCCCGGCACCAGCGCACCACCGACGGCGCGCAGCACGCCCTCGAACGCGAGCCGTCCGCCCGGCAGGCGCCGGCCGCCGCGCCGGCCAGCACCGCGGTGCTCGCAGCCGAGCGCGCGAGTGTCGTCGCGGCGGCGGTCGCGCGGCTGCCCGAGCAGCAGCGGGTCACGCTCACGATGGCCGCCGCGGGCGAGTTGAACAGCGCCGAGATCGGCGCCGCGCTCGGGGTGCCGGCCGGCACCGTCCGCTATCGGCTTTCGCTGGCCCGCCGCACCCTGGCCGAAGCGCTCGGCGACTACGATGACCTGGAGGAGGAGCAGTGAACCTCGACGACGACCTCGCGGCCTGGGCCGCCACCGTCCGGCTGCCGGACGCCGACGCA
>DATCGA010000197.1:0-3791 GCA_036509215.1 Trebonia sp.
CAGCGGCGTCCGGAGCTCGTGGCTGGCGTCGGCGGCGAACTGCCGTACCTTCTGCTCGGACCGCAGGCGGGCGCCGAAGGCCTGCTGGATCCGGTCGAGCATCGTGTTGATCGCCCCGGCCAGCCGGCCGATCTCCTGGCGGTCGTCGGGATCGGACATCCGGGCGGTCAGGTCCCCGTTGCTGGTGATCAGGTCGGCGGTGCTCGCCATTCGGTTCAGCGGGGCCAGACCGCGCCCGATCAGCCAGCTGCCGCACGCCGCCAGCAGCGCCAGCAGCGCCCCGCCGGTGATCAGCTCGGCGATGACCAGGCCGCTGACCTGACTCGAGATATCGCTCACGGGGCGGCCGAGGAGGATGAAGTTCCGGCCGAGGGAGGCGGAGGTGCCGCTGAGGACGAGGTCGGCCGGGGTGACCTCGACGGTGCGCCAGACCACCCGCAACGTCGGCCCGCCGCTCACCGTCAGGTCGAACGGCTGGTCCTGGGCTGCATGGGAGCGCAGGGACTCGTCCACCTGCGCGGCCGACTTCCCGGAGAGGGCGCCGAGGTAGTCGCGCATCTCGGTGCCGGCCGCCGAGCTCGGCGTCAGCTCGCCGGACGCGCCGGTGCGGGGCGACAGGTAGGCGGCGGCGAAGCCGTCGGTCGACTGGATGATCTGCGCGACCGACTGTCGGCCGGCCAGCTTGAGGTCGGTGTTGAACTGGTTCTGCTCCAGATGGCCGAGGACCAGGCTGCTGACCACGCCCATCACCACCAGGAAGATGGCGGTCAGCCCGATCAGCCCGATCAGCAGGCGGCCGCGCAGCGACAGCGACCGGCGGCGCTGGGCTATCGTGCTGCTGCTGCTGGTGGCGGCGTCTGGCGGGGTCACGAGAGGCGAAGGCTGTAGCCGACCCCGCGCTGGGTGTGGATCAGCGGCGGCCCCAGCGGGTCGAGCTTGCGCCGCAGGTAGCTCACGTAGGTCTCCAGGACCTGGGACTGCCCGCCGTGCTCCCAGCCCCACACGTTCTCGAGCAGCTGCTTGCGGGTGAGCATCAGGCCCTGGTTGCGCATCAGGTACGCCAGCAGCCGGAACTCGGTCGGCGAGAGCTCGATCGGGGTGCCCGCCCGCTGCACCGTCCAGTGGTCCTCGTCGAGTTCGAGGTCGCCGACCCGCAGGGCGGAGCCAACCGGATCGCCGCTCCTGGCGCCGGGGCCGGCCTGGCGCCGGGCCCGCCGCAGGACCGCCCGGACCCGCGCCACCAGCGCCTCGACCGAGAACGGCTTGGTGATGTAGTCGTCACCGCCGAGGGCGAGCCCGGTCACCGTGTCCGACGTGGTGTCCCGGGCGGTGAGGAAGATGACCGGCACCTCGTTGTCGCGCGCGCGCAGCCGGCGGACCACCTCGAAGCCGTCGATGTCGGGCAGCATGACGTCGAGCACGATCAGGTCCGGCCGCTCGGAGTCGGCCAGCCGGAGCGCGTCGTTCCCGGTCGCCGCAGTCGCCACCGCGCAGCCGTGGAACTTGAGGGCAACCTGGACAAGCTCGCGGATGCTGGGCTCGTCGTCCACGACGAGCACCCTCGGAATCTGCTCATCCCGCTCAGTCATCGGCTCACTGGCCCTATTGTGCCCTGTCGTCGTGCCGAGCCCGGTCATTATGCGCCTCGTTCGCTCCGTCGTCCCCGCCGTCATCCCCCGTCGTGGCGTGCGGGTCCGTCTGGTGATTATGCCTACCGCGGCTGGGATCGGCGGGAGCGTCAGCTGGGAAAACCCTGAGAGGATGCTGAGCGGCAGAAGACGACCGCGTCCCCGGTTGCCAGCGGAATCTGACCGTCGCCGACGCTCGGCCGGCCGTTCAGCGTCACCGTGACCGGCCCGCCGAGGGCCACGCCGGCCGCCGTCGCCGCCGCCCGCATGTGCGCCGCCCGGACGGTGACCGGTCCGGCGGGCATCGCGCCCAGGATCTGGACCGTCACCGCGGGGGCCGGCCGCGCCCGGGCGGCCTGGTAGTCGGCCGGCTCGTTGACGTTGAGCACCGAGTCGAGCTCCGGGTCAAGCGCCGCCAGGAACGGGTCCTGTCGCAGCCGCGCCTCGTCCAGCCGGGTCACCGCGCACTGGTCGAACAGGTAGGCCGGGCGGAGGCGATCGGCCGCGACCAGCCGCTCGGCGGTATTAGCGAGCGAGACCCGGTAGCCGGCCGCCAGCGGCTGCCGGTAGCCCCGCGCGACCGGCAGGGCGACGTCCGCCCCGTCCTCGCGGAGCAGGGCCAGCACCCGGCCGATGAAGGCCGGGTGCAGGAACGGCAGGTCGGTGGAGCTGACGAACGCGAACTCCGGGCGCTCGCAACCGGAGCCGTGAGCGGCCAGGTCGGCCAGGGCGCCGAGCCCGGCCGCGATACCCTGCACGGGCCCCTTGCCCGGCCGAGGGTCGTCGACCACGATCGTGCCCGGCGGCAGCTCCGGCAGCTCCTGGCCGCGCGCCCGCACGACGACGACGGGCCCGCCGGTCGCGCGGGCGACGATGCCGACCGTCCGGCCGAGCAGGGTGGACCCGTGCCACTCGAGGGCCGACTTGGGCGCGCCCATCCGCGATGAGCGCCCGCCGGCCAGCACCACGCCACCGGAACCTGCCATCCCCGCATGATACGCGCGGCGATCGCCGATCCCGATGATAACAGCAAGAAAGATAACAGCAAGAAGCGGGCCGCTCGGGCGGTGCCGGCCGCCGCCCGGACTCACCGCCGCGGCCGCCCCTGGTTCGTTCAAAGTTCACCGCGTTTTCGGGCTATGATCTGAATGGTCTAGACCAGACAAGGAGATAATCCGCAGGTACCCCCGGGCCGGCTCCCCGCCCGCCACTCCCGATAATCTCCCCGGGGAGCGTGATGGCGACAGGGGTCACGCTCGGGAGGCGTGACGGATATCCCAGACGGCAGACCCTAGCGGCGAGCGGCGATTGGAACGGAGACTGGTGCTATGACCATTCGAGTTGGTATCAACGGGTTCGGGCGGATTGGCCGCAACTTCTTTCGCGCCCTTGACGAGAGCGGCGACCGCGGCATCGAGATCGTTGCCGCCAACGACCTCGGCGACCTCAAGACGATGGCTCACCTGCTGAAGTACGACACGGTGGCCGGGCCGCTCAAGGAAGAGGTCGCCGTCGAGGGCGACACGATCCACGTCGGCGACAAGTCGATCAAGATCCTCGCCGAGCGCGACCCCGCCAACCTGCCCTGGGGCGACCTCGGGGTGGACATCGTCATCGAGTCGACCGGCCGGTTCACCACCGGCCCGGCCGCCAAGGCGCACATCGCGGGCGGTGCGAAGAAGGTGATCATCTCCGCGCCGGCCAAGGAAGAAGACATCACGATCGTGATGGGGGTCAACGACGACAAGTACGACCCGGCCGCGCACACGATCATCTCCAACGCCTCCTGCACCACCAACTGCGTGGCGCCGATGGCCAAGGTCCTGCTGGAGAACTTCGGCATCAACAAGGGCCTGATGACCACCATTCACGCCTACACCCAGGACCAGAACCTGCAGGACGGCCCGCACAAGGACCTGCGCCGCGCCCGCGCCGCCGCGCAGAACATCGTGCCGACCTCGACCGGCGCGGCCAAGGCGACCAGCCTGGTCATCCCCGAGCTCAAGGGCAAGCTCGACGGCTACTCGCTCCGGGTCCCGATCATCACCGGGTCGATCACGGACCTGGTGGTCGAGCTCGGCGCGGACGTCACCAAGGACGAGGTCAACGCCGCCTACAAGAACGCGGCCGAGGGCGCGCTCAAGGGCATCCTGGTCTACACCG
>DATCGA010000198.1:0-2364 GCA_036509215.1 Trebonia sp.
CTGTCGCGCATCCGGCACACCAGAGGCGGATGGTCCCGCCAGCCCGTCCGGCCGGGCGTCACGGGCCGCGGCCGGCCGGTCCAGCCGGTGCAGGGCGTCCGCGGCGCCCAGCAGCAGCGTGCCTCCCGGCCGCAACGACGCGTCGAGCGAGTCGATCACGGTCGAGACGAGCGGCGGGCTGAAATAGATGAGCACGTTCCGGCAGGTGATGAGGTCGAAGCAGGCTTCACCCGGTGGCGGGCTCGGATCGCGGGCGAGGTTGTGCGGGCGGAAGCGCACCAGGCTGCGCAGGAGATCGCCGACGACGTAGCTCCCGTCGGCCGCCCGGTGGAAGTAACGACTGCGCAGGTGGGGCTCTAGCGCGCGCACGGCGCGCTCGCGGTACCGGCCGTCTGCCGCGCTGGCCAGCGCGGCGTGGGAGACATCAGTTCCCAGCACGTCGACGTGCGCCCCCGCCGGGGCGAACGCCTGCGCGGCCAGCAGGGCCAGCGTGTAGGCCTCTTCCCCTGTCGCGCATCCGGCACACCAGAGGCGGATGGTCCCTGAGTTCGCCGCGCGGGCCCGCTGGAGAAGGGCATGCCACGGTATCTCGTCCAGCTGGCCGCGATCCCGGGCGAAGAACGTCTCCTGGTTCGTCACCTCGTCGATCAGCCGGGCGACCAGATCACGGCCGCTGGCCGGATCCGACGTGGCCCGCGCGAGGGCCGCCGCGCCCAGTCCTGGCGCGGCGCGTTCCACCGCCGCCCGCAGCGCCGCCTCCCGCGCCGCCGGCAGCACGATTCCGGTCTCCCGGCGGACCAGGTCCGCGATCCCGGCCAGCTCGGGGTTCACCGGGTCCCCACGGCCGGCTCACGGCGCAGTCCCAGCAGGCAGGCCGTGATCTTCTCCGGGGACAGAACGACCGTGACCCCGAGGTCGATCGCGGACTTCGGCATCCCGAATACCGCCGAGGACGGCTCATCCTGCGCGATAGCCAGCCCGCCCCGGCGCAGCACCTCACCGGCACCGGCCGCGCCGTCGCTGCCCATCCCGGTCAGCACGACCGCGACACCTGCCCGCCCGGCCGGCTGTCGCCGCGATGCTGGTGAGCAGGACGTCACCGGACGGGCGGTAGTGCCCCGCAACGGTGTGCCGGTCGAGGGCCAGCCGCCCGGAGACAGCCAGCGTGAGATGCGCGCCCTCCGGCGCGAACCAGACCCCAGCGCCGGCCGCGGCGCCTGCCGCGGCGATGCCGACGGGCACGCCGACGGCCTGGTCCAGCCAGCGGACCAGGCCGTCGGTGAAACCGGCGGCGATGTGCTGGACGACCAGGATGGGGATCGGGTAGTCGGCGGGCAGCGCGTCGAGCAGGCGCATCAGCACCTGGGGGCCGCCAACTGACGCGCAGATGCCGATCACGGAGGCGCGGCGGGCCGGAACTGGCCCGGCGGAGAGGCCGCCGAGCCGGGCGCTCAGATGGCGGATCACGCGTGCGCGGCTGAGCACCTTTATCCGGTGCCGGAGTGCGGCCCCCGAAGGGCCACCCGGGTCGAGCAGGTCGAGGGCGTCCTTGGCGAGCACGTCAAGCGCCCCGGCGGCCAGCGCCGCCGCCGGCAGGCCGGTTCCCGGGCCGGCCTGGCCGGACAGCACGAGGATCGGCAGCGGCCGGGAGCCCATGATCTTCCCGACTGCGTCGATCCCGCCCATACCGGGGAGCGCGACATCCATGGTTACCAGGTCCGGCGCCGTGCGCGGCAGCGCGGAAATAGCCTCCTCCGCGGTGGAGCAGACGGCCACGACGGTGATGTCTGCGTCGAATTCGAGCGTCCGCCGCAGCGCACTGGCGTAGGTGCCGGAGTCCTCGCAGATCAGCACGCGCAGCGGCGTCACCTCATCACCTGCCGACGAGGCGTTCGACGGTCGCGAGCAGAGCCTGCTGATCGAAGCTCCGCTTGGCCATGTAGGCATCCGCGCCTGCCTCGATCCCGCTGAGCCGGTCTTCCTCGGCGGCACGCGACGTGACGATGATGACCGGCAGCGACGAGCGCGCGGGGCCGGCCCGGATCGCCCGCGTGAGGCCGATCCCGTCCAACTCGGGCATCTCGAGGTCGGTGATGACCAGCGACACGGCCGCGTCCCGATCGAGGACGGCCAGCGCGTCCCGCCCGTCGCGAGCGGTCACCACGGAGTAGCCGGCCGCCTCCAGGATGCTGCGCTGAAGCTCCCGGACAGTGAACGAGTCCTCGACCACGAGGACCTTCGGCGCCTCGGCCCGGCCGTCCGCGGCACTGGGCCCGGTCAGCGCGGGAACGGCATGAGACCTCCGGGTGAGCATCGCGGGCTCGACGAGAAGCGCGATCCGGCCATCGCCCAGGATGGACGCAC
>DATCGA010000199.1:0-23550 GCA_036509215.1 Trebonia sp.
GAGCCCGAGCCCGCGCGCGGCCGCCGCCACCTCCATGCCGAGGAAGCCGCCGCCGACGATGACGACGCGAGGCGTGCCCGCGAAGGCCGCCCGCAGCGCCGCCACATCCGGATGGTCCCGGAGCACGTGCACGCCGGCCAGGTCGTGCCCGCCCGGCAGGCGGCGCGGTCGCACCCCGGTCGCGATGATGAGCCCGTCGAAGCGGAGCGGGTACCCGTCGCTCAGGTACACGGTCCTGCCGTCGGCGTCGAGGGCGTCCGCCCGGCCGCGGACCAGCCGGACGCCGAGCTCGGCGTAGTGGCCCGCCTCGCGGAACCGGGTCCGGTCGGGGTCCCACGCCCCGGTCAGCACCTGCTTGGACAGCGGCGGCCGGTCATAGGGGAGCTCGGGCTCGTCGCAGACCATCGTGAGCGCCCCGGCGTACCCCTGCGAGCGCAGGGTCTCGGCCGCGGCCAGTCCGGCCGCGCCGCCGCCGACGATCAGCACGCTGTCCATCATCGACCGGCCACTGTGTGCACGGCGTTCGTGCGGGTGGCGTTCGTGCCGGCGGCGTTCATGCGCGCGCGACGTTCATCAGCGCCAGCGCGGCGTCGGCCGCCGCCAGCAGCGTCGCCCCGCCCTCTCCGTCCCCATGGCCAGCGTCGCGGAGGCCAGCGCGGCCAGGTTCCGAGATCCCGCCGTCAGCCTCGGCCGGGCCGGCCGCGGCTACATCCGCGATCAGCTGCACGTCCTTGCGGAGCAGGTGCCCGGCGTGCTCGCCGATGCGGGCGACCGTGCCGCCGGCCGAGGCCACCCGTTGCAGCGCGAAGCTGTTGCCGCTGCCGTGCGAGATCACGTCGGCCAGCCGGAGCTGGTCGACGCCGAGCGACCGCCCGAGCGCGAGCAGGCTCACCGCCACCCCCAGGTGCGCGGTGAACGCCGCGTTGTTCAGCAGCTTGGTCACCTGGCCGGCGCCGACCGGCCCGAGGTGCACGACCGGGTCGCCGTAGCTGGCGAAGACCGGCCGGCAGAACTCCACCGTCTCCTCGTCGCCGCCGGTCATCACCAGCAGCCGGCCGGCCTGCGCGGCCGGGGCGCCGCCGCTGACCGGCGCGTCGATCAGCCGGACGCCGCGCGCCGCCGCCCGCTCGGCCAGTCGCCGGCAGGTGTCGGGGTGCACGGTGCTGTGCACGGCGATCACGCCGTCGGCCGCCAGCCCGCCGAGCACGGCGTCGACGACCTCCTCGGTGTCGGCGTCGTCGCGCACGCAGACGCAGACCAGATCGCTGGCGGCGGCGAGCGCGGCCGGGGAGTCGGCGGTCTTCGCCGCGGTGTCCGCGAACGGCTCGAGCGTGCCGGGACGGCGCGCCCACAGCGTCACCGGGAAGCCGGCCTCGATGATCCGGCGCGCCATCGGCCCGCCCTGGCTGCCGAGCCCGATGAACCCGACCCGGAGCGTGTCAGTGGTGGTGCTCATTGGGATTTAATGTGCTCCTTCATCTGGTCCGCCCGGGCGATGATCGGGTAGCCGGTGCGGGAGATCGCGTTCCCGTGACCGGTGTGGTGGATGTCGAACACGGACTGGATCGCGGCGTAGAACCCCTGGATGTCGAGGGTCTGGTTGACCGCCCGCTTGGCCTGCCTGAGCCCGAACGCGTCCATCTGGGCAATGTGCCTGGCCAGGTCCATCGTCTCATCCTGCAGCCGGTCGAGGTCAACCACGCGGTTGACCATGCCGGTCTGCTCCGCCTCCCGCGCGGTCACCGCCCGGCCGGTGAACAGGATCTCCTTGGCCTTGCGGGGCCCGAGTTCCCAGGTGTGGCCGTGGTACTCGACGCCGCCGATGCCGAGGAACACGACTGGGTCGGAGAACTCGGCGTTCTCGGCCGCGATGATCAGGTCGCACGGCCAGGCCAGCAGCAGCCCGCCCGCGATGCACTTGCCCTGCACCGCCGCGATCGACGGCTTGGGCACGTTCCGCCAGCGCAGCGAGTACTCCAGGTACTTGCGCGCCTCGAGCTGGTAGATCCACTCCAGGGTGATCTTCTCCGGCGGGGCCATGCCGCTCTTGAGGTCGTGCCCGGAGGAGAAGTGCTTGCCGTTGGCCCGCAGCACGATGACCTTCACCTCGTCGTCGTACGCGGCCTTGGTCCAGGCCGCGTCGAGGTCGTCGAGCAGCTCCATCGTCTGGGCGTTGGCCCGCTGCGGGCGGTTGAGCGTGATCACCGCCACCCCGTCGGTCACCTCGTAGAGGATGTGGTCTTCGTCCATGAGCGCTTCCTATCTGCTGGGGTGGCCGTTGTCTACCGGGGGAGGCCGAGGATGCGCTCGGCGATGATGTTCCGGTGAATCTCGGAGGTGCCGCCGGCGATCGTCCCTGGGGCCGACCGCGCGTACCGCTCGAACCAGCTGGTGGAGAACACGTCGTGCCCCATGTGGTTGGGCGGTGCGGTCCGCGCCGGGTGGACCAGGCCCTGCTGGCCGCACTCCTCGAGCGCGTGCCAGTTGGCCCGCTGCAGGGCCTCGGAGCCAAGCAGCTTCAGCAGCGAGATCTCGGCCGGGTTGCGCCCGCCGCTGAGCTGCTCGTAGCCGAGCAGCCGCAGCGCCTCCACGTCGAGCTGCAGCGACGCGTACCACTCCTGGTCCGACGGGGCGTCCCTGATCAGGTCGTCGAGCCGCTCGGCGTAGCTGATCCAGAGCATCGTCCGCTCGTGGCCGAGCGAGCCGTTGGCGACCGCCCAGCCCTTGTCGAGCTCGCCGATCAGGTTCTCGGCCGGCACCCGGACGTCGGTGAAGAACACCTCGTTGAAGTCCACGTCGTCGGCGCCGGTCATCGACGCGAACGGGCGGCAGACCACGCCCTCGGTCTTGGTCGGGATCAGCAGCACGCTGATGCCCCGGTGCTTGGGCGCGTCCGGGTCGGTGCGGACGAACGTCAGCAGGACGTCCGAGTCGTGCGCGCCCGAGGTCCACACCTTCTGCCCGTTGACCACGAAGTGGTCGCCGTCGAGGACCGCCCGGGTGCGCAGCCCGGCCAGGTCGGACCCGGCTCCCGGCTCGCTCATCCCCAGGGACGCGGTCAGCTCGCCTCGCAGCAGCGGAATGGCCCACTTCTGCTTCTGCTCCGGCGTGCCGAAGGTCAGCAGCGACGCGCCGATGATCCCGAGGCCCTGCGGGTTGAAGCTGTGGTAGATCCGCCGCTTCGATAGCTCTTCCTGGTGCGCGAGCACCTGCTCGAGGGTGGCGTTGCGGCCGCCGTATTCGGGCGGCTGGCCCGGCAGCAGCCAGCCCGCGTCGAACAGCGTGCGCTGCCAGCGGCGCGACCACTCGGGGATGTGCGAGCTGGACCGCGTCCGCTCGCTGGCCTCCGCCGCGGTCGGCAGGTGCTCGTCGAGGAACGCCGCGAACTCGGCCCGGAACTTCTCGACCTCGGGGTTAGTGCCGAGCCGCATAACGCCGCCACCTCCATCTCGAGCAGCGCCCTTCGCTGCGCGGTGGCCGAGCCGAGCAGCAGGTTCGCCGCGACCGCCCGCTTCAGGTACACGTGCAGCTCGTTCTCCCAGGTGAAGCCCATCGCCCCGAAGAGCTGGGTGCCGTTGCGGTAGACGACCTCCTGGCACTCGCCCGCCGCCGCCTTGGCCATCACCGCCGCCCGGTGCCGGCGCGGGTCGTCCTCGGCGATCGTCAGGGCCGAGTAGTAGGCGAGCACCCGCGCCCGCTCGATCGCCAGGTACATGTCGGCCGCCTTGTGCTTGACCGCCTGGAACGAGCCGATCGGGACGCCGAACTGATGGCGTTGCTTCACGTGCGCCACCACCAGGTCGAGGATCCGGCGGCAGGCGCCGACCGTGGTCACCGCCAGCCCCATCAGGGCCAGATCGGGCACGCCCGCCACCAGGCCGGCGTTCCCGGGGCCGGCCGAGGTCACGTGGGCGACGTGCAGCCGCAGGTCGAACGTGTCCAGCCGCTCGGCCGTCACCTCGGCCCCGCTCACCACCACGACCCCGTCGCCGGTCAGCAGCGCCACCTCGTCGGCCCGGTCCGCGTCGAGGACGAATCGCCCGGCCCCGTCGAACACCCCGGTCCCCGACCCCTCGGGCAGCCGCCCCGCCAGCGGCGCGAACCAGGTGGCGGTGGCGAGGAACGGGGTGGGGTCGCCGACGTAGCCGAGCTCGTCGAGCACGATCGCCAGCTCGACCGGCGGGGCCTCCAGCCAGCCGAGGGCGGTGTAGGTCGCCCAGAGCTCGTCGGCGGGCAGCGCGCTGGTCTTGGCCAGGGTCTCGCGGACCGACTGCCGGAGCAGCAGCTGATCCTCGTCGAACTCGAACTCCACGGGCAACCTCCGGGACGGGACGCGCGAAGAGGGATTTGTCGGCCTTCGCGGCGGGAAAACCTTCCGTGACACTTCATGCGAGAATAACATTCTCCATAGATGTAAGTCACGGTCTCCCACTCCCTGGGATCGCAAAGGAGCGTCCGATGGCACGAATGGATCTGCGGTTGCGCGCGTGGGCAGCGGTGACCCGCCGCCAGTCCTCGGTCGCGACCCGCAGCGACGCCGACGTGGTCGCGTTGCAGAGCCGGAAGATCCCCGACGGCGGGCTGGTGGGCTTCATCCTCGGCAAGGCCGCGCCGGGGATCAGGCTGGCCGACAGGTCGATTCCCGGGCCCGGCGGTGATCTCCCGGTCCGGGTGTACACCCCGGCCGGGGCCGTGGCCGGTCCCCGGCCGCTGATCGTCTACTTCCACGGCGGCGGGTTCGTCTTCGGCGGCGGTCTGCGGTTGGGGGACTGGCTCTGCGGCCAGGTCGCCGCGACCGTCGGCGCGGTCGTGGTGGCGGTGGACTACCGGCTCGCGCCGGTGCACAAGTTCCCGTCCGCCGTCGAGGACTGCTACGCGGCCGTGCTCTGGGCGGCGGCGAACGCGGCCGAACTCGGCGCGGAGGGGCCGCTCGGGGTGATGGGGGAGAGCGCCGGCGGCAACCTGTCGGCCGTGGTCTGCCTGCTCGCCCGCGACCGGGGCGGACCCGTGATCAGCCACCAGGCCCTCATCTACCCCGCCACCGACATGACCGCGCACAGCCGCCCGGCCGAGCCGGCCGCCGCCCTGCCGTTCCTCTCCCAGGACGAGATGACCGCCTACCGGCGGATGTACCTGGGAGCGGACGGCGACCCGGCCGACCCGATGGCGTCGCCGCTGCTGGCCGACGACCACGGCAAGCTTCCGCCGGCCCTGATCCAGGTGGCCGAGCACGATCCGCTCCGCCCCGAGGGGGAGCGCTACGCCGCCGCCCTCCGCGCGGCCGGGGTGCCGGTCCGGCTCACCACCTACGTCGGCATGCCGCACGGCTTCCTCAACTTCCCCGGCCTCAGCCGCAGCGCCCCGCAGGCCCTGGCCGAGCTCTGCGCCGAGCAGGCGCTCGCGCTCGCCCCGGTCGAGGAGGCGTCGGCATGAACCTGATGAGCCACATGATCCAGCGCCAGCTCGGGCTGGACCCGCCGCTAACCAGGGACCTGGTCATCGAGCGGGATCTGCCGGTGCCGATGCCGGACGGGACCGTCCTGCTGGCGGACCGGTGGGCGCCGCGAGCCGGCGGCGACAAGCTCCCGGTCGCGCTGCTGCGCAGCCCCTACGGCCGGGGCGCGCTGATCACCGCGGGCATGGTCCGGCCGCTGGCCGAGCGCGGGTTCCAGGTGATCCTGCAGAGCGCCCGGGGGACGTTCGGCTCCGGCGGCGCGTTCGAGCCGATGCGCAACGAGCGCGAGGACGGCCTGGCGACGCTCGAGTGGGTGGTCAAGCAGCCGTGGTTCGGCGACTCGATCGTGCTCGTCGGCCCCAGCTACCTGGGATACGTCCAGTGGGCGGTCGCGGACCGGCTGCCGCCGGAAGTGAAGGCGATGATCCCCCAGGTGACCGACTCGGCCCTCACGCTCGACTTCCTGCGGGCCGACGCCTACTCGCTCGAGACCCCGTTCGGCTGGGGGGTGATGATCGCCGGGCAGGAGCGCCGCCTTGGCATGCTGCGCGGTCTGCTTGAAGAGCGCAAGACGCGCCGCGCGATGTCGACCCTGCCGCTGGGCGAGGCCGACGTCACCGCGATCGGCCGTCACTCCGGGTACATCCAGGACATCCTCCAGCACGACGCCGACGACCCGTACTGGGCCGCGATCGACCACCGCAGCCGGGTGGCCGACGTGTCTGTCCCGGTCAGCTCGGTCGGCGGCTGGTACGACATCTTCCTGCCCGGCCAGCTCCGCGACTTCGCCGTCCTGCAGCAGGCGGGGCGCAATGCGCGGCTGACGGTCGGGCCGTGGACGCACCTGTCGATGGACGGGACCATGATGCGGGAGGCGCTGGAGTTCGGGCTCGCCTGCGCCCGCGGCGCCGAGCCGCCGCCGCGGGGACCGGTGCGGCTGTACGTGATGGGCGAGGAGGCCTGGCGCGACTTCGAATCCTGGCCGCCCCCCGGCTACTCGCCCCGGCCGTTCTACCTAGGGTCCGAAGGCACGCTGGCCGTCGAGCCGCTGGCGGCCGACCCGCCGTCCGACCCGCCGTCCGGCTCGCCAGCCGCCGGGCGGCCCGCAGACCTGGCGCCCGACCGCTACCGCTACGACCCGGCCGACCCGACGCCGGCAATCGGCGGCGTGCGCATGGTCCGCTCCGGCGCCGGCCGGGTCGACAACACCCCGCTGGAGGCGCGGCCGGACGTCCTCACCTACACCACCGCGCCGCTCGAGTCCGACGTCGAGGTGGTCGGCGAGGTCAGCGCGCAGATCTGGTTCCGCTCCAGCCTCCCGGACGCCGACGTCTTCGTCCGGCTCTGCGACGTCGACGCCGACGGCAAGTCATGGAACGTCTGCGACGGCCTCACCAGCCTCTCAGCCGCCGACCAGGTCACCGCCGCCACCGTCCGCCTCTGGCCCACCGCCCACCGGTTCAAGGCCGGCCACCGGATCCGGGTCCAGGTCTCCAGCGGCTCGTTCCCGAGGTATGCCAGGAACCCCGGAACGGGGGAGCCGCGCGCCACCGCCGCCCGCCTGCTCGCGGCCGACCAGTCCGTCTACCACGACCCCGGGCACCCGTCGGCGATCACCCTCCCGGTCCGGTCGCCCGGCGCGGAGGGCACGGAAGATGCGAGCTAGATCTGCCCGATCGGCTGGCGCTTCTCGGACTGGAACGCGTCCTCGGTCCGCCCGGCCGCCCAGTAGCCCGACAGGGAAACCTGGTCGCCGTCGCCGAGCCGGGTCTTGAGGGCGGCGCGGATCGCCTTCATCGACTCCCGCTCCCCGTGCGCGAACACGTCGGCCCGGCCGGGCAGCCAGGCCCCCGCCAGCAGCGCGTCGGCCAGCAGCCCGGGCTTGCTGCCGGGATGCGGCCGGTGCAGCCAGACGACCTCCATGCCGCCAGGCAGCTTCGCGTCGAGGTACTCGCCCGGGTCGGACGTCTCCAGATAGGCGACGCCGCGCGCGTCGTCGGACAGCGCCTCCAGGGCGGAGCAGATCGCGGGCAGGGCCGACTCGTCCCCGGCCAGCAGGTGCCAGTCGCTGGCGGGATCCGGAAGGTAGGCGCCGCCGGCGCCAGACATCGTGAGGAGGTCGCCGGGCTCGGCGTGCGCGGCCCACGGCGCGGCAATGCCCTCGTCCCCGTGCACCACGAAGTCGATCGCGAGCTCCTGGCGCTGCGGGTCGGCCCGGCGCAGGGTGTAGGTGCGGGTGACCGGGTGCTGCTCGGGCGGGAGCGACTCCCGCAGGGCGGCCAGGTCATAGGGCGGCGTGAGCCCCAGGCTGGGGTCGACGAAGAGGATCTTCGCGTACTTGTCGGTGAACTCGTTCATCCGCAGCGCCTCGAACCCCGGGCCGCCGGCCGTGATCCGCACCGTGTGCGGGCTCAACTGCTCCCGGCCGAGTACGGTGAGAACCGCCTGCGGGCGGGCCGGGCGGGCCGGCCGGGCCGGCCGGCCGCGGTCGGGCTGGCTGGTCGTCGTTTCGCTCATCAAGTGCCTCTCTGCTGAATACGCCGAGCATAGTTTAGGTTAGGCTTACCTAACTATCCAGGATCGATCTCCCGGATGCTACACGCGGGCGGCCCGAGTGGTAAACCCAGGCCACCCGTATCCGCAAGGCCGGTTAGTGAAGCACGACGGTCGGCCGTCACGCGTCGTGACGGTGGCCGGGGGCGGTTCGCCCCGGATCGGCCGGGCGCGCCAGGTGCCGTTGGAGCCGGCCGGCGTCAGGTTCTGGCGGAGATGTATTCGCAGCACCCGTCCCTGAGACAACTCTGGCTCAGGCTGGTCGGCGTTCGGGCGTCATCGTGTGCCGTCCGGGTCGTATAGCGCCCCTTATGGAACACAATGACGGTCATTATGCTAGAAGGCCACCCCAAACGGAACACAATGATGACTTTTTCCGCTCCCAAGACCGCCGACCGGGGACCCGGAAGTGGCCTCGGCCTGGCCGCTGGCCGCCGCCGCCGACAGGGATGAGTTGAAGAGTCGGCCGGGTCCGTTCGAGAGCTCTGGGAAGGACGTCTCGATCTCCCGGCGCTCGCGGTTGAGCGCCGCCAGGCCCCGGCGGGGTAGCGGGCCGGGTCGGTCAACTGCGGAACCGACTTGCCGGCCGACCAACCCGCCTAACTAACCCGCCTACCCGTAACCGACATTCGAGCCGTCGCCTCGAATGTCGGTGGGCCGCGTTACGGTCGGGTCATGCGATTCGGATTCGTGGTTCCGTACGCGGACGCCCGTGAGTTCGCCGACCTAGCCGCGCTCGGCGAGCAGCGGGGCTGGGACGCCGTGTTCACCTGGGAAGCGGTCTGGGGCCTGCACGCGTGGGTGACTCTCGGCGCCGCCGCGATGGTGACCGAGCGGATCAGGCTCGGCACCATGCTCACGCCCGTGTCACGCTGGCGCCCGTGGGACCTGGCGTCGGCGGTGCTGACCGTCGACCGGCTCAGCCGCGGGCGGGCGGTGATGGCCGTCGGCCTCGGCGCCCTGAACGGCAACTGGACGGCGTTCGAGGACGACGAGGGCCGCCGGGTCAGAGCCGAGAAGCTCGACGAGGGCCTCGCCGTCTACGACGGGCTGATGGGCGGCCAGCCGTTCGCCTACAGCGGGAGGCACTTCTCGGCCAAGCCAGTCGAGGAGCTCGTGCCCAACCCGCCGGTGCAGCGGCCGAGGCCGCCGGTCTGGGTCGTCGGGGCCAAGGTCGCCGGCCGGCCGCGGCAGCCGTCGCTGGAACGGGCCGCCCGCTGGGACGGCCTGATCCCGTCGGTCATCGACAGCGGCGAAGGCCGGGACGTGAGCAGCCCGGGCGAGCTGGCGGACATCGTCGGCGAGGTGAAGGCGCTGCGGACGGCGGCCGGGCGCGGCGCCGAGCCGTTCGACGTGATCATCGAGGGGGACGCCAGCGGCGAGTTCATGCAACGCGAACCCGCGGACCCCGCCGCCTGGGAGCCGGCCGGCGCGACCTGGTGGATCGAGAGCTGGTGGAGCGTCGAGCGGGGCGACGCGGGACTGGCCGAGGTCCGCCGCCGCGTCGAGGCCGGACCGCCCCGGTAGCCATCAACGCCGGACCGCCCCGGTAACCATCAACGCCGGACCGCCGCAGCAGGTAACCGGGTCACGCCCGCCATCTGCCGCCCGAGCTGGCGGTGCCGCAGCCAGCGCCGCGACAGCTTGAACAGGTGAATCAGGACAAACACGCCGAACACGTTAAACAGCAGGCCGGCGATGATCGTCCCGATCGCGCCCCCGTCGCCGTCGATCATCTGGGCGCCGAACCCCCAGTTCCACAGCGGCTCGCGGACCGCGAACGCCTGGCCCAACGGCACCTGGTCGGGCCAGGTCACGCTGGCGCCGTTGGCCAGGACGCCGTAGGTCACGGTGCTGCAGCCGCCCCGGCCGCAGACCTGGCCGTAGGAGGGGGGGAGGAAGGTGGAACTGCTCTCCGCGCCGGCCAGATACGCGACCCCGTCGACCAGACCGGGCAGCGAGGCGACCCCGATGCACAGCAGGATCACCATCATGACCCAGCCGAAGACCCAGCTGAACCGGTGCCGGGGCGGGTAGCTGTAGGCGTGCGCGCGGACCGGGTAGTGGGTGGTGCGCCGCACGGCCTGGCGGCGGACGCCCGCGTCGCGCCGGTGCAGCCGCACGGTCTCGACCACGGATGCGACCAGCGCGACGACGCCGACGACCGTCAGCAGCAGGATGAAGATGGCGGACACGGCCAGGCCCGCCCCGCTGGCGTTGGGCGCCAGCGAGCCGAGCAGCCCGCACGCCGTCAGCCAGGCCACGACGCTGATCACGGTCGTCCAGACCCAGCCCCGCCGCCGGTGCAGCAGCCGGACGGTGGCGGCGACCTCAGGATCGGAATCAGAGGCCGCGGGTTCCGGTGATACCACCCGGCCAGGCTAGCTTCGGGCGAGCTCATATGTGTACAAAACGAGGCCCGCGCCGACCATCCGGGTGCCGAGGAGCCGCATCGCCTTCTTGTCGCCGGTCTCGCCGAAGAGACGCTCCCCGGTGCCGAGCGCGACCGGGAAGACGGTCACCCGCAGCTCGTCGACCAGGTCGTGCTCCAGCAGGGTGCGCCCGAGCTGATAGCTGGCGTAGACGACGATCTCCCCGTCCAGCCTTTCCTTCAGCGCCGCGACCTCGCTCACCACGTCGCCCTTGAGCACCGTCGAGTTGCCCCACTTGGGCTGTTCGAGGGTCGAGGACACGACGTACTTCGGCAGCCCGTTGAGCCGGTCCGCCCACTCGCCGGTGCGAGCTGCCCAGCGCGCGGCGAACCACTCGTCGCTCCGTCGGCCAAGCAGCAGGGCCTGCGCGCCGAGCGCCTCGTCGAGGCTGATCTTGCCCCACTCCTCGAGGTCCTTGCCCCCGAACTGGCCGAACCAGCCGCCCCGCCCGAAGCCCTCCTTGCCATCCGGGTCCTGGACGACCCCGTCGAGCGTGGCGTTCGTGCTGATGACGATCTTTCCCATCGCGTTCTCCTTCGCTGGCGTTGTTGCTAACAGCGATACAGACGCAGCGAAGTCCAGAAACTGGCCTCCCGCCGGCCGCCCAGTTCGCGCGGCGGCCGGCGTCCATACCGGATGGACCGTGGACGCCGATCGGGGAGGGGCAAGATGCCGGGAGAAGCTGGCGCTACCGTAACGCTGGTGACAGACGACCTGATCGCGAGGGCGCGGGCCGGCGATGACGGCGCGTTCCGCGAGCTGACCGAGCCGCACCTGCGGGAGCTGCAGGTGCACTGCTACCGGATGCTGGGCTCGTTCGCCGACGCCGAGGACGCGCTCCAGGACACGCTGCTGTCAGCCTGGCAGGGCCTGGCCGGGTTCGAGGGGCGCGCCTCGCTCCGCACCTGGCTCTACCGGATCGCCACCAACCGGTGCATCAGCGCGCTGCGCGCGGCCAGCCGGCGACCGGCCGCCGAATGGAACGTCCCCGGCGTCGAGCCGCCCGAGCCGACCCGCCTTGGCGAGGTCGTGTGGCTCGAGCCGTATCCCGACGCGCTCCTCGACGGCGTGACCGGCGCGACCGGCGCGACCGGCGCACCGCCCGGCCCGGAGGCCCGCTACGAGCAGGCCGAGTCGATCTCGCTGGCGTTCGTGACCGCCCTGCAGACGCTGCCACCGCGCCAGCTCGCGGTGCTGATCCTGCGCGACGTCCTCGGTTTCCACGCCAGCGAGGTGGCGGGCATGCTCGACGCGACCGTCGAGTCGGTCAACAGCGCGCTCAAACGGGCTCGGGCCGGCCTGCTGCGCCGACGCCTCCCGGACGCGGGCGCCGAACCGCCGCCCGCTCCCGGCTCGACGTCCGAGGACGCGATCGTGGCCAGGTTCGTCAGCGCCTACGAGTCGGCCGACATCGAGGCGCTGGTCGGCCTGCTGACCGACGACGCCTTCATGTCGATGCCGCCGATCCCGCTCGAGTACCTGGGCCGAGACGTCGTCGGTCACTTCTGCGCGGCCACCCTCTTCGCCGCGGGCCGCCGGTTCGACCTGGTGCCGACCCGGGCCAACGGCCAGCCCGCGTTCGGCGCCTATTTCCGCACCCCGGCCGGCGCCCGCCCCGGGGCCGGCCTCATCGTCATCGCGCTGTCCGGCGACCGGGTCAGCGCCATGACCCGGTTCGAGCCGAGCGCGCTGCCGCGATTCGGCCTGCCGCTCGCGCTGCCGAGTTGAGATGAGTCGTCAGGGCAGCCTTGACGATTCCTAAGCGTCAAGGCTACCCTGACGGCATGACCGATACCCAAGGCATCACCCTCTGCTGCTCGTTCTGCACCAAGGACAAGGACTCGGTGGCCAAGCTGGTGGCCGGCCCCGGCGTCTACATCTGCAACGAGTGCATCGACCTGTGCACCCAGATCCTGGCGATGGAGACGACCCCCGAGATCAACCCCCGCCACGAGCTGTCCGACGACGAGCTGCTGGCCAGCCTTGGCCGCGCGCAGAAATCGGTCCCGCAGCTCGAAGCGGCCATGCACGACTACGTAGATGTGCTGCGCTCGCGCGGCGTCAGCTGGACCCGGATCGGCGCGGCCCTCGGCGTGTCCAAGCAGGCCGCCTGGGAACGGTTCTCCGGCGAGGACTGACCCGCAGCGATCAGACCCGACGGAACACGGGGTGGCTGTTCGCCCACCACACCAGGATCGCCTTGCCGACGATGCTCGAGCCCTTGATCGGACCCCAGTACCGGCTGTCGCATGAGATCGCCCGGTTGTCGCCCAGCACGTAGAAGTCTCCGGCCGGCACCCGGTAAGGGTGCTGCCTGGTCGCGTCCGGTATCGGCGGACCGAGCGGGTCGTAGCGCGGCAGGTACGGCTCCGACAGCAGCCGTCCGTTCACGTAGATGCTGCCGCCGGAGGAGTAGATCGTCTGCCCGGGCAGCGCGATGACGCGCTTGACCAGGTCGCCGTTGTCCGGCCCGGGGCAGTCGTCAAGCGGCGGGTGACTGAACACCACGATGTCGCCGTCGCGCACGTCATGCCAGGTGAAGAACGCCTTCTGGACCAGGATGCGGTCGTACACGCCGAGCGTCGGCACCATCGACGACGTGGGAATGTAGAAGGTCTGGAACACGTACGTCCGCACCAGGCCCGCCAGCACCACCGCCACAAGCACGACGGCAACGGTCTCGACCAGCGGCCGCCACCATCGGCGTCGCCGCCGCGGGCTGACCTCGGGCGGGTCAGGCTCGGCCGGGGACGTCCCGGCCGGGGACGTCCCGGCCGGGGACGTCCCGGCTGGGCCGGCGTCAGCAGGCTCGGACATGTTCGATCTCCCAGACGCTTCTCGGCAGCTGGCCCATGGCACGGATCAGGCCCGGCACCGGGTCGGATGAGCCCGGCCCGCATCGCGCGTGTCCGCGCCCGTGGCTCGCGCCGGCCGCCGCGCCCCGCGTCGAGGTGATGGCGGCTCTGGCGGGCGCAGGCGGGGCCAGCAGCACGGCCGAGATGCCCAGCGAGCAGACCGCGACCAGCAGCGCGCAGGCCGCTGCGGCCAGCCGCCCGCCCGGGCGCGGCGTGAGCCACTCCCGCGCCGCCCCGGTCAGGTAGCTCAGGGCAATCGAGCCCGCCGAGGCCCCGTCCCTGATTAGCAGCGCCGCCAGCTCGGCCGCCTCGTCGCCGTGCCGCCGCCGCCAGCGGGCCGGGTAGCAGCGCAGCGCCCGCTCGACCAGCCGGGCCGCCCGGGGGTCGTTCATCAGATGCCGCCCAGCCGCAGCCGCAGCCGCCCGGCCGCGCTGACCCGCTCAAGCGAGTCGAGGTGGACGCGCAGCGCCGCCGCCCCCGGCGCGGTAATGCGGTAGGGGTGCCGCCGGTCGTCGGCGGGCAGCGACTCGATCAGGTCGAGCCGCTCAAGCCGGTCAAGCGCCCCGTAGAGCGTGCCCGGCCCGAGCTCGACCTCGGCCAGCTCCTTGATGTCCTGGATCAGCGCGTAGCCGTGCTTGGGCCCGTCGGCCAGGCTGATCAAGATCAGCACCGATGCCTCGCCGACCCGCCGCAGCACGTCCTGCCCGTCCCGCCCGCTCACCCGCATCTGCCCTCCTAGTACGTTGGCCAATGTATCAGTCAACGTAGTAGTAGGTCAGCCTTATCACCGAGTAGCGTTTGGGCATGATCACGGCTGCGGACGTGCGCGCGGTGGCCCTGTCGCTGCCCCGCACCGAGGAACACCTGATCCGCGACTACATCAAGTTCCGCGTCGGCAAGATCGTGTACGCCTCGATCTCGCCCGACGAGCTCATGATGGGGTTCGGCTTCCCGAAAGAGCAGCGCGACGCGCTCATCGCCAGCGAGCCGAACAAGTTCGCCATGCCGCGCCTGTCCGACCAGCGGTTCCACTGGGTCACCGCGCGAATGGCAGCGCTCGGCCCCGAGGAAATGCGCGAGCTGGTGATCGACGCCTGGCGCATGGTCGTCCCGAAGAAGGTCGCCGCAGCCCACCTGGCCGCCGGCGAAGCGACGCAGGCCCGGCTCGCGCGTGGCAAGCCGGGCGTAATTCGGATTGAAACGTTCAATCCATCCCAGAAGGGAACATAATTCCGGCTCCGCATGGCGACAATAACTGTGTCCGCAATCGGACACAGCAAGGCAATATCGTGCTACTTAAATTCAAAATCATTCTCATATCGAACGGACCGAGGTGACTCCGCAGCTCAACGGCTCCGCGTCAGGCGGCCACGTCGCAGCGGAGGCTTGACCCACGCGGTGTCTGGGAAGCTGGCAGGTGCGACGCGGGCCGTCGCGGGGTTAGCACGAGCTTCATGGTCGGGCGGCGGAACCGCGCTGCCAGACGCTCTGGCGCCCGGCGGCCAGGGTGCCATCATGAAGTACCGCATTACTTGGAGGGACGTGGAACGCACCGCCGCGATTGTCGGCGCGGGTCTCACCGACGTTGGCCCTGTGTACGGCCGAACCGCGAGATCATTCGCCGCCGAGGCCGTTCGGCTGGCGGTCGCGGACGCCGGGCTGAGCCTCGGCGAGGTTGACGGGCTCCTCGTCAACGCCGGGATAAGCGGGGGGCTTGACGTCTCGCTCGCCCGGCATCTCGGCCTGCGCGACCTTCGCCTGCTCAGCCAGGTCAGCGCCTTCGGGGCGTCCGCCGGCATCATGGTGGCGCAGGCAGCCTCGGCCGTGCTGCGCGGCGACGCCGAGGTCGTCGCGTGCGTCTTCGCCGACGCGCCCCGCCAGCCGGACAAGGCCAGCGGGGACAGCTACCGGGCCTCATCGCTGCGGGCGGTCGGCTTCGGCAGCGCCGAGACCGCATCCGGCTTCCGCAGCGTGAACCACCGGTACGCACTGGCCGCCAGCCGGTACATGGCTCATTTCGGCGTCCCGCAGGACCATCTCGGCGCCGTTGCCGTCAGCCAGCGCGCCTGGGCGGCGGACAACCCGGTGGCCCACTTCCGCATCCCGCTGACGTTGGCGGACTACCACCGCTCGCGCTGGATCGTCGAGCCGCTGCACCTGCTCGACTGCTGCCTGGTGTCCAACGGAGGGGCGGCCGTCGTCATCACGACGCCGGAGCGCGCGGCCTCCCTCGCCCAGCCGCCCGTCCGCGTCCTCGGCTGGGGGCAGGCCCACCCCGGTTACACCCTCGAGCGGGGCAGCGATTTCGGGCTGGTGACCGGCGCGGCGCCATCTGGGGCGGCGGCCTTCAAGATGTCGGGACTCGGACCGGGAGACATCGACATTCGCGAGATCTACGACTGCTACACCTACACGGTCCTGGTCACGCTGGAGGACTACGGCTTCTGCGCGAAAGGGGAGGCAGGCGAGCTTGCCGCCAGCGGTGCCCTGGCACCGGGCGGATCCCTCCCGACCAACACCGGCGGGGGTCAGCTCTCCTCCTTCTACCTGTGGGGAATGACCCCGCTGATGGAAGCTGTGACCCAGGTCCGCGGCCAGGCCGGCCCAAGGCAGGTCGCCCGCCACGACACCGCTATCGTCAGCGGAAACGGCGGCATCCTGGACCACCATGCGAGCCTGGTCCTCGGAGCCGGCCGATGACAACGCCGTTCCGCGCACCGCTGAGCGGCACAGCCGGGAGGGATCGTCGCTCCGCCCCCTGGTTCGACGCCTTGGCCGCGGGGACTCTCCTCATCCGTAGCTGCCGCGACTGCGGCCACCGCGGCCGTCCCGACTGCAGCAGTTGCGCGGCGTGCCAGTCAGAGGATCTCGAGTGGGCCGCCGCAGACGGGGGCGGCTCGGTGATCTGCGTTATCCGAGAGCACGCCGACGGCGCACCCCTGCTCCTTGGTCTGGTGGAACTCGATGAGGGCCCCTGGCTGCACGTACGGCTCGTCGACTGCGAGGACGCAACGCCCGGAAGCCGCGTGCGGCTTGTCATCCTGCCGCCCAATACTGATGAGGGCGAGCACGTCCCGGCCTTCACCGGCGTCGTCTAGCAGTGGTCCCCACCGCGCGGGGTCAACCTCGCCAGGGCGTAGCCGGAGCGAACTGGTTTACTGTGTGAATGCGCGCATCGGGCGGTCCTGAGTCGCCAGCCGGGGTGACCTCATCCGATGCCGTCACGGCCGGGTCAGCCGCCCGTGGCCGGGTCACGATCCGCCAGGTGGCGCAGTTGGCCGGCGTCTCGATCTCGACGGTCTCCCGGGTACTCAACGGGCGGTCAGATGTCTCCGACGAGACACGCCTCGTGGTCGAACGGGTCGCCCGTTCGCACGGCTACGACACCCGCCGGGCCCTGCCCGGAGACCAGGCCCGGCCGTTGCGCGAGGGGCTCGATCCGTCAGACGAGCCATTGACCGGTTTGGTCGGCGTCACCACGACGACCTCGGGCACCGCCTACTTCTCCACCATTCTGACCGGTATCACCGAGGCGCTGGCCGAGCGCGACATGTGGGCCTTGATCTGCCCGACCAGCCAAGAGCACAATCGCGAAGTGTCGGTGCTCCAGCGCCTCATGCGCAGCGAGATGATCGGCGCCCTGCTCATGCTGCCCGAGGAGTCGCCGGGCGAGCTGCGGCGGTTGAAAGAGGACGGCCTGGTCTTCGTGGTGGTGGACCCGCTCCACGACCTGGGGCCTGACATCCCGGTCGTCTCCGCGGCCAACTCCTCCGGGGCCTACCAGGCCACGGCTCATCTGCTGCGGCTAGGGCACCGTCGGATCGGGGTCATCACCGGTCGCAGGGACGGCGCCGCCACCAGGGCGCGGCTGCAGGGTCATTACGCCGCCCTAGCGGAGGCGGGCATCATGCCGGACCCGCTGCTCGAGGCGGAGGGGGACTTCCTGGTCCCGGGGGGCGCCGCCGGCGCCGAGCGCCTGCTCGCGTTGGACACCCCGCCCACCGCGATTTTCGCCTTCAACGACTGCATGGCCGTCGGGGCGCTTCATGTGGCGCGGGCGAGGGGGCTCCGGATCCCGGAGGATCTGTCGGTCGTCGGTTTCGACGACACGCCCGAGGCGGAAGCCGCCTATCCCGGGCTCACGACCGTTTACCAGCCGCTCAAGGAACTCGGCCGGATGGCGGTCAGCCTGCTGGTCAGGCTCATGGATGATCGCCACCAGTTCGAGCCTTTGCACGTTGAGCTGGCCACTCGGCTCGTCGTCCGCGCGTCCACGGGGCACCCGGCCCGCTAGCCGTCCCTCGCCAGGGACAGCGCCGCTGCGCGCCCCGCGCCAACCGCCCGCGGTCGAAAGACCCCGCGCGCGCTCGCGGGGATCTTGACGCGACCGCAACGCGCATTTACGTTGTTCCGGAAACTCCCGGAAATTTCCGGGAACAGTCGGAATCCAGCCACCGGGCGGACACATGCGTTCTTCTCTGCTCACGCCGAAGCGCCGCCTACGGGCCACATTGACCAGGGTGGCGGTGACCGCCACCGACGGCGAAGCCTACGAGGGCAGCGTCTCGTTCCCGTGGAACGTCGCCGCGCCGCCGGTCACCGCGGCGACGGTACCGCCCCGGCTCCACCTGCAACGCCCCGGCCGCAGGGGAGTCCCAGCTCAACGAGGCGAATTTCACCGCCAGTACCAGCAACCCATCGGGCGACGGCGCGCAGAACGCCATCACCAACGCGGTGAGCGGCTCGACCAGCAGTCGCTTCAGCACCGACGCCGACCAGACAGCGGGCATGTACTACGAGGTCAACATGGGCTCGCCGCAGACCTTCAACCAGATCCAGCTGGCGTTCCCGTCCTGGGCGAGCGACTACGCCCCCGACTACAACGTCGAGGTCTCGAGCAACGGCAGCTCGTGGACGGTGGTGGCCAGCTGCTACGGCAACGGAAGCCCGGAAACCGCCACCTTCCCCAACCAGACCGACCAGTACGTGGAGGTGGTGCTCAACGCGCCCACCCCCACCGCCTGGTGGTCAATCGAGTCCTTCGGCGGACACCGGCGGGCAGGGCGTCGCCTACAACGTGACCTCCGCCAACGGCTCAGCCAACGGCTACCGCTCCGACGGGATCGACCTCGAGGCCACCGCCGACACCCAGGACACCACCGGCGGCGGCGCCTATGACCTCGGCTGGACCACACCAGGACAGTGGTTCAACTACACCGTCAACGTGGCCGCCGCCGGGACCTACGCGGTCAGCTTCCGAGTGGCGTCACCCTACGGGATCACCGACGCGGTGCACATCGACAACGCGGCCGGCGCTAACCTCAGCGGCTCGGTGGCAGTCCCGAACACCGGCGGTTACGAGACCTGGACCACCGTCACCGCCAACGTCACCCTCCCGGCAGGCGTCCAGACGCTGACCGTCGACCAGGACTCCAACGGCTGGAACTTCCACTCCATGACCTTCGGCTAAATCAGCGCCAACACCAGGTCGTGCGAAGAAGGTCGCCGCCGCCTATCCCGGGTAGCCGCGATCGTCAGGAAAGCTGGCCGTCGCGTCAAGGATCGTGCTGAGCGTTCCAAGCAGTCGCTGAACCTCCCGCTGCACCCTCGCTGGGCTGGTCAGGAGCATTCGCACATAAGCGACGGCCACCACAAGCGGGACCACAATTTGCAGTACCTGGTGCAGCTGCAGATGACCCGACAACAGGGACCACAACGCAATCGCGATCGAACCGCCACCAACCAATACCACCGCCACCGGAACGACCGCGAAAAGACCCCGCACCCCCTGCCCTGGTCCGACCGTCCCGACGACGAGGGCCCCGCCATCCGGCGCCTGCTCGATCCGCCCGATGAACTGGGCGTCCAGGTTGTTGCGGTTGTTGGGGACCTCGCGCATGGCCACCCGGATCACAGCCGGCGCGACCTGGCCCTGCAGCGGCAGGCCGCCGCCCCGTCCGAAGCCGGCGATTTTCCACGGACGACGCTGGGTCGCCGCCTCCAGCCGCCTTCCGCACTCAGCCGGCGGATAAGGCGAGGCCAGCATCACCGGGGGCCGCTGGAGGAACGCGAACAGCGAACGGCCAGGCAATGCGGAAAACGTCACGACGGCGGATCGTACCGGGATCTCACTCGGGCCGGTAGTCCCGCTGCCCGGCCCCGGCGAACTAGGAGCTCTCCATGACACTTCAAAGGCTCTGAAGGGCTAGTGGAGGTAGTCGCCGTCCAGGCGCGACGAACAACCTCTGAGGGCCGGGCCGAAGCGGCATCCACTTGACCAGTCACCCCAATCGCAGGGGAAGACGCTTCCGGCGGGCAACTGGTGAGAATACCATTCTCCTAATGGAAGAAGGCGTCGAGGGAGAGGAAGGCAACGTGGACTTTGAGCTGACCGAGGACCAGCAGACCATCCGGGACGCGGTCCTCAAGCACTGCGCCCGGTTCCCCGACGACTACTGGCTCGAGCGCGACCACGACGGCGTCTTCCCCCGCGACTTCCACCAGTCGATGGCCGAAGCGGGCTGGCTCGGCCTCGCCATGCCCGAGGCGGTGGGCGGCGCGGGCCTCGGCATCACCGAGGCGGCGATCATGATGACGGCGGTCGCCGAGTCCGGTGGCGGAATGGCGGCCGCGTCCAGCATCCACGGCCCGGTCTTCAGCATGCAGCCGGTGGCGCTGTTCGGCACCGAAGAACAGCAAAGGCGGATGATCCCGCCCGTCCTCAGCGGCGAGGACCTCATCTGCTTCGCGGTCACCGAGCCCAACACCGGCCTCGACACGACCAAGCTCAAGACCAGGGCGGAACGACGCGACGGCGGCTACCTGGTCAACGGGGAGAAGATCTGGATCTCGGTCGCCCGGCAGGCCAGCAAGATGATGCTGCTCGCCCGCACCACCCCACTCGACCAGGTCAAGCGCAAGACCGACGGCCTGTCCCTCTTCTTCACCGACCTCGACCGCACAAAAGTAGAGGTCCGCGAGATCCCCAAGATGGGCCGCCACTCCGTCGACTCCAACATGCTCTTCATCGAAGACCTCTGGATCCCGGAGCACGACAGAATCGGAGCCGAAGGAGACGGGTTCACAATCATCCTGCACGGCCTCAACCCCGAGCGCATCCTGATCGGCGCCGAGGCCATCGGTCTCGGCCGGGTCGCGATCAACCGCGCCGCCCGCTACGCCAGGGAGCGCATCGTCTTCGACCGCCCCATCGGCATGAACCAGGGCATCCAGCACCCCCTGGCGAAGTGCTGGGCCCAGCTGGAAGCGGCCAACCTCATGGTGCTCAAAGCGGCCACGCTCTTCGACAAGGGCCTCGACTGCGGCGTCGAGGCGAACGCGGGCAAGTACCTGGCGGCCGAGGCAGGCTTCGAGGCCTGCCATACCGCGATGCTGACCCTCGGCGGGATGGGCTACGCGCAGGAGTACCACGTCGAGCGCTACCTGCGCGAAGTGCTCATCCCCAGAACCGCGCCGGTCAGCCCGCACATGATCCTCAACTTCCTGGCCGAGAAGGTCCTCGGCCTCCCCAAGTCCTACTAGCCTGGACGCCTGCCGACGAGGGACGACGAGGGAGACGCAATGCCCGCCACCGAACAAGCCTTCAGCGCGCGCTCCTGGCTGTTCGCCCCCGGTGACAGCGACCGCAAGATGGAGAAGGCCGCGGCGTCGCCCGCCGACATCGTCCTCCTCGACCTCGAGGACGCGGTCACCGAGAACGCGAAGCCCAAGGCCCGCACGATGATCTCCGCCTTCCTAGAGGCTCAGCCGCCAGCCGCGCGGCAAAGGCTGTGGGTCCGCATCAACCCCCTCGACGGCCCGCACGCGCTAGCCGACCTGGCCGCGGTGATCCCCGCCCGCCCAGGCGGCATCATGCTGCCCAAGTCACGCGGCCGAGGCGACGTCGAGCTACTCGACCACTACCTGTCCGCGCTCGAAGTCGCGGCCGGCGCCGACCAGGGCACGACCCAGGTCATCGCCCTCGCGACCGAGACCGCCGAGAGCATGTTCACCGTCGGCACCTACCGCGGCGCGCCCCGGCTCGCCGCGATGACCTGGGGCGCGGAAGACCTCGCGGACGCGGTCGGCGCCAGCGTGAACCGCAACCCCGACGGCAGCTACGGCTTCACCTATGAGCTCGCCAGGAGCATGTGCCTGCTCGGCGCGGCCGCCGCCGGTGTCGCCGCCATCGACACCATCCACGGCGACTTCCGCGACGCGGAGGGCCTGCGCCGCCGGGCCGAGCAGGTGCGACGAGCGGGCTTCCGCGGCATGCTCGCCATCCACCCCGCCCAGGTCGACGTGATCAACGCGGCCTTCACCCCCACCGCCGAGGAACTGGCCGAGGCCCAGGAGATCGTCGACCTGTTCGCCGCCAACCCGGGCGTCGGCGCCATCGGCCACAAGGGCGCGATGCTCGACCGCCCCCACCTCGCCCGCGCCCAGGCGCTCCTAGCGGCAAGGCAGATCAACCCCGTTTTATCGAACGGACCGGACCGTCTCTATCCAGCCCACCATCCTCTCGATAGGGGTGACGCGGATCATGCGGCGGGTCCGGCTCGCGGCGCCTGCAGGCCGCTGCCCGTAATCACTAGATAACAGCAAGAAGTGCGAGCCTTGAAAATTATTGTGCGACGTTCGGATACGTTTTCCGATACAAACGTCGCACAATAATTTCCTCGTCGACCACGCCGGTCATAGTTCAGCCGCTGGTGCCCTTGTAGTTGAGCACTTGGCGGAGCACGTGCACGACTGCCGTCAGGTCAGACTCCGGGCCGCACGCCCCCAGATCGCCTGGTACCTCCCCGACGACGACCCGACAGAGTTCTAGAAAGTCCGCACAGCTCCCTGCCCGTCCTAGACGGAAGGGCAGCGAGCTGGACTGATCGCAATTGTGCTTCCCTTAGGAAGCCTTGAACACGGTGTCGAGGTGCCACCGCAGGAAGTCTGGATTCGGCCGGTCGGCTCGCCGTTCCGGCAGCGCGATGACCTCCCCGGCCTTGGCGTAGAACGAATCGCCGTTGCCGAACTCGCTGCGCAGCCGCGGGCTGACCTTGAGCCGGTAGGACGGATCGACGCCCACGTAGCCGTGGTCGAACATCACGTGCACGTCGGAGCGGAGCAACAAGCCGTTGTCGAGGCGATGCTCGCCGCCGTAGGTCGGCTTGACGGGCAGGATGTGGGCCGCCTGCAGCGCCGGGCGGATCTTCGACCCGGTGATCGCGCAGCGCCACTGGTAGGCATCGGCCACCACCGCTTTGAACGCCTGCTGCCCGAGTCGGTACGGCGCCAGCCGAAGGTCGCCGAATACCGGCCCGGACCGGTGCCACGGTCGACTGAGGTCGAGTTCGACTGCCACCCCGAGCACCAACTGCATCAGGTCGCCGAAGTACCGCTCGTACTGGGGGTCGCCCATGTCGTATGACTTGCCCTGCACGATGTTGGTGGAGAACTCGGGCGGCGGCTCGAACGTCAGGTTGTCGGGGAAGAACGTCACGTCACGGACGAAGACGCAGCCGATCAGGGGGTCTTCTCCGGGCGCGATGGGCTCTCGCCGGTAGTGCGCGATCCGCCGAAGAAACCGCCGCCCACGACCCGGTTGTCCGGGGCGTGAGTCTTGAAGAAGAACGGCTCGCCCTCTGCCACCGCATGAAACCCGCGCCCGCCACCCGGTCGCCAGAAGTTAACCTCGCTCAGGTCCTGCGGCCGGTCTGCGAGAAACCGGTACCGGTGCCCGTCCGTCACCCCGACGTAGCCGCGCATGGGTGAATTGTGCTCCGCGACAGCCGGTTGCGCATGGCAATCCTCAGCGACAATCCGTACGGTGTTGGGCTGATCCTCATGGCGCACGGCAGCGGTCAAAGTAGCCGCTTCACCGGGCGGTCCAGCCGCCGTCGACCACGACCGTCTGCCCCGTCACGTACCGCCCGGCATCGCTGACCAGCCACAGCACCGCCCCGACGAAATCCTCGGCAGACGCCGAATAAGGCAGCGGCGTGTTCTTCCGCAGCCAGGCTAGCGACCGCTCGTCGCTGTACATGCCGTCCGTGATCTCGCTGCGGAAGAAACCGGGCGCCACCGTGTTCACCCGGATCCCGTGCCGCCCCCACTGCACCGCCAGCTCCGCCGTCAGCCCCGACAGGCCCAGCTTGCTGGCCGCGTAGGAGGCCTGCGGGATTCCGGGCACCCCGACGTGTCCGCTGATCGACGAGATGTTCACGATCGAACCCCGGCCGGCGGCGAGCATGTGCGGGAA
>DATCGA010000200.1:0-10638 GCA_036509215.1 Trebonia sp.
CCACGTCGACCCGGACGTAGTCCTCGACCTCGGCGACGGCGGCCCGCAGGACGTCGATGACGGGGACCGGGTCGCGCCAGCCGCGGCCGGGGGTGGACCCCGACAAGATGATCAGGCCCTCCGCGTGCCTGCGCATGCGGGTGGTGAGATGGTCGAGGCGGAAGAGGTCGGCCAGCGCGCCCGGCTCGCTGGTCCGGCGCTCCATCCCGTCCAGCATTCCCAGCTGCCGGTGGAGCAGGGACTGGCTGCGCAGGGAGATGTTCAGGAAGACCCGGTTGATGCCCTTGCGCAGCCGAGCCTGCTCGACGGCGGCGGCGACGGCCGCCCCCTGCACGGTGGCGAACGACGTCGCGATCTGGGAGATCTCCGTGATCGTGCTGATGCCCGGCGGCGGGGACTCCGCCGCAACGTCCACGTCGTCGCCGCGCCGCAGCCGTGCGACCACCCGCGGCAGCCGAACCTCGGCCATGGCGCGAACGCTGTTGTGCAGGCCGGTCAGGTCGCGCGTGACCTTGCGGCCGAACCACGCCATCAGGAAGACCGACACCACGACGGCGAGCAGGCCCAGGCCGCCGGCCAGGACGGCCTCGGTAACCAGCCCGCTGCTCTGCGAGGCGCTGGTCGCGGCCAGCTGCGGGCCGCTGGCATTCTCCGCCTTCTCCATCGCCGCCAGGTAGGCGCCGGAGGCCGCCTCCCAGGCCCGGGCGTTCAGCAGGATCGGCCCGCTTCCGGCGCCGGCTGAGATCTGGTCCTCGATGGCCTGGAACTGCTGGTATTGCGGCGAGTTGATAATGCTCATGTAGCCGGCCCGGAAAGCGGGCGTGAGCAGGGTGACGGCCTGGCTCATGAGCAGCCGCCGGCTGGCCTCGCTGCTGGTGAACAGCTGCCGGACCGACGGGCTCATCTGGCCTCGGTCAGCCAGCGCGCCGCCCACCAGCGTGGCCTCGCGGCTGCCCATCTCCAGCGCGTAGGCGGCGTCGGCGACGCCGATCGTGACATCGGCCAGCGAGGCGCCCTTGTCCTGGATCGCCGAGTAGTAATACTGGAATTGATTATCAATAATGGTGCTGTAGGCCTGGAACGCGGCCGCCGGGCTCAGCGTGCCGGCATCGACCGCCTGCCTGGTGCTGTCGAGATGCTCCAGGTCAGAGAACAGGTCGTTCAGATCGCCCCGCGACGTCGCCGAGAGCTCGCCGTTCTCCGCCATGAGCGCGGTTTTGGTGGCCGGGATCGCCTCGCTCACGAGCTTCCTGGTGGCGAGCAGCGGCGCCTCGGACGTTTTCCGGTCGGTGGCGAGCCACAGATAGGTCTCCTGCTGTTCCACCGGAAGCTCGAGCGTCAGCCCTTTGCCGCCGACGTCGATCGCCGCAATGCTGACGTTGTAGTTATGGTCGCTGATCGCGCTGTTCACCGTGATGCTCGCCGTGAAGGCCCACAGGCCCACCAGGGAAACCAGCGGGATGGCAAACATGCCGATCAAGAACAGCCGGATGGGCCGTGAGCGGACAGGACGCCGCACGATTGCCATAGCGCCTCACACGTAAAGAGCACGGAGGGGGCGCCTGCCTATCCGTCCACAGAAACGCACAGAACTAAAGGTCTGATTAGCCCAGCGCACTATCGTGCGGCTGCCGAGCCCCCCCGGCGTGACCAGCCATTGATATGTGACACCTCTTAGGGTTGTCACGGTAACACGGACACATGGTGATTACGCCTGAAACATCATGAAATCTCCACCAGGCAATGCGCTTCGGCCCCTGAGGCCACAGTCTTTTATGAATATCTATATGACTCAAGCCTTGATTAGACGGATTTGGGTGGTTGTGGGAGGCTTCCGGCGTGGCGCACGTCGAGCTTGGGAATGACATGCCGGGGATCCGGGGGCTGCTGGCGTACCGGCCGGAGACCGCCGGGCCGCTGATGGAGCTGGCCCAGGTGCTGCTGCGCGGCGACAGCACGCTGTCGGCGGGCGAGCGGGAGCTGATCGCGGCCGCCGTGTCGCGGCAGAACGAGTGCGAGTACTGCGCGGCGTCGCACGGGGCGAGCGCGGCCGCGCTGCTGCCCGGCGGCGGCGAGCAGGTCGAGGCGGTGCTGGCGGGGCCGCCGGGCGACGCGCCGGTGTCGGGGAAGCTGCGGGCGCTGCTCGACATCGCCGGGCTGGTCCGGGCGGACGGGCGGCTGGTGACGGACGAGGCCGTGACGACGGCCCGGGCCGCGGGGGCGACCGACCGGGAGATCCACGACACGGTGCTCATCGCGGCCGCCTTCTGCATGTACAACCGGTACGTGGACGGGCTGGCGACGTCGGTTCCCGACGACCCGGCCCAGTATGAGATCAGCGCCGCCCATCTGGTCGCGCACGGCTACCGGGTACTGCGCTAGCGGCCGGGTGGCGGGCCGGGTGGCGGGCCGGGTGGCGTGACCGGGTGGCGTGACCGGCCGGAAGCCGTGACGAGCCGAACGGGCCGACGGCGTTACCCGGCCTTATCGGCGGCGACCTAAGCTTGGGGTGTGCCTATGCTGCGGATCGCCCTTGCGCAAGTGAACGTCACGGTCGGGGACCTGGCGGGGAACGCTGAGATCATCGTGGAGTGGACCCGGCGCGCGGCCGCGCGCGGTGCGCGGGTGGTGGTATTTCCCGAAATGGCGCTGACCGGGTACCCGGTCGAGGACCTGGCGCTGCGGGCGTCGTTCGTGGAGGCCTCGATCGCCACCCTGCGCGACGTCGCCGAGCGGCTGAACGTCGAGGGCCTCGGCGCGGTCGCGGTGGTCGTCGGGTACCTGGACCGCAAGACCGGCGTCGCCCCCCGGACCGGGCTGCCGGCCGGGGCGCCGCTCGACGCGGCGGCGGTGCTGCACGACGGGCGGGTCGTGATCACCAGCGCCAAGCACCACCTGCCGAACTACGGCGTGTTCGACGAGTACCGCTACTTCGTGCCCGGCGACACGCTGCCGGTGTTCCGGGTGCCGGTCGACGGCGGCGAGGCGGTCGACGTCGCGGTCGCGATCTGCGAGGACCTGTGGCAGGACGGCGGGCCGGTGGCCGTGTGCCGCCAGGCCGGGGCGCCGCTGCTGGTGGTGCCGAACGCGTCGCCCTACGAGCGGGGCAAGGACGACGTCCGGCTCGAGCTGTGCCAGCGGCGGGCGCGGGAGGCGGGGGCCGCCCTCGCCTACTGCAACCTGATCGGCGGGCAGGACGAGCTGGTCTTCGACGGGGACTCGATCCTGGTGTCGGCCTCCGGCGAGCTGCTGGCCCGCGGCCCCCAGTTCGAGGAGGCGCTGATCGTCGCCGACCTGGACCTGCCGGCCTCGACCGGCGTCTCCGCGGAAACGTCGGGCGAGGCCGCCGACGCCGGGGACGGAACCGTGATCACGATCGAGCGGGTGGCGCTGCCGGATGTTCCTGAGATATCAGTGGCGGGGTCCGACGAGTCCGGCGAGGAGGCGGGGCCGTTCTGGCCGCGGCTCGACGACCCGGCCGAGGTGTACGCGGCGCTGGTGCTCGGGACCGCCGACTACGTGCGCAAGAACGGGTTCCGCTCGGTCATCCTGGCGCTGTCGGGCGGAATCGACTCGGCCCTGACCGCGACGATCGCGGCCGACGCGATCGGGCCGGAGAACGTGCACGTGATCCTGATGCCGTCGCGGTGGTCGTCCGAGCACTCCGTGGGCGACGCCGAGGACCTGGTCAAGCGGCAGGGCGTGCACGCGCGGACGATCGCGATCCAGGACATCGTCGACGCGTTCGGGAACGGGCTGGGCGAGGGCTTCCCGGCCGCCGGGCTGCCCGCCGAGAACCTCCAGTCCCGGGTGCGGGGCGTGATCAACATGGCGCTCTCCAACGCCGAGGGGCACCTGGTGCTCACGACCGGGAACAAGAGCGAGATCGCGACCGGCTACTCAACTCTCTACGGCGACTCGGCGGGCGGGTTCGGCCCGATCAAGGACGTGCTCAAGACCCTCGTCTGGGAGCTGTCGACGTGGCGCAACGATGACGCCGAGCGGACCGGGGCGACTCCTCCGATCCCGTCCAACTCGATCACCAAGCCGCCGTCGGCGGAACTGGCCCCCGGCCAGCTCGACACCGACTCGCTGCCGGAGTACGCGGTGCTTGACGCGCTCCTCGACGACTACGTGGAGAAGGACATGGGCTCGGCCGACCTGATCGCGGCCGGCCACGACCCGGCCCTCGTCGCCCGGGTGATCCGGCTGGTCGACCGGGCCGAGTACAAGCGCCGCCAGTACCCGCCAGGCCCGAAGATCAGCCCCAAGAACTTCGGCCGCGACCGCCGGCTGCCGATCACCGACCGCTGGCGGGAGTCGCTCCCCGGCTAGCCGCAAGGCCGTGGGCGGCCCCGATCGGCACACGATCGCCCCGGGTGAGCGGGCCGGAGTGCAGTCGCACCGGTCCGTTCGGGAAAATCTCCCTGGCTTTACCGGTTTTGCCGAGGGCCGCCCGCCCGGGCATGGCTAGCCGGCTGACATCGCCCGGATTATGGTGGGCGGATGGAATCGTTTGCCGGGAAGATCGCGATCGTCACCGGGGGCGGCTCGGGCATGGGGCGGGAGCTCGTCCGCCAGCTCGCGGCCGACGGCTGCTCGGTCGCCGCCTGCGACCTCAACCCCGGGCCGCTGGCCGAGACGGTGGAGCTGGCGTTGAGCGCGGCGCCGGAAGGCACCCGGGTCACCGCCCACGCCTGCGACGTGTCCGACGAGGCGGCGGTGCTGCGGTTCCGTGACGAGGCGCTGGCGGCGCAGGGGGCCGATCACGTCGACCTGGTCTTCGCCAACGCGGCGATCGGGGGCGGCGGCAGCTTCATCAACGAGCCGCGCGAGCAGTGGGAGCGGGTCTTCGCGGTCAACTGGTGGGGCGTCTACTACACCGCGCGGGCGTTCCTGCCGCTGCTGATCGCCAGCCCCGAGGGAGTGCTGGTGAACACCAGCAGCGTCAACGGGTTCTGGGCGTCGCTCGGGCCGGCCTGGCCGCACACCGCCTACAGCACGGCCAAGTTCGCGGTCAAGGGGTTCACCGAGTCGCTGACCGAGGACCTGCGGACCAACGCGCCGCACGTCCGGGTCGCGCTGGTGATGCCGGGCTACATCGCCACCAACATCGTCGGCAACTCGATGCGCGCGTTCGGCCTGACCGACGAGGCGGAGATCGAGAAGGCGAACGCCGGCTGGCAGGAGAACGCCCCGACCAGCGCGGCCGAGGCGGCCGCGATCATCCTCGACGGGGTGCGGTCCGGCGCCTGGCGGATCCTGGTCGGCGAGGACGCGAAGAAGCTGGACGAGTTCGTGCGATCGAACCCGGAGTCCACCTACGACCACGAGGCGCGGACCGAGTTCCTGGGCGGCTAGAGGTCCGATCCGGCCGCCGACCAGGGCGTCGGCGGCCGGTCCGGCGGCCGGGCGTCCGCCAGCGCGTGCTGCAGGATCAGCGCCGCGACGATCTCGAGCAGGCCGATGACCAGCAGCCAGATCCCGGTCAGGACGGCCAGCACGGTCACCGAGGCCTCCGGGGAGGCGATGACCACGATCCCGGCGATCAGGCTGACACCACCGAACACCCCCCCACCAGACCGCGCCCTCACGAGGGCCGGCGGCCGCGGCCATCAGCCCCGCTATCCCCTGGACGATCCAGGTGAGACCCACCAGCAGGGCGATGGTCAGGTGCAGGTGGCGGATCAGCACCACGCCGAGCGCGATGAAGGCAAGCCCGGAGACGCCCAGCCAGGCGCGGTGCGGCGCGCCCGGGTCAAACGACCTGATCAGGTGGAAGATCCCCGAGACGATCGCGGCGATGCCGACCAGGACCGCGAGCCCGTTGAGCGATCCGTTCGGGTGGGCGGTGACGATGACCCCGAGGACGAGCGTGACCAGGCCGAGGATCAGCGTCGCCTGCCAGCTGTTGATCATCAGCAGCAATGTCGGCGGCGGCTGGCCCGTGTCGTCGTCGTCCATGTCCGCTCCTTCGGTTCGGCTGGGATCGATCAGCGCACCGCCAGCAGGTAGTACTGGCCCGGCTGCATCTCGACGTAGAGGCCTTTGTCCGCCAGCTCGCCGCCGTCCCTGGTGAAGTCGCTGCCGCTGAGCGGATCGAGCAGCCGCCAGCGGCGGCCGGGCAGGTCCGGCCACGGCAGCCGGATCCGGCCCTGGGCCTCGGTCTCGGAGAGGTTGACCACGATCACGTGCCTGCGCGCGTCGGCGGCGTCGGCGCCGGGCGTCCAGGACCAGGCGATCAGGTTGCGACCGGACTCGTTGTCGGGCCAGCCCGCGACCTCGAGCAGCTGCCACGCCCCCGTTCGCACCCGCCGCTCCGCGACCACGTCGAGCAGGTCGCGGTACCAGGCGGCGAGCTCTTGGTCCAGCGGTTCTTCCGGTCGCCGGGCGAGGAAGACGGGAGGGCGGACGCGCCGCCCCTCGAACTGCCCCTCGTGCCACAGGGTCGCGCCGGGCAGGGTGGCGATCGTGACCGCGGCCGTCCGCTGGAGGACGGCGGGCAGGGCGCCGGCGATCCTCGGCTCGTCGTGGTTCTCCAGGAACCGCACCAGCCGCGACTGGTAGCCGAGGTCGGCCTGCAGGTGCCCGCGCAGGTCGGGCGGGTTCACCTCGAGGATGCGGTCGTAGAGCCGCTTGTCGTAGCAGAAGGCGAAGCCCTGCTGCTGCAGCGTCCACTCCATGTCCCAGTAGGCCTCGGCGATCAGCACCGTGTCCGGATGCCGGGTGCGCAGCTCGGCGATGATGGCCGGCCAGAACTCCTGCTCCGGCCGCTGCCCGGCCCGCTCGCCCCAGGTCTTGCCGAAGACGTCGTTGGTCATCAGCATGGCCATGTCGCAGCGGATGCCGTCGCACTGGGCGGCGATGTCGGACAGCGTCTGCTGGGTCGCCGTCCGGGCGGCGGCCGCGTACGCGTTCAGCTGCACGACGTCCGGCCACGGCGGGAAGTACGGATCGCGGCCGTGCGCGAGCACGTACACGCCGACCGGGAGCCAGCCGGCCGGGTCGGCCTTGAGGTCATCGTCATCGCCCTGGATGAAGTACTCCGGGTGCTCGGTGACCCAGGGGTGGTCGGGCGCCACGTGGTTGGGCACGTAGTCCAGGATCAGCTTGACGCCGCGGTCGGCCAGCGCCGCGCGCGCGGCCGCCAGCCCCGACGGGCCGCCGAAGCGCTCGTCGGCCGCATAGCGGTGCACGCAGTAGGGCGAGCCGATGATGTCCTGGTCCTGCACGTCGGGCAGCGCGTCGCGGAACGACTCCATCAGCCCGGCGTTGGCCAGCGCCAGCTCGAGGCCGGCCGGGCTGCGCTCCCAGACGCCCATCAGCCAGACCGCGTCGACGCCGGCCGGCGTGACGACGTCCCAGGCGGCGTCGGGCACGCTGCCGAGGGTCACCGGCGCCGCGGCCGCGCGGGACAGCTCGGCCAGCCACACGGCGGTGTTCACCTCGTAGATAACGGGCTTCTCCGGCCATCCGGTCATTGCGCCGCCGCCTCCTGCCGCTGCCGCGCCGCCAGGCTTTCGCCGGGGCGCGGGGCGGGGATCCATCCCGCCTGTTCTATAGTGCTCCGGCCCCGGAAGAGCAGCGGCAGCACGCCGACGGTGCCCGACCAGCCGGTCTGGTGGCTGGCGCCGATCCCGGCGCCGTTGTCGCCGTGGTAGTACTCGTAGAACAGCACCAGGTCGCGCCAGTGCGGGTCGTTCTGCAGCATCTCCTCGCCGCCGTTCACCGGGCGGCGCCCCTCCGCGTCCCGGCGGAAGGTGCCGATCAGCCGCTCGCTGATGTCGTTGGCGACCTGGTACAGGTTCTTCTGCTGACCGGAACCGGTCGGGCATTCGACCGTGAAGCCGTCGCCGTAGTACTCGTAGAGGTTCATCAGGCCGCGGATCAGCATGATGTTGATCGGCACCCAGACCGGGCCCCGCCAGTTGGAGTTACCGCCGAACATGCCGGTGTCGGACTCGGCCGGCAGGTAGCCGATGCTGTACTGCTGCCCCTCCAGATCCAGGGTGTACGGATGCTCGAGGTGCCAGCGGGAGACGGCGCGGATGCCGTGCGGCCCGAGGAATTCTTCTTCGTCGAGCATCCTGGCCAGGATCCGGCGGAGCCGGTCCTCGTTGAACAGCGCCAGCAGGGCCGGGCCGCTGGTCTGCTCCGCCTGCCGGCCCTGTTCCGGCAGCGCGGCGATCAGGGCGGGGTGCTGGGCCACGAACGCGGCGATGCCCTGCACGAGCTGCGGGACATCGGACCGGACGCTGTCGGTGATGACGGTGGCGGCCACCAGCGGCATCAGCCCGACGATGGAGCGCACCTTCATCGGGATCGAGCTGCCGTCCGGGCGCCGGAGCACGTCGTAGAAGAAGCCGTCCTCCTCGTCCCAGAGGCCCACGTCGTCCGGGCCGACGTGGTTGGTCGCGGCCGCGATCCAGGCCCAGTTCTCCAGCAGCGACTGCGCCTGGTCGTAGTAGACCGGGTTCTCGCGGCCGAGCTCGGCCGCCATCTGGACCATGTTCTGGCTGTAGAGCGCCATCCAGGCGGTCCCGTCGGCCTGGTCGATGCGGCCGCCGCCTGGCAGCGGGGCGCTGCGGTCGAACACGCCGATGTTGTCCAGGCCGAGGAACCCGCCCTGGAAGATGTTGCGATCGTCGGCGTCCTTGCGGTTCAGCCACCAGACGAAGTTCCGCATCAGCTTCTGGAACGCGTCCTCGAGGAAGGCCCGGTCGCCCTTCCCGGTCCTGGCCTTCTCCATCGAGTACACGAACCAGATCGCCCACGCGTGGACCGGCGGGTTGACGTCGCTGAAGTTCCACTCGTAGGCCGGGAGCTGCCCGTTCGGGTGCAGGTAGCGGTGGTCGAGCAGCAGCCTGAGCTGCTGCTTGGCGAACGGCATGTCGACCGCCGACAGCGCCAGGGCGTGGAAGGCGAGGTCCCAGGCCGCGAACCAGGGGTACTCCCACTTGTCGGGCATGGAGATGATGTCCTCGGAGATCAGGTGCTGCCAGTCGTGGTTGCGCAGCGCCTCCCCCGGCGCGAGCGGGTCGGCCCCGTGCTCGGCCAGCCACCGCTCCATGTCGAGCGCGTAGTACTGCTTGGACCAGAGCATGCCGGCCAGCGCCTGACGGCTGACCAGGCGCTCGTCGTCGCTGAGATCGCCCGCCAGGACGTCGGCGTAGAACTCGTCCGCCTCGCCGCGGCGGGCGTTCATCAGGTCGTCGAAGCCGTCGAATGGACGCTCGGACCGCATGTCGGTCAGCCGCAGGCGGATCGTCGCGCTGCCCTCGGCCGGAACGTCCAGGACATAGTGCATCGCCGCCTTGGTCCCGGTGCCGTCCGGATTGACCTTGTCCTGCTCGCCGTGCACGACGGCCCGCTCGATGCCGCCCTTGACGTAGGGCGCGTCGTTGGCCGAGCCGAAGACGCGCTCGTTGTCGGTCTCGTTCCCGGTCACCAGCACGGGCGCCTGCTGGTCGGCGTAGAGCCAGCGGACGCCGAGGTCGCTCTGCTGGGCGACGACGGCGCTCATGCCCGGCACGTCGTTGTCGACGTGCAGCGAGGGCTGCTCGGCGCCGCCGGCCCAGGACCACGTGTGCCGGAACCAGAGCGTCGGCAGCACGTGCAGCCGCGCCTCGTCGGGTCCCCGGTTGTGCACGGTGACCTGCATGAGGATGTCTTCCGGTGAATCCTTCGCGTACTCAACGAAGACGTCGAAGTAGCGGTTGCCCTCGAAGATCCCGGTGTTGACGAGCTCGTACTCCGGCTCGGTCTTCCCGCGCGCTGCGTTGGTGGCGAGCAGGTCGTCGTAGGGGAACGCGCGCTGCGGGTACTTGTAGAGCATCTTCAGGTACGACGACGTCGGCGTCGCGTCCAGGTAGTAGTAGCACTCCTTGACGTCCTCGCCGTGGTTGCCCTGGGAGTTGGTCAGCCCGAACAGGCGCTCCTTGAGCGTCGGGTCGCGCTCGTTCCACAGGGCGACCGCCAGGCACAGCCGCTGCTTGTCGTCGCAGATGCCCGCCAGCCCGTCCTCGCCCCAGCGGTAGGCGCGGTACGCCGCCTGCTCGTAGGGGAACGCCCCCCAGGTGTTGTCGCCCTGGCCGGGGTCCTCGCGGACCGTCCCCCACTGGCGCTCGCTCAGGTAGGGCCCCCAGCGACGCCACCGGACCCCGCTTTCCGCCTGCAGAAGCCGATCCTGCTCCTCGTTGGCCATACCGCCGCCCCGCTCCCCGTTCCGTTAGCCCGCCGACCCGCGCCGGATCGTCGCCGGCGTGACGGCTCCAGCATCGCCGCGGCTGACGACGGCCTGCATCACCCCGGTGGGGTGACGAACACCGTTATCGCGCCGGCGCAGATGAACAGTTGATGAGCGGCAGCCGTCGCGCGGGTGGGGTGGCGGGTCGGGTGAATGCGGTGGCTAGATCAAACCCGTGATCTCGAACGGGCCCGGGCGACTCTATTCGGCTCGCATTCCCCTCGAAGGCGGCGCCACGGGCGAGCAGGGTCATCATTGTGTTCCGTTGTGGACGCCATTTCAGCATTCCGACCGTCATTGTGTTCCAAAAGGGGCGCTATACGACTCAAAAGGAACACAATGACCCCTTTGTCGGTCTTGCTTGGTGCGCGTGGTGGCAGTGGGACGTCTGC
>DATCGA010000201.1:0-15797 GCA_036509215.1 Trebonia sp.
TGCTCCGCCGATGGCGCCTCGCTCGGCCCCCGACGCCGAGTCTCCGCCCAGTATCGGTCGATCCAGGCTTAGCGCGCGCGGGCGCGCTCATAGAGGCTCACGACGGCGCCGCCGTCGGGGCGCGGGAGCCGCTCGATGAGCTGGAATCCACCGTCGGCGAGCAGCCGGTTGGCCGCGGGATCCGGGAACGGCAGCTCGTCGCGGAGCAGGAACTGCGCCGCCCGGGCGGCGGTGGTGGAACCGTCCACGAACGTGTACCGCGGGGAGTGACGCAGCAGCCCCTTGACGACATCCGCGTCAGCGGAGTCCAGCGCCACGATCACGTGGCGCCCGCCGGCGCCCCGCCGGATGGCGCCGGCGACGGCGGCCCACGGTGAACCCGCCTGCGGTCCGGTCACGTACTGGACCTCGTCCGCACCGGGATACGGCGCGCTCGCCGGGTGGGCCAGGACCCGCGCGTCCAGGCGCAGCACCGGCGCCAGCAGCAGCGCGACGCCAACGGCCACCAGCGGGCCGGCGAGCCGGCCGGGGACCCGCTCAGACACCCAGCCGGCGGCGCGAACCACGGCATCCGCGGCGGGGATCAGCAGCAGCGGCACCAGGTAGAGGATGTGACGCGGATAGGGACTGACCGGGAACAGCACGGCCGCGCCGAACATCGCCACCACCCACCCCGTGATCAGCAACGCGCTGCGCCAGTCGCGGCGCCACCGCAGCCCGATCCCCAGCAGCGCGGCGACGAGGGTCGGGGCCCCGACGTAGCCCAGCAACGCCGGGCGATAGACCGGCCAGGCGACGCGCCACCACCGCAGCGGATGCGCCAGTGCCAGCGTGAGCGAGCGAACCGGATATAGAAACGCCGAGGCCCGGGTCGCCTGGAAATTGGCGTAGTAGGCGGACGAGCGCAGCAGCAGGTCGGCGGCACCGGTCAGGGCCACGGCGATGACGACGCAGCCGAGCCAGACGATCAGTCGCCGCCGCCGGTCCGGCGCCTCCCAGTCAAAGCACACCAGGCTCAGCGGCATCAGCGCCAGGGCGATCTCGCCGCTCTCCTTGGTCAGGTAGGCCGCGGCCAGGACCACCCCCAGGGCGATCCCGGTGACGAGCGCCGGGCGCTGCGCGAGCCGGATCTCCAGGTAGAGCGCGGCCATCAGCAGGAGCGTCAGCAGCGGCTCCATGATCCCGATCGCGTCATGGACGAGGAAGAACGGCAGCACCACGCAACCGGCGGCGGCGATCGCGCCGGTGCGATTCCCGGCCAGCCGTGCCCCCAGCAGCCACACGATCGGGATCGTCAGTGCGCCGCTGATCACCGAGCTCAGGCGGACCGCGGTCAGCGAGGAGATCCCCAGCTTCATCAGCAGGATGGCCAGCCAGATGAGCAGCGGCTCCTTGCCGATCGTCTCGGAGACGAACAGGTCGTGCAGCGAGTGGTCTCCCAGGTAGGCGAAGCGCGCATGGGTCCCCTCGTCGATGAAGTACGGCAGGCGGTACAGCAGCGCCCACCGCGATGCGAGGTACACCGCGAGCACCAGGACGGCGAACGCCACCCACCGACTGCGTTCAGGGGCGGTGAAGCTCAGCGGAGCCGGTAGACGGTGGCGCATCCAAAGTGCCTGACGTCGCGGACGATCGGTGCCAGTGCGGGCAGGAGGTGAGCCGACGAGTCGCAGTCGGCGAGCAGAAAGCGCGCGCCGCTGTCGGTGACCAGGGAGCGGGCCTGGGGCGGCGTGAGCCCACCCGTGAACAGCTTCTGCGTCGCGGCCACCCTGAGGGCGTAATGCGGCGAGTAGTAGAAATTGCCGACGAAGGTGCGCCGGGCGGTCAGCCCCGGAACGACGGTCCCGAGGTACACCCGGCTCATCACCCCTCCCGGGGTGGGGTCGTGGTCGAGATAACGCAGCGCGTCGCGCTCGCCGGCGGTGACGAAGACGGCTCCCGTTGCCTGTCCCAGCTGCGGTCCGGGAGTGACCGCGTGCTGGGCGGTGCTCAGCTCGTGCCAGGTCGGGGCCAGCAGGACGATCGCGATCAGCGCGGCGATCAATCCGGATCGCAGCGAGCTGCCGCGTTGGTACGAGATCGACTGGACGCCCTGCACGGCCAGCACCGCGAACGGGATGCTGATGCCCAGCAGCGCATGCGTCGGGACGGCGCCGAAGCGCGTCTCGGACACCCCGAACACGATCAGCGCGGCGAATGGCCAGCACCGGGAGACGCGATCGGTGAGACCGCGCGCCGGCGTCCGGTAGGCCAGCGCCGCCGGAATGGCCAATGGGGCCACGGTGGCGAGCACCATCCACACCGGGAACGCGTTGTGGGCCGCGCTCTGGGCGAGCCCCCACGAGCGGTCGGCGCGATCCAGGACGACGAAGTACAGCAGGGGCAGCACGGTGGCGGTCACGGTCACGGCGAGCAGCCGGATCGGCGCCGCGCCCCGCCCGATTCTCCCGCTCCGGCTCGAGCGCACCGACGGCGCCAGCGCCAGGCTCTCGGCGCCCACCAGCATGAGGATCAGCGTCGCCCCCTGCCATGGATGCAGCCAGCTGGCCAGCGCGCCCAGTAGCGCCGGCGCCCACGCCAGGCGCCGGCTCGTGCGCGCCCGCTCATACAGCAGCACGGCGCCGAGCGCGGCCGCCACGGAGATCAAGCCGTACGAGTACCCCCATGACCAGAACCCGAGCGACGCGTCGAGTGTCAGTGCGCTCCACTGCAGGCTGGCGGCTGGACCGGAGTGCAGCACATCACTGGCCAGAAACGCTCCCGGCCCGACGAAGAACAGCCCCAGCGCGAACGCGGCGCGGCGTTCCCAGCGGCCGCCGACGCTGCGCCTGACGTAGGCCCAGGCGACCACGACGACGCCGCCGACGGCGACGGGCTTCCACAGCAGCAGTGACAGCCACGGAGCCACCCCGAGCGCGGACAGGCCGCCGGAGATCGCGACCAGCGGCTGCAGGAAGTCCGTCGGCGTGGCGCGCAGCTCGAACAGGTTGGAGGCCAGGACATGGCGCGAGGCGTCCTGGATCCACGCCAGGTAGCTCATCTGGTCGGTGACGAAGATCCCGTCGGTGCCGGTCCAGTGCAGACCGTGGGCGACGACCTGGTGCAGATCGAGGACGAGGACCCACAGCGACAGGGCGGCGAACGCGAACGCGATGGCGAGCTCCGGAGCCCCCGGGCGCCGGGCTCGCCCCGCCGGCGCACGTGCGTCGCGGACGAGGGTCACCGGCGGAACTGGCGCTTGAGCATGAGGATCGGCCGTTCGACCACGTAGTAGCTGACGGCCGCCGCGGCGATCGCCGAGCCGGCGGTGGCGGCGGTGAGCACGATGAAGACGTGGTGGGGCAGCCAGGTCAGGGCCCCGTGGTCCAGCAGCTTTCCGAGCAGGGGGCTGTGCCAGAGGTAGATGCCGTAGGAGATGAGCCCCAGCCAGGCCAGCACTCGCCAGCGCAGCACGCGGGCGGGAAGCCCCCGCTGGCTGACGAAGATCGCCGGGGCGACGAACAGCACCGCGATCAGCCCGAAGACGACATGGCGCAGCAAGCCCCGGCCCGGGCTGTCATAGAGAAACCCACCTGACTGCACGACCGGATAGAAGACGACCCGGGCCAGGATCACATAGATCGCCAGCGCCGAGAGCCAGCACGCCGTCGGCCATCGCGCGACGCTGTGCGACACCGCGCGCAGCGGATGCCCCTGCGCCGCGGCGACGCTCACGACGGCGAGCACCATGCCGGCGGCGAACCAGTCGAAGTTCTCGAGGATCGTGTTGTCGAGCAGCGTCCGCGGTCCGGCGAGATCGATGCCGCGCAGCGTCACCGAGGCGATCGCCAGCGCCGGCAGCATGATCAGCTCGGCGGTGATCCGAGCCCGGCCACGCCGGCCACCGGCGGCGCGGCACAGCCATGTCATGCCGGCGCCGTACAGGGGCAGCAGCGCGTAGAACGTCACCTCGATGCACAGCGTCCAGGCGGGGCTGATCCCGCCGTACAGCGTGCGGTGGTTGTACACCTGCAGGAACAGGTAATAGCGCCACCAGTCGCCGGTGAAGACACCGTGCAGGTTCGCGTACCAGCCGAGCACCGTGAGCGCCAGCCAGTAGGCCGGCACGATGCGCAGCAGGCGGCGCCAGGCATACCCGCTGACGGATGTCCGGGGCGCGCTCAGCAGGGCGCTGGCCAGGAAGGGCCGGTACAGCAGGAACCCCGAGATGACGAAGAAGATCGGGACGCCGATGTCGAGGTTGTGCCAGATGGCGCCCCACCACGTGGTGGTGGAGAAGCCGCTGAACGTGGCCGTATGAGTGACCACAACGGCCAGCGCGGCCAGCGCTCGCAGCGAATCGACGGCGGCAAACCGCGGGTGTCCCGGCGGAGGGGCGACGGCGGCCGGCGGGTCGTGCCTGCCGGCGGCGCGGCCGGTGCCCGGGCTGGCGACCGTCACGCGGGGCACGATACCCGCCGCCCGCGGGCGCGGCGGCGGCGGCCGATGGTGAGCGCGGCGAGGATCGCCACCAGTGCCACCAGGCTCAGGATCACGCCCAGGCGCCAGCTGAGCGGCCGGTAGGCGAACACGATCGTGTGCCGGCCCGGTCCCAGCGCGACGCCGCGCAGCACGTAGTCGACCTCGCGCACGGCGGCGGGGTGGCCGTCGACGGTCGCCGTCCAGCCCGGCGCGTAGCTGTCGTCGAGCACGAGCAGGCCCGCGTGACGCGCGGTGGCGTGGACGGTCACCCGCTCGGCGGCGGAGGAGACGATGGTGGCGCTGCCGTCAACCGGGGACCGTCCGGCGGACGGCGCGGGCACGCCGGGCACCGGCCCCTCGGTGACAGCGGTGGTGCGAGCATCGAACCCGGACGCGATGACCGCCGCGAAGGCGGCGCCGGCGCTGCTCACCGCCCGCGCGGCGCCGACGACGGTGACGCGCGGCTGCGGGTCGGCCACCGAGTAGACGCTCGCGTCCCGGCCGCGGTACGCCAGGCGCACGCCCGGCAGATTCAGTTTCGTGCCGGGTGCCACCAGCAGGCTGCCGACCCCCAGCATCCGCAGCGTGTGCAGCCCCGTCGCGTCGACCTGGGGCATGATCAACGGGATGTCGGCAAACGTCGTGCCGACCTGCGACGGATGCTCGGGGTCAACCTCGCGCCGCCACAGGTGGTCATAGCGCTGCGGGATGGGAACGTCATAGCCGCCGGCCTCCTCCAGCGAGTAGCGCTGGGCGATCACGTTCCAGGGGAAGTCGCCGGTGCCCTGAAAGCGAGTCTGGCGGTGGGCCTCCAGGTAGCGGATGGCGCCCGTCGTCGGTTGCTGCGCCTGCGCCTGCGCGACGCCCGGGTTGTAGCCCATGCCGGCCCGGAACAGATCGACGGTGGTGAGGACGAGCGCCGCGCCGATGAACACGACCGGCCGCAGCCGGCCGTGGGCGCGCAGCAGGATCAGGCCCACGCCGGTGCCGGCCAGTCCGATCCAGGCCAGCAGCGAGCCGAGGTGGATGATGCTCGGAGCCTGGACGTTGGCGATGCCGGGCGCCTTGAACAGCCCGGTGGCGACGAGCAGGGCCCGTGGATCGAGCTGGTGGATCTCGCCGCGGGCGAGCACGGTGACGATCGGCGTGAGCAGCGCCGCTGCCGTCAGTACGACGATCACGCGGCGCCGCGCGCGGTTCAGCCGGATCGCGATCAGGTCCTGCACGCCCCATCCCGCCAGCAGCGCGACCGCGAGCAGGTACCAGGGGATGAGCCGGCTGTTGTGGCCGCTTGAGAACACCGGCAGGTGGGTGACGATCTGCAGGAACGGGGGGATGCCGACGGCCACCGCCAGCCCGGTGAAGCCGAACAGGGCGATCCACCACCGCTCGGCCCGTGAGCGGATGACGAGCGCGGCCAGCGCCAGCAGCAGCGGCAGCGCCCCCACGTAATACGCCTGGGCCCGGATGAAGTCGACCAGGGGCGTCTGCGTGGCCCGGCCCCAGTAGTCGGGCAGGAACACCCCGAGTAGGCCGCGGAGGGCGAGGTGCTGGTTCACCGCCGTGCCCGCGCGCTGGTGGATGTCGGCCGAGGCGAGGGTGAGCGCGACGAACGGGATGAGCATCAGGGCGGCCACCGCCGCCCCACCGACCGCCCCCAGCCCGGACGCCAGCAGCACCCGTCTGAGCCAGTCCCCGGCCAGGTCGTCGGCCGGCGGCGGGGCGAGACGCAGCCACCGCCGGGCCGCCGGGATCCGGCGCAGCAGATGGAGCCGCTGCGAGGTCCGCAGCACGAAGAACGCCACCGTCGCCACCAGCATGTCGAAGCTCGACTCGGCATGCCCGCAGAGGAACTGGACGCCGATCGTCGTCGCCAGCGCGGCACCGCTCAGCGGGTCCGGTCGCTTGAGCACGAGCTCGACGGACCACAACATCCACGGGAACACGGCCCACACCGACGAGTGCGGGTAGGCCAGCCACGTGATCATCCAGAAGCTGAATCCGTAGATCAGCCCGGCCAGCAGGGCCGCTCCCCACCGCTGACCCAGCGCGCGGGCGAGCAGAAACGTCCCGAACGCGGCCACGAACAGCTTCAGCGCCGCGCTCCACGCCAGGGACGTGAGCAGGGGGAGCAGATACGCCGGGAGGCTGAACGGCGAGAACACCGCCGACTGGTCGTCGGCCAGAAACGGGCGCCCCGACATGATGTACGGATCCCACAGTGGGACGTGCGGGAGCTGCTGCTTGGCGTAGGCGGTGAACGGCTGGAACTGAACCACCGAGTCGCCGAGCTCGTTGTTGGTCGGGCGGTGCAGCGATGCGGGCCGGTGCGCCGCCCAGGGCACGGAGAAGTACAGACTGTCCGCCGTCGAGATCGTCTTGCCCGGCAGCAGGCCGGGGACCAGCAACGTCAGTGACAGCAGCGCATAGATGAGCGCAGCGGTGAGCTTCGGCCGGCGGCGCGGGCTCAGTAGGGCCAATGGCCGTGCTCGCCCAGCAGGCGCGCCAGCGGCCGGAGCCTCGCCACCAGGGCCAGCTTGACGACGCAGTTGCGCAGGAAGTAGGGCAGCGACGCCGCCTGTGCCAGCGCGTTGTCGGCGCGCCCGCGCGGGCTCAACGATTCCCGGCGGTACTCGGCCAGCGAGCCCGAGCGCCCGACGTAGCGGAACTCGCGGCTGAGGAACAGCAGTCGCAGCTGGGCCAGCATCACCCCCACGGCGTTGTAGGAGTCGTGGATGAGCAGGCTGCCGCCCGCCGACACCCGGGGCCCCCACCGCGCGATGTCGGGCTTGGCGAAGCGGTAGCGGTGGGCGCCGTCGATGTACAGCAGCTCGATCGGGCCCGTCACCTCGGTCAGCGCCCCCGCGGAGGTCCGGCGCACGTGGCGCACCCGCTCGGCCACGCCGGCGCGGCCGAGATTCGCGTGGAAGATGTCGTGATCGCTGTCGCCCAGCTCGAGATCGGGGTCATATTCGTTGGGGCCACGGTCAGAACCACCGTGCGGATCGATGGCGACGATCTCGACGCCGGGCGCGGCGGCCCGGCCGAGGATGATCGTCGAGCGGCCCCGAAACGAGCCGATCTCCACGACTCGTCCCGCGGACGGGACGCGGCGGGCCGCGTCCCACAGCCGGCGCGCCTGCGCGTCGGTCATCCAGCCCTCGACGTCGGCGACCGACGTCAGGGCATCCTCGAAGCTGGCGGTCTGGTCGGCGACACTCATCGGGCTCAATCGATCGTCTGCACCGGAGTGGCCTCCGGGTCGGCCAGCGGTGCCGTGCGGGCCGGCCAGCGGCGGGCCAGCCACGGACGGCGCAGCACCGGAACTAACCACAGCGCCTCCACGGCGATTCCGAACGAGATCTTGCTCTCTCCCACGGTGCGGTCACGGAACGTGATCGGGACCTCGGTGACCCGGAGTCCGGCCCGGGCGGCGCGGAATGTGAGCTCGATGTTGAACACGTACCCCTGGGAGCGCAGCGTGGACAGCTGCACGGTCTCCAGCACCTCCCGGCGGATGCACCGAAAGCCACTGGTGAGGTCGCGCACCGCCATGCCCAGGATCAGCCGGGCGTAGAGCGACCCGGCGCGGCTGAGCAGCCGGCGCAGCCGCGGCCAGTCGACGATCTGACCGCCGCTCACGTAGCGGGAGCCGAGCACCAGGTCAGCGTCCCGCGCGGCGTCGATCAACGCCGGGAGGTGCGCCGGATCATGCGAGAAGTCGGCGTCCATGACCAGCACGAGCTCCGCGCCGGCATCCAGCGCACGCTCGAAGCCGGCCAGGTAGGCGCGACCCAGTCCCTGCTTTTCGGCGCGATGCAGGACCTCGACCGCCGGCAGTTGCTCCGCCAGCCCATCGGCCAGCCGGCCGGTCCCGTCGGGCGAGTCGTCGTCGACGATCAGCACGCGGTGATCGTCGGGGACACATCGCTGCAGCTGTTCCAGCGCGCCGCGGACCGTGCGCTCGATGTTCTCGACCTCGTTGAAGGTGGGAATCGTCAGCCAGATCCGGGCTCCTGACATGCGGGGGAGCCTACGGGCTGTGAGCGCGGATCGCGGCTTAGCCAGGCTTGCCCACCCGCGTGCCAGTAGCTTCTCGCCCAATGTCGAAGGCCCGCCCGGCAGCGGGGGTCCCTGTGCTTCTCGGCTTGGTGGCCTACGCGCTCGCGTTTGTCCAGCGGCCTGGGCTCGCGACTGCCGACACCAAGATCAACCTCCATGTCGACCCGGGACGCTTCCTCGGCGACGTGGCGTCGATGTGGACCTCGACCGGTCAGCTGGGCGGCGTCCAGGCCGGGCAGCAGGCGGGCTACCTGTTCCCGATGGGGCCATTCTTCGCGCTCGGCCATCTGCTCGGCCTGCCCGACTGGATCGTCCAGCGGCTGTGGCTGGGCACCCTGCTGGCGCTCGCGGCGTGGGGCGGAGTGCGGCTGCTCGACGCGCTCCTGCCCCGGCCGCGGGGGATCGCTCACCTGACGACCGGCCTGGCGTTGCTGCTCAACCCGTTCGTCGTCACCTACGCCAACCGCACGACCGTGACGCTGCTCGCCTACGCGGCGCTGCCGTGGCTCCTGCTGGCGGTCAACCGCGGCGTGCGGGATCGGGGGGGCTGGCGCTGGCCGGCCGCCATCGCGCTGCTGGTGACCGCGGCCGGCGGGGGGGTCAACGGCGCGGTGGTGGCGTGGATGCTGCTCGGGCCGGCGCTGCTGCTCGTCTACGAGATGCTGTTCACGCCGGTCACCCGCCGCGATGGGCTGGCGTTCCTGGCCCGGACGGTCCCGCTGATCGCAGTCGTGTCGCTGTGGTGGGTGATCCCGGCCTACGTCCAGTCCGCCTACGGCGTCAACTTCCTCCAGTTCACCGAGCAGCCGGGGACGGTCTGGGGCACGACCAGCGCCACCGAGTCGCTGCGGCTGATGAGCTTCTGGCTGTCCTACGTCGGGATCGGCTTCCAGGGGCGCGCCATCCCGTACTTCGACGATTCCGCCACGCTGCTGTTCTCGGCGCCGGTGGTGCTCGCCACGCTCCTGTACCCGGCCGCCGCGCTCACCGGGTTCGCCTGGACGCGACGCTGGCGCTACGGCCCGTTCTTCCTCACGCTGTCGCTGATCGCGGTCCTGGTGATGATGGCCGGGTTCCCCGACGGGACGCCGTTGCGCCACGGGCTGTACTTCACCTACAACCACGTGGCGGCGGTGCGGTTCCTGCGCGCCGCCTACAAGGGAGCGCCGCTGCTGGCGGTCTCGCTCGCCTGTCTGGCCGGCGCCGGGGCGGGGGAGCTGTGGGCGCGGACCGCCGGGCTGCGCGGACGCGCGCGGAGGGTCCCGTGGCGGCGCGGGTGCGGATCGATAGCTGCGCTCGCCGGGTTGGCCGTCCTCGTCGGGGCGGCCTGGCCGCTGGTGACCGGTCACGCCCAGGACGCGCAGGTCTCCTACCAGCGGATCCCCGCTGCCTGGCGTCAGGCGGCCGCCGACCTGGACCGCCGGCTCCCGCCCAACTCCCGCGCGATCGTCCTCCCCGGCGATCTGTTCAGCTTCTACACCTGGGGCGGCACCGTCGATCCGATCCTCCCCGCGCTCACCCATCGCCCGGTGGCCGAGCGCTCGGAGGTCCCGTATGCGGACCTCCGGGCCACCGACCTGCTGTGGACGATCGACGGCCTCGTCCATCAGCAGCGGCTGCTGCCGGGTCAGCTCGACCCGCTGCTGTCGCTGATCGGCGTGCGCGCGGTGGTGACCGGCGCCGACGACGACCTGGCCCGCAGCGACGCCCCGCCGCCCGCCGATGCCGCCGCGCAGCTCGCCACCCAGCCCGGCTTTGATCACGCCGCCCGCGCCTACGGCCCGGTGCGCACCTACGCCTCGGCGTCCGAGCCGGGGCTGACCAGCCGCCTGCCCGAGGTCCGCCGCTATGACCTGCCGGCCGCTCGCGGGCTCGTCCGGGTCGAGCCGGTGAGCGATCCGGTGGTCGTCGACGGGTCGGCCGATGCGCTGGCCGGGCTCGCCGCCTTCGGCCTGCTGCCGACCCAGCGGCCGCTGCTGTACGCCGCCGACCAGAGCCCCGCCGGCCTGCGCGCCGCCGTCGCCGGCGGCGGTGATGTCGTCATCAGCGACTCCAACCGCCGCCAGGCGTTCGCCGCCTCCACGCTGGAGCAGAACACCGGTCCGGTGCTCACGCCCGACCAGACCGTGAGCGCCGACGGGCTGATCCTGGATCCGTTCGGCGGCGGCGGCGCCGACGCTCAGACGGTCGCCGTCTACGGCGGCGGAGTGCGCTCGGTCCAGGCGCCCGCGTCGCCGCAGCGCGTCCAGTTCCCCGAGCACGGGCCGTTCGCCGCGATCGACGGATCGGCCGCCACCGCCTGGCTGGCCGACCCGACGCTGGCGCCGAGCCAGCGCTGGCTTCAGGTCGACTTCACCCGCCCGCAGCGGCTGTCCTCGGTGACCCTCGTCCCGTATGACGACGCCGGCGGCAGCGTCCGAGCTGTCGCCATCGCCGGCCGCAGCTTCGCGATCCATCCGGGCTCGAACCATCTCGTACTGCCGGCGACCATGGCGACGAGCCTCCACGTCGCGATCACCGCCGTGAGTCCGCCGGCCCCCGGGGCGGCGGCCGGCGCCGGCGGCATCCGCGAACTTCAGATCCCCGGCGTCCGGGCCACCCAGGCGCTGCGGCTCCCGCTCGACGCCGCCCGCGCGCTCGCCGGCGTCAACCTAGGCCCCGTCGGCCTCACCTACCTGTTCCAGCGCACCACCGGCGATGAGCCGTTCGCGCGCAACGTGACGCACGGCCCGTGGTCAGCGCTGCGGATGACCGACGCCGGCGACGCCGAGCAGACGATGAGCCGCGACTTCGTCCTGCCGGCGGCCCGCCGCTTCACCGCCACCGCCTGGGTGGCGCCGTTCGCCGCCGACCCGGATCCGGTGCTCGATCGGCTCGCCGGCTACCGCGGCCCGGTTCAGGCGACGTCATCGGACCGATTTGATGGCGAGCCGCGATGGCGGGCCTCGGCGGCGCTGGACGGCGACCCGGCCACCGCCTGGATCGCCGACGACAGCTCCGCCGCCGCCGCCGGCGGCGGACCGGCAGCGTGGCTGCAGTGGCGGACCCCGCGTCCCACCACGGTCCAGGCGCTGCGACTCGTCGCTCCGTCCGCGCCCGTCGGGCGCCCGACGCGGATCCGGGTCGTGTGGCCCGGCGGCGCCAGCCCGCCGCTGGCGGTCACCGCCGGGGGAGCGGTGACCCTGGCGCATCGGGTGCGGGCGCGGATGTTCCGGATCGAGATCCTCGCCGCGGTCGCGCCGCGCGGGGCGAGCGCCGCGGACCGGCGCGCCGTCGGCATCGCCGAGATTCGTGGCGTCGCTGGGCTGCCGGCATTGCGTCCGGCGCCGATGGCGCGGTTTGCCGCCGGGTGCGGCGCGGCCCGGATCGCGATCGGCGGGCGCGTCGTGTCGCTGAGCGTGAGCGGGTCGGCCGGGGCGTTCGCCCAGGGCCGGCCGCTGCTGGCCCGTTCCTGCGGCGTGCCGGTGGCGGTGGCGGCGGGGACGGTCCACCTGCAGGTCGCCCCCGGCCGGTTCGCGATCGACGAGCTGGCCCTGCGAGCGCCGGCGCCGAACCCGCCGGCGCCGTCACGCGCGTCCGCCGGGCCGGCCGGCCGGGTGCTGGACAGCGGCACGACCGGCCACGGCTCGTATGACGGGGTCCGGGTGGCGATCCACCGGCCGTCCTGGCTGGTGCTCGGCGAGGGATATGACCGCGGCTGGCGCGCGTGGTGCAACGGCCGCTCGCTCGGCGCCCCGGTGCCGATCGACGGCTACGCCAACGGCTGGCGGGTGACCCCGGGCTGCACGAACGTGCGGTTCGCGTTCGCTCCCAACCGGACGGCGATTATCGGCTACGTCGTCTCCGGGGTGGGCGGCCTCGCCTGCCTGCTCGTCGTGCTGATCGCCTTCTGGCGCCGGCGGGGGGGTCGCACCGCCGCCCCGCTCGCCCGCCGCCGGTCCGCCGCGCCCGCCGGCGCCGCTGCGCCCACGCGCGCCGCCCGCCGTGCGTCCGGCCCGGCCGCCGCCGAGCCCGTCAGGCCACCTTTCTCCCCCGGCGATCCGGCCTGGTCGCCGCGCCGCGCGCTGGCGTGGGCGCTCCCGGCGGCGCTGGCGTTCGGGTTCGTGTTCGGGATCCGGGCCGGCATCGTCGCGTTCCCGGTGACGGCGGCGGTGCTGTGGCGCGGGATCGGCGCCCAGCCGCTGACGCTCGCCGCCGGCGGTCTGCTCGGGATCGTCGTGCCGCTGCTGTACCTGTTCGCGCCGCCGAGTTCCGCGGGCGGCAATCACTACGCGTACGCCGCGGACCACATGACCGCTCAGTGGTGTGCGGTGGCCGCGCTCGGCCTGCTGATGATCGCGCTGTGGCGCTCGCTGCGCGGAGCCCGGCAGTGATCGCTCGCGTCCTGACCTCGCTGCGGCTGCGCACGGCCGATGCGCGCGACGCGGTCACCGGCCGTCGTGACCGCCTCATCCCGCCGCGCCGTCTGTCGGGCTACGTCGGCGGTGGGGACTTCCGCGCCACCGGCGAGGAGTTCCTCACCCACTTTCGGCAGCTGGCCGGCCTGCGCCCGGAGGATCGCGTGCTCGAGGTCGGCTGCGGCATCGGGCGCATGTCCCGGGTGCTCGCCGGCGTCCTGCGTCCGCCCGGCTCCTATGACGGCTTCGACGTCGTCGCTGCCGGGATCGCCTGGTGCCAGTCGCGCTACCGGCAGACCCCGGCGCCGTTTCGCTTTCAGCACGCCGACCTGCGCAACCCGGCCTACAACCCCGGCGGGACCGTCGCTGCCACCGATTACCGCTTCCCCTACGGCGACGGCGCCTTCGATCTCGTGATCGCCACGTCGCTGTTCACCCATCTGCTCGCTGACGCCGCGGACCACTACCTCGCCGAGACCGCGCGAGTGCTGGCCCCCGGCGGTCGCATGTTCTGCACGTGGTACCTGATCGAGGACGAGCTCCGGGCTGCCCCGCCCGGTGGCTTTCACCGCGTCGCCGCGCGAGCGCCGACCGCGGTCCGCGACCCCGACGTGCCCGAGGATGCCGTCGCCTTCGACGAGGCGTGGGTGCGCGAGCGCCTGAACGCGCACGGCCTATCGCTGCGGGCCCTGGCCCGCGGGTCCTGGTCGGGCGGGGCGGGCAGCAGTCTCCAGGACATCGTCATCGCCGACCGGCGCTGACCCGCTCCTGCTCCCGCGGGCCCCGCGTAGCCCGACGAGCAGCTCCTGCAGCAGCGCCCGCTCGCGCCGCAGCGCCGCGGCCACATACACCGCGACGAACAGCACCGCCTCGGCGATCGCCTGCGCCAACGTGCGCCCGCCGCCCCACAGCGTCACGCGCACCGCCATCGCCGCGGCGGCCGCGAGGAGGATCGGGACGAGCGTCGGCGCGATGATCTGGCGGTACCGGACATCGGGCAGCAGCCGCCGGACGAACACTCCGCGCACGCAGAACGGCACGAGCGCGGCGGCGATGCGTCCGAGCACGAAGCCGTCGAACCCGTCGATCAGGAGTCCCGCCGGAGCGAGCGCCAGGAACGCCACCGCGCCGGCCAGCGCCTCGACCGCCGGCGGGCGCGTCTCGCCATGGGCGCGGAAGAACGAGAACCAGTTGAACCCGAGCTGGGTGATCGCGCCGACGATCGCCAGCCCCTGGAGCAGCACCACCGCCGGCTGCCATTGCGCGCCCAGGACGAAGTGGACGAGGTCAGGGGCGAACAGGACGACGCCGACCGCGTAGGGGAGGACCCACAACAGCGTGGCGCGGTTGGACTTCAGGTACATCTCCTCCAGTGCCCGGCGCTGGCCCTGGATGGCGCAGATCGCCGGGTACATGGTCGCGGTCACGATCTGATCGGCGCGGTCGATGTAGCGGGTCAGGGTCACCGCCAGCGTGATGAAGCCCGCCGCCGCCAGCCCGTTGTGGAGCTTGATCATCAGGATCTGTCCCTGGGCGATGACAATCGCGCCGACGATGGTGAGCAGGATCGGGCCCGAGAAGCGCAGGTATCGCGCCGCGACCCGCCGGTCGAAGCGCAGCGCCAGCCGGTAGGGCGCGACCCGCAGCGCGGCGGCCACCGCGACGACGTAGCCGGCCACCTGTCCCACCACCAGGCTCCACACCCCGAGGTCCGTGGCGGCGGCCAGCGGCACCGTGACCATGAAGCCGATCGCGGGCTGGATCGCCTGCAGTGCGCGCTGCCGGCGGTAGTCCATGCGCCGGAAAAACACCCACAGCGGGGCCTGCAACGCGAACGCCAGCGGCAAGTAGGCGAGGCTCGCCATCAGCGCCAGCAGACGGTGGTCGCGATACACCGCCGCGATCACCGGGGCCAGCGCGACGATGATCAGGCACATCGCCACCGACAGCCCGAGCTCCAGCGTGAACGCGTACTGGAACTCGAGCTCCTGGTCGGGCTCGTCCTGGGCGACGAACAGCTCGTCGATGCCGACGCGCTTGAGCGCGATCAGCGAGATGACCGTGGTCGACACCACGCCGTAGAGCCCGATCTCCCGCGGGCCGAGCAGCCGCGTGACCACCAGACCCTGCACCAGCACCAGCCCGTCGATCCCCACCAGGAAGGCGGCGGTCACCATCGTGCCGCGCAGGGTGCGCCGCCGCAACTCGGCGCGGGGGAACGGCAGCCGGTCGCTCATCGCCGGGGCGCGGGGTGGGCCGGTGTCATCGCGCCGGGTCCGCCAGCAGCACCTGGTAGACGCCGTAGCGCGCCACCGGCCGGTAGTGAGCGGTGAGGTAGCGATCGAGGATGTGCACCCCGCTGGACTGCCCCGAGCCATTGGGCTCGACCTGCTCGGCGCGCGGATCGAGCCACCGGATCACCACCCGCGTGTGCGCGCGGCGCAGCGACCCGATGATCTCGCGCTGCACAGGCGCGGTCGTCACCACTCCCGGCTGCATCACGTCATACCGCGTCGGATTGGGATGGCCGGTGATGATGTACAGCAGCGGGTCCCCGGCGGTGACCCGATCAAAGCGGGGGTTGGCGACGAAGATCGGCTCACCCGGCGTCGTCAGCTTGGTCAGCTCCGTCTCCAGCGCGCGCAGTGACCGAGCGTCGGCGGGCGCGGTCTGGACGCCGTCTCCGGCCGCGCCCGGGACCGACGCTCCCGCCGGCGGGTGGAGCGCCTGTCCGGCGCGGCGCTCGACGCCGTAGATCGCGATCAGCACCAGCGCTCCCAGCAGTGCCATCCGCAACCAGGTCAGCCGGGCGCCGGCGGCGGCCCAGGCCAGCATCACCGGCAGCACGGCAGCGAGTGGCACCAGGTGGTACAGGTC
>DATCGA010000202.1:0-9573 GCA_036509215.1 Trebonia sp.
CTCCTTCGTCGGTTACGTCGGGAATCCGCCACAGCTGGCGGAGCATCAGCGTGAGTGAGATCCCGTAGGGGACCGTGGAGGCGATGGCCGCACCCGTTACCCCGATGACGGGGAGCAGGGCAGCGAGCAGCACGAGGGTGAAGATGAGGGCTACGCCTTCCGCGCGCGCCGCGACCAGCTGACGCTTCGTGCCACGGAGCAGGTTGGCCGTGACCTGGCCGCACGACAGGAAGATGCCGCCAGGAGTGAGAATCCACAGCAGCGGGACGGCGCTCCGGTAGGCCGGTCCGAAGACCAGTGGTATGAGGGTGGGCGCCACGGCCGCGAGCGGGAGCAGGATGGCGGTCGCGATTGCGAGGCTGACAAACACCGCCGTCCGCTGCAGCCGACGGGTCTGCGGGGTGACGGCCGCCTCCGCCGCGAGCTTGGGAAGCAGGACGTAGCCGATCGCCGAGACGAGCGGTGCGGGCAGCAGCGTCATCGACACGGCGATCGAGTAGCAGCCTAGGTCCGCAGGCGGGACCGTGACGGACAGCACGAGCTGGTCAAGGTAGGCGTTGACCGATGCGGGGGCCGCGGCCGCGATCTGCGCGACCCCGTAGCTTGCCAGCGGCCTGACCAGCCCGGTCGCGAAGCGCCCAGGCGCCAGGCCGACGCGTCGGCACCCCCAGTAGGACGAGCAGAGCTGGATAAGGACCGAGCCGAGCAGCACCACAAGCACGGTGTCGAGGGTGAGCATCCGCAGCCGCCATAGCACGATCACGGCAGTGAGGGCCGCGAGCGGCTGGATGACTCGCACCTTGTTCCAGAGCTGAAGCGCGCGGCCCATCAGCGCGAACGTGTGGCAGTCGGCGACACAGGCGACGGGCAGGCATATGAAGGCGATCCGATAGGCCACCGTGAGCCCGGAATGGCCGCGGCCAAGCACCGGCGCAAGCAGCAGACCGCACACCATCGCGAGTCCGCCGCTCGCGAGCAGCATGGTGCGTGAGGTAGCGAGGAACTCGCGCGCCTGCCCGGGATCCTTGGCGACGTAGAAGCACAGCGCGACGGACTGGCCAAGCTCGCCGAACATGAGCGCGATCCCGAGCCACGACGTGACGGCGGTGTACTCGCCGCGCATTGCGGGTCCCACCGCCCGGGCAATGAGAACCCCGCTCAGCGCGCCCGCCATGTTCGCCGCGATATTGAAGCCGGCCGTCTGAACAACCGACCGGCCGATGCCCGGGCGGCTCAGCCGGGCGCGCAGCATGGCCGGCCCGGTGGCGAGGCGCTCGCCGAGGCCGACGGACGCGTGCCTGGCAGCGTATCCAGTGGCGGGCGGATCGCTCACCCGCCGGGCCGCCGCGCGGCGAAGGTGAGGTTCTGGGTCACGATGTGCCCGCGCACGGCACCGGTCTCGGCCGCGATCATCAGCTTGAACATCCCGCTGACCGGCTTCCACGCCGCCGCGCGGAGCGCGCTTGCCACTCCGTGGACCGGCGGCGGGCAGCCGATCACCGTGACCGCTTCAAACCCCGCCGCCATCGCCAGCTGTCGGACGCTGCGCGCGGTGAACCAGGTCTCATGGGTGAAATCGCCGTACCTGACATGCCCACCGAACGGGCTGACGGCGTTCGGCACCCGGGCGATGAACCGGCCGCCTGGTCGCAGCGCGGCGGCCGCCGCGTCGAAGGTGGCCAGCACCTCAGGCTTGGTCAGATGCTCAAGCAGGTCGGTCGCGGTGACCGCGGCGAGCCGACAGGGCCTGTCCCGCAGCAGGCCGAGGTAGTCGCCCGCGTGGACCTGGGTCAGGCCCGCTCCGCGTGCGAGCGCCACCTGCTCTGGGCTGACGTCGATGCCGGTCGCGTCATAGCCATCGGCCAGCAGGCACCGTACCAGCTGGCCAGACCCGCATCCGATGTCCGCCACGGGACCTGCGGGCGGTGCAGGCAGCAGCGGCCTGATATCGCGTAGGTAGATCAGCCGCGTGGCGTCAGCCGAGCCCGTGCCGCTGTGCTGGGAAGCATACGACTCGTACAGCCGGTCGCGCAGTGCCGACAGGTCATCCGTGATAGTCACGATGAGATACTAATCAAATACAGCGAGTATTGAACGTAGTTCTGGAACTGCCGTTCACGCGCGTCGCGCCGTCAGCAGTTGTTGGTCCGGTATGTCGTCATCGGGCATGCTGAGGATCGAATTCAGCGGGCGGACCTCGGCTGCTGTGAACCCGCGCTCCGTCAGCAGGCGCAACATCTCGGCCGGGGTCCTGGCGAAGCAGTTGAGGCCGTAGCGCAGTCGGACCCGCCCTCTCAGCGAGCCGTCGGCAAGGCACTCCGCCTCGGTCCGGTACCCGTTCTCCGCGGTGGCGAAGTGCAGTAGCAGTACGCCGCCGGGGCGCACCGCCGCGGCCAGCCGGCCGAGGACCTGCTTGAGGTCCCCCGTCCGCAAGTGCTGGATCACCGCGAACGAGTACGCCACGTCCACCAGGCCGCCGCTGACACCGAACTCCTGGGCGGTCCGGTACGTGATGTTAGGCCTGCCGTTCAGCGCTCGCGCGCACGCCAGCACCCCACGGGAGATATCGACCGCGTCGACGTGCGCCGCCTCCCCGGCGACCGCGGCCGCCAGGTATCCGGGTCCGCACCCGTAATCCAGCACCCGCGCATGTGACGTCAGGTGCGGGGCGATGAGGGTCTCGGCCAGAACCTGGCGGGAGCGCCGGTTCCTTGCGTCTTCCGCGCGGACATCGGATGCGTAGAAATAATGCGGCGAGAGTGCCAGGAACCGGAGGGCGAGACGCTCGCGAGACCATGCGGGAGCGTTCTCGATGGTTCGCTCCACCCAGCTGGCCCCCAGAAAGTTCTGACTGCCGCCCCACGTGGCGCGGCACTTGAGCACGTTGCCCGCGTCGCGCGCGAGCTTTCCCACGGACATGGCCGTCGGCATGCTAAGTACCCCGTTTCCCTGGCCTGATGAAAATGGCCGTGTCCCACACGCCGGAGCTCGTCCATATGGCTCGCCACTCGGCGAGCTCCCGCCAGACCGCAGCCCAGACCGGAGTGGCGGGGCCAAGTGCCGTGGTTCGCGAATTCGGTGCCTTGGACCGGCACGGCAGGTACCAGTTGACATTGTCGATGATGAGCATTCCGCCCGGCCTGATCTTAGGCATGATGAATTTCGCGGAATAATCCCGGTAATGCCCGTCGACGAGCGCGAAGTCGACGGCGGCGTCGGGGAAGCCGAGGGCGACTCTGGCGTAGGCGCTGTCGCCGCCGCGCTCCACCGGCTGATCCTCGGGGGCCAGGACGTAATCGACGTTGCCGAGGCCGCGGTCCTTGAGCTTGGCGGTCACGATCTGGTGCCACCGCTTGTCGTGCTCCACGCTGGTCAGCGCGCCGACGCGAGCGCCGAACCAGAGCGTGCTGCGGCCGGAGCCGAACTCCACGCCCAGGTCGTCGGGGGACAGCAGCCCTTCGAGCAACTCGACGGCCGCCGGCGTCAGCCACGGGGCATCGGGGTGCGCGCGTTCGTAGCAGAGCTGACGTGCGCGGTTGTAGACGTACCGCGGCGTTCGGTGAGAGCGCGGCGGCGGCCGACGCACTGGTGCGCGCATTGTGCTCACAGGCGGGCATCCTCCAGTTCCGGACGGGCGAACACATCGGCCCCGAACCCGGGTTCGGCGACGGGGACGAGGCGTCCCGTCAGGTCGGGGCGGTAGAGCCGGTAGCCGTAGTCGGCGAGCAGTTCGGCGACCGGCCTGCGGTCGGCGCCGACGGCCAGGGTGGACATCTCGTTCCACTCAACCTGGATCAGGCCGATCCGGCGGTCAGCGAGCGCGCGGGCGGCGCCGCGAAGCACGTCTATCTCGAACCCCTCGACGTCGACCTTCATCCCCGTCACCCGGCGATCCCCGATCAGAGCGTCGATCGTGACCAGCTCTGTCACCACCGGGCCGTCAGGGGCCAGGCTGTTTCCCGCGTCAAGCCCTGAGGTGAACCGGGCGGTCCCGCAGTGATCTCCGGCTGCGGCCCGGACCGCGGTCACCTGGTAGCCGTTGAGCGCGATGTTCTCCTGGAGCAGGGCGAAGGTGTCCGCGGCGGGTTCGATCGCGATGACCTCGGCGCCAAGCTCGGCGGCCCAGATCGTGTAGGTGCCAATGTTGGCCCCCACGTCGATGAAGAGTCCGCCGCCCCGGAGCGCCCGCCGCCATGCGAGCATCTCGGGCAGGTCAGGCGGGTTGGCGTAGAGAACCATCGAGGCCGCCGTGCGGTGCGGGTCCACCCAGAGCCGGGATCGCTCGCCGAGTCGCGCCACTGCCCGCCGGCGCAGCAGCCGAGCCCGCGCCTGATACCGCGCGGCTCGCAGCACCGCGCGCACCCGCTGCCCCGAGTTCGCTGGGTGTCCCCAGACGTACCTGACGACCCCGGCGCCCATGGCAAGCTGCCCGGCGAGGGGGGCCAGTGAGCTAACGCGGCCTGACCGCTTCGACATAGACGCTCTCCGCCTCCCGTTCCCTGAGGTCCAACTGGCCCGGCTCGGCTATCCTCGTCGTTCCGGCCGGCACGACGGCCGCCTCCTTGAACCCCGCCTCGCGTAGCAGGCGGGTCAGCGACTCGCCGTCGTACATCCACAGGTGATGCCTTGGTCCGACCGTCGCCCACTTCGCCCAGCCACGCACTCCGGCGGGCCGGTCCAGGCCCATGTGGATGCCGGATACGAATCCGTCCGCGTCTCCCGTCGCGGCGTAGTCGCGGGCAAGCAGGGACAGGTCGGGCGCGGCTATCCGCACCACGCCTCCCGCGCGGAGCACCCGCTTCACCTCGGCCAGGAATGCGCGCGCCTCGCCGCGGTCGAGGTGCTCGATCATGTGCGAGCTGTAGACCACGGCGACCGAGCCCGTGGGGCACGGAATGCGCGCCGCGGCGTTGGCGAAGTGAACACTCCCGCGCTGCGCTATTTGGGCCAGTTCCGCGGACTTCGATGCGAGGAGACCCATTCGCGTCATTACAGACCAGGCAACCGGCCAGCGGGCTACGCGAACGCTGAACGAATTGTCAAAATTGAGCCACCCAGGAGTGGGTGAAAGCCCGCATCCAGCATTCACCCTAATGTCCGAATTTGCCTCTTGAATATTTATATCCGTCATTTTATGAGCGCATCCCGCCGACGATGTTAATACCACTTGAAGGAAACGTTTTTCCCGATGATGCGCGCCGGGTTGCCGGCCACCATCACTGTGCTCGGCACGGCCGAGACAACGACACTGCCCGCGCCCACGACGGCCCCGTCTCCGATCGACGCGCCGAGCACGGTCACCCCGGCGCCGACCCACACGTGGTCGCCGATGCTGACCGGCTTGTGGGCGGGCCGCGGCACTCCATCCACGGTGAGTTCGTGCGCATTGCCGTCGAATATGTTCGAGTTCCACCCGATACCGGAATTAAGGCCGATGCTGATGTGCTTGAAGCAGGTTATGCAGGCGTTGAAGTTGATGACCGTTTCGGCGCCTATCTCCAGGTGCGCGTCCCGCAGGAGCAGGACCCGGGTCCCGCGAGCCATCGACACCCGGCCGCTTCCCTTGATCGTCAGCCGCGCGTTCTGCCGCATGTCAAGCGAGGCCGGCGCGCCACCCGCGTGGTGCTTGCCGATTACTAGCCGGCAGTCGCGCGGCACTCGGATTCGCGCCCCTCGATCCAACCGCAGTCGCGTCCCCCGCAAGATGATGATCTTGCCGCCAAACCGGAGGCTGAGATAGAGCGAGCGTGCGATGGAGACATGCAGCAGATCTTTGTTGAGCAATTTCGTCCCCGGTGCGCTAGATGGGCTGCCAGGTGTTCGGCGTGATCCGACTGGCCCGCCAACTCCGCCGACGATAGCGCGGCCGAGTTCCACGGGACTACCTTTTGCACATGTTAAGTTACTCAACGTGACTAACAGATGGATGCGGCGGCATCGCAAGCTCCTGGCCTGGACGGCGGGGAGCCTTGCCCTGCTGCTTGTCGGGCTCACCGTGACCGGCTATGCGATGTTTCGTCATTTCAACGACAACATCGCCCAGGCCAACATCAGCGGGCTGCTCGGCAAAAGGCCGGCCGACCTGCACCCGCAGGCGGAGAACATCGTCGTCATCGGGTCGGACAGCCGACAGGGCATCGCCGCGCAGTACGGCGAGGGCCTGACCACCGACCAGTCGGACACGCTGATGGTCATCCACATACCGGCCGACCGGCAGTGGGCCGAGGTGATGTCGATCCCGCGCGACTCGTGGGTGAACATCCCGTCCTGCAAGATGGGCGACGGCCGGCTGTCGTCGCCGACCGAGTTCAAGATCAACGAGGCGTTCGCGCTCGGCAACCTGCACGGGAACCACACCGGGCTCGGCGCCGCCTGCACGGTCAAGACGATCGAGCAGGACACCGGGATCTACGTCAACCACTTCATCGTGGTCAACTTCACCGGCTTCATGAGCATGGTGGCGGCGCTCGGCGGGGTTGAGGAGTGCAGCCCGGTGCCGCTCGACGCCCCAGGGTCCGGGCTCGACCTGTCGGCCGGGCACCACATGCTGAACCCGACCGAGGCGCTCGCCTACGTGCGAGCCAGGTACGGGCTCGGCGACGGCAGCGACCTGGAGCGGATCGTCCGTCAGCAGGCGTTCATGACCTCGCTGATCAGCCGGGCGAAGGGCGAGCTCTACAACCCGCTGGCCGTCTACCAGTTCCTCGACGCGGCCACCCAGTCGCTCACGATCGACAGCCAGCTCGGCGGCCTGATGGGCCTCTACAACCTCGACCAGTCGCTGCGCTCCATCCCGACGAGCAAGATCGCGTTCTTCGCGCTGCCCAACTTTCCGCGCGCAGAGGTCGTGCCGTCCGACACCGCGAACGTGCTGTGGACCCAGCCGGAGGACAGGAAGATCTTCGCCTCCTTCCGCGACGACGTGCCCGCCAGTGCGTCGATCTTCGCGACGACGCCGCCGCAGGCCAAGCTGACGAGCGGCCGCCCCGGCAAGTTCGGCGTCTTGCCCGCCTCGCCGTCGGTGGACATCTCCTCGCGCACCGCCGGCCAGAACATCTGCGTCAGTTAATTATCACTGCTAACGGCATGGCCGACCCGCCTGGGGGGAAGTTCTGTCTTGGGTTGAGGGACGCGGGTTTTTAGTTCGGGCGGTGTGGCGGCGCATGCTCCAGAAGGCCGGGCGGTCACTAGGACACTGGCTCCGGCACTGGCCCCGCCGGAAGATCATCGCCTGCGGGGGCGGCTTCCTGGCCCTGCTGCTCATCGGGGTCACCACGACCGGGTACGAGATCCTGCACCACCTCAACGCCAACATCCAGCAGGACGACATCAGCGGCCTGCTCGGCGCCCAGCCGGTGAACACGCATCCGCAGGCCGAGAACATCATGGTCGTCGGATCGGACTCGCGGGACGGGCTCAACCCCTCGTACGGCACCGGCCTGGTCACCGATCAGTCCGACACGCTGATGGTCATCCACATACCGGCCAGCCGGCAGTGGGCCGAGGTGATGTCGATACCCCGCGACTCGTGGGTGAGCATCCCCGCCTGCGAGATGGGCGACCGCCAGCTGTCCTCGCCGACCCAGTTCAAGATCAACGAGGCGTTCGCGATCGGCAACCTCGACGGGAACCACACCCGGCTGGGCGTGGCCTGCACGGTCAAGACCGTCGAGCAGGACACCGGGATCTACGTCAACCACTTCATCGTGGTCAACTTCACCGGCTTCGAGAACATGGTGGCGGCGCTCGGCGGCGTTGACGAGTGCAACCCGACCCCGATCGACGACCCGAACTCGGGCCTGCGCCTGTCGGCCGGCAGCCACCTGCTGACCCCGGCCCAGGCCCTCGGCTACGTGCGGGCCAGGTACACGCTGGGCGACGGGAGCGACCTGGAGCGGATCGGGCGCCAGCAGGCGTTCATGTCGTCGCTGGTCAGCCGGGTGCGCAGCGAGCTCTACAACCCGCTCGCCATCTACCGGTTCCTCGACGCGTTCACCAGCTCGCTGACCGTCGACACCCAGCTCGGCGGCATCACCGGCCTGTACGACCTGGGCCAGTCGCTGCGCGCGATCCCGTCGAGCAAGATCGCGTTCTTCACGCTGCCGAACCACACCGACCCGACCGCCACCGCCAACGTGCTGTGGACGCAGCCGGAGGACGGCCAGATCTTCGCCTCCTTCCGCGACGACGTGCCGGCCAGCGGCTCGCTCTTCGGCGCCTCGACGACGACGGCCTCGGGGTCTGCGTCGAAGACAGAGCCGGCGTCGGCTCCCCCCTCGACGGCCGGTCACCCGCTGTCTGTCAGCCCGAGCCCGTCCGCCAGCCCGTCCGCCAGCCCGCTGGCGATCCAGGCGCGAACGGCCAACCAGTCGATCTGCGCCGGCTAGGCCCCGTCCTCCCCTCGCCCGCTACCGTTGGCCAGGTGAGGAGCTGGGTGCGACGCGCGTGGCCGGCGGTCGCCGGCGTGGCCCTGGGCGCCGCGCTGGCGGTGCCGCTGCTCGGCGCGCCCGCCGCCGGGGCTTCGGTCGCGTCGGCCCCCGCCGCCGAGTCGTCGCCCGTCGCGGCGTCGGCGGCCGCTGCCCCCGGGCTCCTCGGCGGGCCAGGGGTCCGGCACGTGGTGATCGTCGGCATCTCCGGGCTGCGCTGGAATCAGGTGACCCCGGCGGCCGCCCCGGAGCTGTGGCGGCTGGCCGACGGCGGCTCCGTCGGCTCGCTGGTCGACTACGCCCAGCAGCCGCTGTCCTGCCCGGCCGACGGCTGGCTGACGCTCAACGCGGCCGCCCGCGCCCAGGGCCCGCGCCCGTGCGCGCCGTCGCCCGCCGTCGTCCCCGACGGCGCCGGGGCCAGCGTTCCCGCGATGCCGCAGATCATCGCGGACAACCAGGGCTTCCACGAGTCGCCTGACTGGGGGCTGCTGGGCTCGCTGGCGAGCTGCTCGACCGCCGTCGGCCCGGGCGCGGCCCTCGCGCTGGCGTCGCCGGCGGGCGTGGTCTCCTCATACCTGCGCTTCGCCGGGGAGCTGTCGGCGGGGGTGCTGGCCCGCTGCCCGCTGACCGTCGTCGACCTGGGCCAAATCGGAGGTATCGAACGGACCGGTGTTTCCGCCGCCGACCGCCTGCTCGCCCGGATCGCGGCCGAACTGCCCGCGGGCACCCTGCTTCTGGTCACCGCGCCGGGCGCGGCGGTCGCGCCCGGGCAGAGCGGCACCCCGGCCGGCCCCCCGCACCTGATGACGGTCGTGGTCAGCGGCCCGGGGTTCGCCGACGGACTGCTCTCCTCCACCTCCACCAGGCGGCCGGGGATCGTGACGCTGACCGACCTGACCCCGACGGTGGCGGCCTGGCTCGGCCGCGCGGTCCCGGCCGGGACCGTCGGCGCGCGGATCGGCCGGGCGCCGCGCGGCGGGCTGGCGGCGACGATCCGGGGGCTGCTCGGCCGGGACACGGCTGAGCAGGTCTGGCTGGCCACCCACGGCTGGTTCTTCGCCGGCTACGCGCTGGCCGTCGCCGTCGCCTTCGGCCTGCCCGGGCTGCTCTTCTGGGGCGCTGACGAGGAACGCCGGCGCGCCCGGGC
>DATCGA010000203.1:0-2282 GCA_036509215.1 Trebonia sp.
CGGAGATCAGGTAGTCGCGGCCGTCGCCGGACACCCAGCCCTCGCTGTTGATCTGCCAGTCGGTGTTGTCGTCGTTCAACGGCAGCCAGCCGTCCTTGAGCGCCACCGTCACGCCGGCCGGGACGCCGCCGCTGACCCCCCACGCCTGGCCGGGGGTCACGTTCTCGAGCAGCGACAGCGCGTACTGGCGCTCGTCGGTGGTTAGCAGCGGCCCGGGCTTGATCAGCTGCTTGAGCAGCGTGATCTGGTCGTAGGGGGCGGTGGTGGTCAGCCCCCACCCCGGCCACGGAAAGTCGGCGCACACCACGCACGCCGACGGGGTCGTCCTGGTCAGGCCGGCCCGATCGTCGTAGGCGGCCAGACCCGCCGTTCCGCCGGCCGCGTACCAGAGGCTGGTCGCGGCGTCGTTGTCGCTGTCCTCGATCATCTGCCCGGCCAGCCCCTGGTTGCCGGCCGACAACCCGGTCCCGTCGCTCTCGCTCAGCAGCGTCTCCAGGATGTCCAGCTTCACCGCGGACGCCTCGTCCTGCGGCGGCCCGTCCCCGAGCCGCCAGCTCTGCCCGGTCCGCACGTCGTAGACGGCGGCCAGGACCGTCCCCGACCGCTGGGCCAGGTACGCCTGCACCGCCGTGAACGGGTCGGCGCGTTCCGAGCCCACCGCCGCCGGCGCTCCCGGCGATGGCGGGGCGGTCGACGTTCCGCCCCCCGCTGATCCAGCCGAAGCCGATGCCGCCACGCCCGAGGAGGCCGATCCCGAGGACGCCGGCCCGGTCGAAGACGACCCGGCTGACCCGACGCCTGCCGCCCGGGCGATGCCCGCGTCCCCCGACCCGCCGCAAGCCGCGATGGAGACAGCGAGCACCGCGATGCCCGAGGCCGCGGCGACCGCCAGCGTCCGCCGCCCACCCGCAGCGCCAGACGTCACAGCGCCTCCTCCACCGACGATTCTGCCCCGTTGCCGAGCGATCCGCCCAAGTCTATTGAACCTCGGCAGCCCCCGCCCCAAGCCGACGGCTATGCCGGTGCCGCTCAGAGCCCGCGGCACACGCAGCCGCCATTGAATTGCCCGGCAACTGCCGCCGCGCTTAGATGACGAGGTCGTGACGATGGTCAAACACCCAGGACCCCCGACAACGGGCCTAGGGAGCCGACTCGTCGGTGGCGGGGGTGGCGGTCGCGCCGCGCAGCAAGTAGGCGGAGTGCAGCAGGTCCGGCTGGGCCTTGAGCTCGGCGGCGGTGCCCGAGTAGCGGAGCACGCCGCCCTCCATCACGTGCGCGCTAGTGGCCAGCGACAGCGCCACGGCGGCGAACTGCTCGATCAGCAGCACGCCGATGCCGGAGTCGACCAGGGAGCGGATCACCGGGATCAGCTGGTTGACGATCACCGGGGCGAGGCCGAGCGAGAGCTCGTCGATGAGGATGTACTTCGGCTGCGAGACCAGCGCCTGCGCGAGCACCACCATCTGCTGCTCGCCGCCCGACAGCAGGCGCGCCTGGACGGTCAGCCGCTGGCCGAGCCGGGGGAACAGCTCGAGGGCGCGGGCGCGCCCCTCGGCCGCCGCCTGCTTGGTCAGCGTGTAGGTCGCCACCTTGAGGTTGTCGTCGACCGACAGATCGGGCAGCAGGCGGCGGCCCTCGGGCACGATCGCCACGCCGGCCGCGCGGATCTTCTCCGGCCGCCTGCCCGCCAGTTCGACGCCGTCGAGCGACACCGACCCCGGGCGCGGGCGCAGGACCCCGCCGACGGCGAGGACCAGGGACGACTTGCCGGCCCCGTTCGGGCCGAGCAGCGCCGTCACCTGGCCGGCGGGCACACTGATCGACACGTCCTTGACGACCGGGCGGCCGCCGCGTTCGACCGTGATCTCGATGAGTTCAAGCGATGACATTAGGGAATCAAACCTCCGCCGTGCCAAGGTAGGCGCGCATCACGTGCTCGTCCCGCAGCACCGCCGCGGTCGGCCCGGATGCGATCAGCTTGCCGAAGTCGAGCACCGCCGCCGTCGTGCAGACCGCCGAGACCAGCGCCATGTCGTGATCGACGAGGATGGTCAGCGCCCCGGTCTGCTCCGGTATCCCGCGGATCACGGCCGTGAGGTGCGCGGTCTCCTCGTCGGGGAGGCCCGCGGCGGGCTCGTCGAGCAGGATCAGCCGGGGCTTGCCGGTGACCGCGCGGGCGACCTCGACCAGGCGACGCTGGCCCGCGGTCAGCGAGCCGACCTTCACCCAGGGCGAGACGCCGCCTCCGACGAACTCGATCGAGGCGAGCACGTCGTCGCGGC
>DATCGA010000204.1:0-7612 GCA_036509215.1 Trebonia sp.
CGCGCAAACGGCGGTCTGCTTTCTGTGGCACTTTCCCGCGGGTCACCCCGGGTCGATGTTATCGACCACCCTGCCGTATGGAGCCCGGACCTTCCTCACCGGGCCCGAAGGCCCGGCGCGACCGCCCGGCCGACTCACCCGCGATGAGCATACCGCCGACGCCGCCCGGCCTGCGCACGCTCCATCTGGGCACCGCCACGATCATGCCTGCCTGGACTACGTGGGTGGCGAGGTACGAGCTAACCGCGCGTGGCACATGCTCGCTCGTAGGACGTGCCTGCCTGCGCAGGGCTCGCCGCTGTCCAGGCGGACGCTGACATGGCCGGTTGGATGCGGGCGCAGAGTTCGGCCAGCGCGCCGACCGGGGTCAGGTACCTGACGTTCCATTGCCGGACGGTGCCGTCGTCGCCGCCGGTCGCCAGGGTCCCGCCGTCCGGACTGAAGGCGAGATTGAAGATAGTGCCGTCGTTGGGGGCGATGGGGTCGCCGATTGGCTGGCCGGTTGCCATGTCCCAGAGCTGGAAGGTGGTCGAGGTGGCGAAGGCGATCGTCGTGCCGTCGGGGCTGAGCGCGGCTGCGGGTAGCGAGTCGGTCGGACCGCTCATGGCCGCGACGTGGAATGCCGGTGTGGGCACTGCGACGAGGTTCAAGGCCAGTACGTCGCCGGTGGAGAAGGCGATGCGCACGGTCCCGCTTGGGGTGAACCCGAGCGCGACGACGTTGCCGGTTTGGTTCTCGAGCGCCTGCGTCCCGGCTACCGGCTGGCCGGTAGCCGTGTCGAACACCTCGACCGTGCCGCTGGCGTAGTAGACGGCGAGCCGCCTACCGTTCGGGCTGAAGGCCAGGAACTGGACCGTGGGCGCGGTGCTCGGGGCAGGCAGCGGGATCGTTCTGGCCGGGGTGTCGGTGGCCAGGCCGACTGGCAGGTTCCAGAGCCGGACGCTTCCGTCGTCCGCTCCGGTGGCCAGGGTCCTCCCGTTGACCGGGCCTCCCTCATTGCTGGGTGACGGGTTGAGAACGGTAGCGGCCGGATAGCCGCTCTCGCTGCCACCGACCGCATGCCAGATGGCCACGGTGGCCGAGTTGTCGCTGGTCGCAAGCTTCCCGTCCGGGCCGAGAGCAACCGCGCCCAGACCGGCTGGCTCCATGACGCCTGTGGCCGACATGACTTCGCCCACCGCGACCGGCGGGGCCGCTTGGGAGCCGGAAAGAGCGGTCAGGTTCCACAGCCGCACCGAGCCGTCGGCGTCGGCGCTGGCCAGCTCCCTGCTGTCGGGACTGAACGCCACCGCGTTGACTATGTCCACGCCGGCCGTCAGGACCGGGCCGACCTGGCGCTGGGTGGGCACACTCCAGACCCGGACCGTGCTGTTCTGATCCCCCGCGGCGATCATCGACCCGTCGGGGCTGAACGCCACCGTTTCCACCGGGGCGCCGTTGCCCGCGCCCGCGATCAGCGTCTGGCCGACCTCCCGGCCCGTGCTGACGTCCCAGAGCCGGACGGTGCCGTCGTCCTCGCCGACGGCCAGGGTGGTTCCATCCGGGCTGACCGCGAGTGAATCGATCGTGCTGGCCAGCGCGGGGAACGCCGGGCCCTGCTGCCGGTGCGTGGCCATGCTCCAGAGCCGCACGATATCGTCGGGGCCGGTGGTGATCAACGTCTTCCCGTCGCGGGAGAAGGCCACCAGGACGTTCCCGGTCGCATCCGCAAGGGCGGCGCGTCCGACCGGAGCAAGGGGCGTCCCGATCTGCTCGCCGGTGGCAGCGTTCCGCAGCTGGACGCACTCGCAGATGAGGCCGCCGACGGCGAGGGTCCTGCCGTCCGGGCTCAGCGCCAGGGACGTGAGGCCGGCCAGGCTGACGACGCTGAAAGCAGCCTCCTCCCGGCGGGGCGCGATATTCCACCGGGCCACTTCCCGCGAGTCGGCCACGATCAGCGACTTTCCGTCCTGGCTGAATACCTCGGGCGTGACGTCGGGGAACGTGTTCGTGGTGCCGCCGACGGCTAGCTGGCCAGGGGGTCCCGAAGGGGCGACGAGGTTCCAGAGGTTCGCCTTGGCGACATCCCCGCCCCGGTCGGTGACGGCGAGGGTCTTGCCGTCCGGGCTGAAGGCGACCGACGCAGGTGCGGAGTCGGCGGGGTCCTGGAACACCGCGGTCAGCGGATCGGCCGCGGAGCTCTGGAGCGCGTACTGGGCCTCCTGCGACTGCGGGTTCAGGGCCCAGGCCAGCACGCTGTGCTCCGCTGCGATCACAGGGTTAGTGTTCTGCAGCGGCAGGCTTTCGCTCGCCAGCAGGCCCGATGTCTGGTCGGCGAGTTCCGCCAGGGCAGTGTCGCGCTCCTTGGCTGCCTGTTGCCCGTTCTCCGTGGCCTGATCGCGTTCTCGCAGGTAGCCGTTGGCGGACGTGGTGGCGACGACGAGGGCGACGGCCAGGCCCACCGCCAGTACGGCAATGGCGGCGACGGCCACCCGGCGAATGCGGGCGGCCCGTTCGGCCGCGCGCTTGCTGGCAGCGAGGAATGCGCGTTCCTCCCGGCTCGGAGGCGTCTGCCGCCCGTCGGCCGCGATCCGGCTGGCCGACTGTGAAGCTGCGGTTAGCCGGGTGCCGCTGTAAAGGAAGGACCGGTCGAGGCCGGACGCGAGCCATTCGGCGACGGTGGCCTGCAGGCGGGCGCGGTCGGCGCGGTCGGCGCGGGTGGCGGCCAGCCAGTCGTCGCGGAGCAGGGGCCACGCCGAGAGCAGGACCTCGTGGCTGATCTCGACGGAATCGGCGGCCAGCGTGAGCAGGCGTTTCGCGGCGAACGCGGACAGCACGGCCTCGACGTCGGCCACCGCCGAGCCGTCCTGGCCGGCCAGCAGTCCCGCCCGCGTCGCGCGGACGGCGGTGTCGATGCCGTCGGTCGTGGTGGCGACCAGCCGGGTGAAGACCTGCTGGGCGGCCGCCTGCTGGGCGGCCGTCAGCAGCGCGTAGGCGGCCTGGGCGCTATCGGCGACGGCACGGTCGATGCCGCCTGTCCGCTCGTAATCGGCCAGGGCGAGCGGCGCGTTCCCAGCCCTGGCCGACGGAGGACGTCCCCGCCAGGCTTGGTCCAGAGCGTGCGAGAGCAGCGGAAGCACCCCCGCGCCGACCAAGCGCGAGCCGCCGCCGGGCCGGTCTGCGTGCGCGCGCACCTCCCGGAGCAGGTCGGCGACCAGGTCGTCGTCGACGGCTGAGTTCACGGTCTCGGCCGGCTCGGTGATCGCGAGCCGGAGTTGACGCTCGGTCATCCCGCCGAGCAGGTACCGGCCCTGAACGGCGTCCGCCAGGGCGGGATAGTCGGCCAGCCGGGCTTCCAGATCCGCCCTGATCACGATGACCACGACCGCGGCGCCGGCACTGCCGGCCGCGCACAGCGCCGTGAAGAACGCCGTTCGCTCCTCGTCACGGTCGCACTGGGTGAACACGGTCTCGCATTGGTCGACGACGAGCAGCACTCGTCGCCGGTCGGCCGCCGACGTGGCACTCACGCCGGACTGAGCCGCCTGGCGGGCGGTCAGCGCGAAGTCCGCCGGGTTCGCCGCCAGGGACTGGCGTACCGCCGCGGCGTCCGCCCCGGTCGCGGGCGCGATCGCGAGCGCCAGCTCATTGAGCGGACTGCCGCCGGGGACGAGCACCACGCACGGCCACTGCGCCGCCTCGGGTCCGGACGGCAGCCCGGCCCGGCGCAGTTCGCACAGCACGCCAGCGCGCATGAGCGAGGTCTTGCCGACGCCCGATACCCCGGAGACCACGAGCAGCCCGGCCCCGGCCAGGCAGCCCGACAGCCGGTCGAGCACCTCGCTGATCGCGGCATCCCGGCCGAAGAAGAAGTCCGCGTCGGCTTCCCTGAACGCCTCAAGTCCCCGGTACGGCGAATCGACCTGCCCGGACGCTGCGACCAGCGGCTGCGGTGCCACCCCGTCGGTCCACGTCCCGGCGAAGAACTGGAAGTAGTTGTGCTGCGTGGAACCGTCGCCGACCAGTACTCCGCGGGCATGGGTGACATCCACCCGGTAATGCTGGTCCTCCTGGTTCCGCTCGGCCGCCGGCTGCTCCGGTCCGGCGTCATCGCTCACCGGGCCTCCCGTCGTTTCCGCGCCGCCCATCCGATGCCATTATCGCCCGGTATCGCACACGCAAATGAGTGCAAATTGTCAGTATTTGGAAATGCAGTATTTGGAAATAAGGATTAAGGCCGACAACTCGGGCCGAATGTGGCGTCACGCACGCTGCTCATATTGACTGGTGTCATGACCACTCCAGACATTCCGCTGCTCGACATCTCGGCGTGGCGCGACGGCACCGAGGGCCAGCGGGCGCGGCTGGCCGGACGGATGGACCAGGCGCTGCGGCAGTCCGGGTTCCTCCTCATCGAGAACCACGGCGTCCCGGCTGGCCTGCGCGATCGCCTTCGCGGGGAGGCGAGCCGGTTCTTCGCGCTGCCGGAGGAGCGGAAGAGCCGGTACGCGACGCCGGTCGCCGGGCGCGGCTGGCTGCCGCCGGGCGGCGAGGCGAACGCGTTCTACGGCGAGGTCGCCGACCCCGGCCGGGCGGACATGAAGGAGAGCCTGACCAACGGACGGGACTTCCTGACCGGGGACGCGGACATCGACGCGGCCTGGTTCACGCCCAACGTGTGGCCGGCCGAGTGCCCGGACCTGGCCGCGCTGGCCGGGGAGTTCACCGGGCAGGTGCGCGAGCTCTACTACGACCTGCTGCGGATGAGCGCGGTGGCACTCGGCCTCGACGATGACTTCTTCGTCGCCCACGTCCGGCGCGGGCCGCACACGTTCAACATCAACCGGTACCCCCCGCTGGCGGTGACCGGGCCGGCCAAGCAGGGCCAGTACCGGGTCGCCCCGCACACCGACTGGGGGATCCTCACGATCCTGGACCGGCAGCCCGGGTACGGCGGCCTGCAGGTGCAGGCGACGGACGGGACCTGGGCGGACGCGCCGTACGTGCCCGACGCGTTCACCGTCAACGTGGCTGACCTGCTGTCGCGGTGGACCGGCGAGAGCTGGCGGTCGACCAGGCACCGGGTGCTGCCGCCACCCGAGCAGGCCCCCGAGGAGGAGCTGATCTCGCTCATCGTCTTCCTCGAGGCGGAGGTCGACACCGTGATCGAGCCGGTCACCGGGAACCGGGGGCTCGCCCCGGTGGTCGCGGGCGAGTGGCTCCGGTCCCGCGAGGCCAGCGCGACCGTCGCACTCTAGGCGCCGACCTCAGCCGACTCCGCCGCGGCCGCCGCCTGCGGGGTGCGGGCGTCGCCGCCGTCGGCCGCCGACGGCTTGACCAGGGCGAACACCACGATCACGGCGAGCACGGCGAACCCGGCCGCCACCAGGTACATCACGTCGAGGCCGTCGGCGAACGCCCGGTGCACCAGCGTGGTCAGGTGCGGCGACCCGGCGATCACGGCCCCCGCCTGGCCGCCGCCCAGCGGGGCGGCCAGCCCGGACCCGGCCACCCGGGTCAGCCCGCCGCGGAAGATCTCCCCCAGCACGGCGATACCGAACGCGTAGCCGAGCTGCCGGAACGCGCTCAGCGCGCCGCCCGCCATGCCGGCCCGCTGCCACGGCACGGCCGACATCGCGGTGGCCGACAGCGGCGCCATCGCCAGGCCCGCCCCGATCCCGACTAGCACCAGACCGGGGATCACCACCGCCCAGCCGGAGCCGGTCCTGATCACCGCTTGGGCGAGCGCGCCGACCGCGACCACGAGCAGCCCGATGCCGATGAAGATCCGCGGGTGCGCCTTGTGCATGACCTTCCCGACGATCGCCGAGGTGACGAACGCCGCCAGCGCGCACGGCAGGAAGATCAGCCCCGCCTCGATCGCGCTGCGGCCCAGGACCGACTGCATCCACAGTGACTCGTACGCCATGCCCGCCCACGCCGCGGCCGACAGCAGCGCGCCGACGATGAGCATCGCGGTGAATGAGCGGTTTTTGAACAGCGCGAGGTCGAGCATCGGGGCGGCGCTGCGCCGCTCGGCGACGATGAACGCCACGATCGCGACGGCGGTGACGGCCAGCAGCGCGATCGTGATCGGCGAGGCCCAGTCGCCGCGGATCAGCGCGTAGGTCAGCGCCCCGGCGGCGACGGTGAAGGTCATCATGCCGGGCAGGTCGACGCGCTTGGGGTTCGGGTCGCGGGACTCGGTCACGATCTTGAGCGTCAGGGCTACCGCGACGACGCTGACCGGCAGGTTGACCAGGAAGATCCAGCGCCAGCCAAAGTTGGCCGTCAGCAGCCCGCCGGCGATCGGCCCGACCGCGGCGGCCGCGCCGTTGACCGCGCCCCAGGCGCCGAACGCGACGCCCCGGTCCCGCCCGGTGTAGGTGCTGCTGATCAGCGCCATCGTGGTCGCGAACATCGCCGCCCCGCCGAGGCCCTGCACGCCGCGGGCGGCGATCAGCACGCCCACGTTGGGGGCGAGGCCGCAGGTCAGTGACGAGGCGGCGAAGAGGATCAGGCCGGCCAGGTACAGCCGCTTGCGCCCGAACCGGTCGGCGATGCTGCCCACGCTCAAGACCAGCGCGCCCAGCACCAGCGCGTACAGGTCGATCACCCACTGCAGGTCGGGGAAGGTCGTGTGCAGCTGGCGGGCCATGTCGGGCAGCGCCACATTGACGATCGTCACGTCGACCAGCAGCATAAAAGCGCCGGTGCAGATCGCGACCAGCGGCCACCACTTGCGCATTGTGCGTTCCCCCAGAAATCTTGTGCCGTCGTACTTCGTACTTCGTATCGGGCTCAACAATGGCGGAAGATCGGACGGATACGGTAGCCAACGCCAGAGATGTTGCCGGATATCGACATCGGGTAGGGTCAGATGGTGGATACCATCACGGTCGACGATCTCGACCGTCAGCTGGTGCAGTGCCTCGGCGTCGATGGCCGGGCCTCGTTCGCCGCGATCGCGGAGATCCTCGGCACCTCCGACCAGACCATCGCCCGCCGCTACCGCCGACTCCGCTCGTCCGGGGCGCTGCGGGTCGTGGGCCTGCCCGCCAAGGCGGACGGCGCGAGCTGGTTCCTGCGGATGCGGTGCGTCCCCGGTTCAGGCGAGGCGATCGCCACCGCGCTGGCCCGCCGGGCCGACACCGCCTGGGTTCAGCTGCTGTCAGGGGACACCGAGGTGCTGTGCTCGCTGCGGGGCGATCCCGGCGAGGGGACCGACTCGCTGCTGGCCCGGCTGCCGCGCAGCGGCAGGATCGTCGCGGTCACCGCCTACTCCCGTATGCACATGTTCGTCGGCGGGCCGGACGGCCTCGGGTTCCTCGACACGCTCCCGCCGTCCCAGGTCGCGCCGCTGCAGCGGTCGGTTCCTGGCGGCGGGCACCCCGCCGAGCCCGGCGAACTCGACGACGCCCTGTTCGCGGCGCTGGCCGTGGACGGGCGAGCCTCGTACGCCGACCTCGCCGCCGCCACCGGCTGGTCGGAGACGACCGTGCGGCGGCGGGTGGACCAGCTCCGCGACGCCGGGGCGCTCTACCTCGACCTGGAGCTCGACATGCCGGCCTTCGGCTTCCGGTCGACGGTGTGGATGTGGCTGTCGGTGCCGCCATCGCAGCTTGCCGCCGTC
>DATCGA010000205.1:0-2737 GCA_036509215.1 Trebonia sp.
CGTACGACGACGACGCCATCCAGACGGTGATGGCCGCCCCGATGACGAGGAAGACGACGCAGACGATCACCGAGCCCACCGCTCTGCGGACGGAGCTCAGGCGCGTACGCGAAGCCGGGGTGGCGTACGACCGCGGCGAGGCCTACGAGGAGCTGGTGTGCGTCGCCGCGCCGATCCGCAGCTCCGGTCAGGCGATCGCGGCGGTCTCCGTCACCGGGCTGGCCGGCCGGATGCGATGGAGCGTGATGACCGAGGCCGTCCGCGACACGGCGGCTGCGATCTGGAACGCCAACCTCAACCTCAGGGGCACCGGCACCACCCGGCGGTAACCAGCGCAGCGGCATCGAGTCCGGCCCCGAGCTGCGGCCGACCTCGAGGATCACCGCGCCGTCGGCCAGCCGGTAGTCGGGGATGCGCTTGTGCCACTCCTCCAGCGCGATGACCAGTTCATGGCGGGCCAGGTGAGACCCGAGGCACCGGTGCGGGCCGGCCCCGAATGCGATGTGATTGTTCGGATTACGGTCGATCCTGACCTCCGCCCCGCCCGGGAACGCGCGTGGATCCCGGGTCGCCGCCCTGATCGGCAGCTGCACCATCGAGCCGGCCGCAATGGGGCAGCCGCCGACCTCGATATCCCTCCTGACCTTGCGGGCCGGGATGGTGAAGGCGTAGACCCGCAGGATCTCCTCGATCGCGACCGGGATGAGGGCGGGGTCGGCGACGATCCGCTGCCGGTCGCCGGGGTGGGTGGCGAAGTGGTACAGGGCGTAGCCGAACGCGGCCGCCACCGTGTCGAGGCCCGCCATGAACATGAAGAAGCAGTAGGAGGTCACCTCGTCGTCGGTGACCGGGCGCCCGTCGATCTCGAAGCCGACCGCCTGGCTGATCAGGTCGTCGCCCGGCTGCGCGCGGCGCTCGGCGATGACGGCCAGGAAGTAGTCGAAGACCGCCGCCATCGCCGTCATCCGGTTGTTCGCGATCTCCTCCGACGTCGACCCGTGGGAGTGCAGGATGCTGGACTCCCAGGCCATGAAGCGCGGCAGGTGCTCCGGCGGCAGCCCCATCAGGCCGAGGAAGATGGTGGTCGGGTAGTAGAAGGAGAAGTCGGCGATCACGTCGCATTCGCCCCGGCCGGCCAGCGCGTCGATCAGCTCGGCCGCCCAGACCCGGATGCGGTCGTCGAGGACCGCGACGGCCTTGGGTGAGAAGGCGGGGCCGAGCGCCCGCCGCCACTGGCGGTGCTCGTCGCCGCCGAGCATGTGCGGGATCCACCGGTAGCTGGGGTCCGGTTCGAACACGGTGACGGCGTCGGTGGAGAAGGTCTCCGGGTCCTGGTAGGCGGCGAGGATGTCCTCGTACCCGGTGAGCACGTAGTAGCCGTCGGCGAAGGTGTTGCGCACCACCGGCGCGTCCGCGCGCAGCTGGTCGAAGAACGCCGCCCATTCGCCGATCGGCCGCCGCTCGTGCGGTGAGTAGCTCAGCACCGGACAGCCGTGGGCCGGCGAGCTTGTGGCATCCATGCGGGTTCCCTTCCGTCTGCGGTCAGTCGTCGGTCTTGAGGCCGAGTGCGGCCAGCTCGCGCTCGGCGAAGAAGACCCGGCCGGTGTATTCGAGCGGGTCCTCGCACGCCGCGAAGTAGGCCAGCACCCGGGCGGGGACGTCCATCGAGATCATCTTGGCGTCCTGCCGGTCCCCGAGCTCGTGGTTGGCTTCCGAGCTCTCGGTGGCCACCCAGCCGGGCATGACGCTCATGATGAACACGTTCTTGGCTACCAGCTGCGGTGCGACGACGTTGGAGAACCGGTCGAGCGCGCGCTTGCTGGCGAAATAGGCGGGCGACCACAGGGCGGGGATGTTCATGCTGGCGCCGGGGGCCGGGATGCCACCTGAGGCGTCGCCCGCGTAGTACTTGACGCCGGACGCCGGGTTCGGTTCCTCTACCAGCCGGTGCGCTTCCGCGCTGCCGGTGGTGACGTTGATGATCCGCCCGCCGCCGCGCGCTTCCATGCTCGGCACGGTCAGCTGGGCCAGGGTGAACGGCGCGTGCAGGTTGACCGCGAAGTGGTGCAGCTGGTCCGCCCGCGGCATCTCAAGCAGCGGCGTCGACCAGTTGTAGCCGACGGTCACGGCCGCATTGTTGACGAGGATGTCGACGCCGCCGAAGCGGTCGGCCGCGGCGGCCACGATCTGCTCCAGGTCCTGCTCGTTCGACAGGTCGGCGGCGACCGCGACCGCCTCGCCGCCCAGGGACTCGATCTCCTTGACCGTCTCCCCGATGGTTCCGGGCAGCTCGCTGCCGGACGCCTCGACCGTGCGGGCGGTCACCACCAGCCGCGCGCCGCGCCGGGCGAGCGCCAGCGCCGCCCGCTTGCCGATGCCGCGGCTCGAGCCGGTGACGATCGCCACCTTGCCCGCCAGGCTTGCCTCGTTCTGCCGTTCCATGAGCTCTCCTCCTCGGTGCCGGTCAGCCGGCCGGCTGGACTAGTTGGAGCGTCGAAAAGGGGAAGTCCCGCCACAGCAGCCGCGACCGCTCCTCTGGGTAGGCTGCGACGGTCGCGACCGAGTCGAAGATCTCCGTCAGTCGGTGCTCCGGGTCATACGCGGGCCAGCCGGGGTCGCCGGTCGCGGCGAACGTCGTCCACGTCCGCCGGAGCTGGGCGGCGGCGGCGTACGCCTCCGCGGAGGGCTGCGGGCCGAACAACAGCGGGCCAAGGCTGGCCCCGAAGGTTCCGAACAG
>DATCGA010000206.1:0-5362 GCA_036509215.1 Trebonia sp.
GGCCCGGTCGATCCGATCGCGCTGGCCGCGGCGCTGCGCGAGGCGATCGGGCTGGACGCGGTGGTGGTCGACGAGACCATCACCCACAGCCGGCTGATCGCCCGGCACCTGATGGCGGAGTCGGCCGGCCGGTACCGGTACGTGCAGGGCGGCCTCGGGCAGGGACTCGGCGTCGCGCTCGGGGTCAAGCTTGCGCTCGGCCCTGAGCGCCTGGTCGCCTTCACCGTCGGCGACGGCTCCTGGCTCTACAACCCGGTGCTGCCCGGCCTGATGGCCTCGGCCCAGTACGGGCTGCCGGTGCTGATCGTGGTGTTCAACAACGGCAAGTACCTGTCCATGCGGCACAACCACCGGCGGGTGTACCCCGACGGCGTCGCCGCCCGCACCGGCTACCGGCTCGGCGTCGACCTGTCGGCCCAGCCCGACGTGGCGGCGGTGGCGTCCTCGGCCGGCGCGGCCGGCTTCACGGTGTCCGCCGCCAAGGACCTCGGCCCGGCGCTCGACGAGGCCATCGCCGTCGTCCGCGGCGGCCGGACCGCCGTGGTCAACGTCTCCCTGACCCGCTGAGCACCATGAATCACAGCGCTCACGTGCACCGGACCGGCGTTGCGGCCCAATGCACCAATCGAAGTATCTAAATCTGGAGGATGCCCTCATGTCTAGTGAAACGCCGGCGCCGTCGAAGGCCGCAAAAGTCCTGGTCGGTGCCGATGACCTGAAAGCCATGGTGACAGACGTCTTCCAGGCGCGCGGGGCGCGAGCGGCGGATGCGGCGGCGGTGGCCGACGCGCTCGTCTGGGCCAACCTGCGCGGGGTCGACTCGCACGGCGTCTCCCGGGTGGCCCGGTACCTGGAGCTGTTCGACAAGGGCGAGTCGGTCGCGGACGCCGAGGTGACCGTGACCCGGCCCCGGGCCGCGATCGCGATCGTCGACGCGCACGCGGCGCCGGGACCGGTGGCCATGAACCGCGCCGCCGACGAGGCGATCGCCGGCGCCCGCGAGTGCGGCATCGGCTGGGCCTCGGTCCGCGGCACCGTGCACACCGGCGCGATCGGCTACTACGCGAGCCGGATCACGGACGCCGGCATGGCGGCGGTCGGCGTCGTGGCCGGCGTGCCGAACATGGCCTACGCCGGGGCCAAGGGCGCCGCCGTCGCCACCAGCCCGCTGGCCGTCGCCGTGCCTGCGGGCAGGCACGAGCTGGTGCTGCTGGACATGGCCACCGCGGTGATGGCGCTGGGCCGGATCGCCCAGCTCAAGGCGGCGGGCAAGGAGCTTCCGGCCGGCGTCGCGCTGACCGCCGACGGCGAGCCCACCACCGACCCGGCCCTGGCCAAGGTGCCGACCCCGGTCGGCGGGGCCAAGGGCGCGGGCATGTCCCTGGTCTTCGAGATGCTGGCCAGCGGCCTGGTCGCCAACCCGATCGTGCCCGCGTTCCACTCCGGCGGCAAGGAGGGCAGGCGGCACCGGCAGAACGGCTTCCTGCTCGCGATCGACGTGGCCGCGTTCCTCCCGCTCGAGGAGTTCACCGCGACCATCGACGACACCGTGGACGCGATCAAGTCCCTTCCCCCAGCCGACGGCACGGCCGAGATCCTGGTGCCGGGAGAGCGCGGCCGCCGCACCAGGGCCGACCGCGCCGCGACCGGCATTCCCCTCGGCGCCAAGGTCTGGCGTGAGCTGACCGAGGTCGCCACGGCCCTCGACGTCCCGGTTCCGGCTCCCCTGGGCTAGCCACGGTGACCCGGCCCCGGCCCCGGTCCCGAACCGGGGCCGGCCAGTCTCCCCGGCGCTTCCCCGGCCATCAGCGGGCCCCGACCGTGGTCGGGTGCCCGACCCGGTCCGGCGCATCCGGCTCGGCCGGCGTTCCGGGCTCGGCCCCTGGCCCAGGCTCAGCCGACAGACCCGGCTCGGCCCACAGTCTGGGCTCGGCCGACAGACCCGGCTCGGCCGACGGTCCGGGGTCGGCCGACAGACCCGGTTCAGCGGGTGATCCGGCCTCGGCCGGCGACGGCGCGACCGGCTGCGATCCACGGGCCGCGTGCCCGGCCAGGGCCACCCAGCCGTACAGGGCCAGCGGGTAGCAGAAGTAGCCGAACCGGGTCGCCGGCGACAGCGCGAACAGCGCGGTCAGGCCGAGGGCGATCCGCTGGGCGGCCTCGGCCGGGGTCCGGGGCGGCGCGATCTTCAGCGACGCGACCAGGGCCGCCCCCGCCGCGAGGAGCAGGGCGATCGCGGCGGCGTGCCCGGCCGGGCCGAGCGTGGCGAGCAGATGGCCGGGCAGCGGGCTGGCCGCGGGCGAGCGGGCGGCGGTGAGGCCGAGCGGGTAGGCCACGGTGTTGGCGACGATCGCGGCCGGGTGCAGGATCCCGGCCGGGGCGAGCGCGGCGGTCAGCGCGATCGCAGCGCCGAGCGCGGTGGCGGCGAACCTGACCGCGGCGCGTCCGCCGTCTCTGACCATGACCATGACGACGAGCACGGCCAGGGCCGGCCAGGCGGTGTACTTCATCGCGCAGACCGCCCCGAGGACCACGGCCGGCCGCCAGTCGCCGCCGCCGAACCTGATCAGCAGCGCCAGGACCAGGCAGGTCAGCGCGATCACGGGCGGGTCGGTGATGCCCTCGGCGAGCGGGAACGCCATCACCGGGGAGGCGATGGCGAGCGCGGCGAGGCTCAGCGGGGTGACCCGGAGCTGGCCGATCCGGGTGATCCCGCTGACCTTGAAGGCGGCCAGCAGCACCAGGAACGTGGCCGCCGCGAGCCAGGGCCGAGGATCGGCCAGCAGGCCGGGCAGGCCGAGCGCCTTCGGCAGCCCGAAGACCGCCATCACCGGCAGGTAGGGGTTATAGGCGAGCCAGCCGCCGCGGGTGAGCTGAGCGGACTGCAGATAGGGGGTTCCGTGGTGCAGCAACAGCACGCCGGACCTGGCCACCACCAGGGAATCCGGGGTAATCGGCTCGCGCGTCGCCAGCCACACCAGCGGCGCCGCCAGCGCCCCGGCGACGGCGGCGGCCAGCGCCGCCGCCTGGATGCCGCCGGTGCGGCGGGTGCCGCGAGTGCCTCGGCTGGCCGCGATCGCGATCGCGGCCGCGACGGCGTAGCCGCCTGCAGCCCAGATGCCCCACCAGCGATCAAGACCCCGGCCGCTGAACAGCGCGACCCCGGCCGCGTAGAGCGCGAACCCTGCGTACCAGGCGGCCGGCCGGCGGGCGGCGCCGTTCATCAGGGAGCCGAGCCGGCGGGCCGAGATCGCGATGTCCATGACACCAGCTTTCCGGTTCAGCCGGCCCCCGGGCGATCGTCCTAGCCCCCGAATTCGGGGTGGGCCTAACTCCCCGGTCCGGACTGTAGCCAGCATCACCCGGTCGCTCAGTGTCGATCTTCGGGCAGGTCAGGGCCTTTCGTGTACAACGTGCAAACTAACCTTTCCGGTTCAGTGGGCCTGGCAAGCTGGACAGAAGCCTAAATTGGACGCACCCTCAGCGTCGAGGGGTGAAATGGACCAGCTAACTGTCATGCGCAGCTTCGTCGGCGTGACGAAGTCCCGCAGCTTCAGCCAGGCGGCGCGCACGCTCGGGATCTCCGGGTCCCTGGTGTCACGCCATGTCGCCGAGCTCGAGCGCTCCCTCGGCGTGCACCTGGTCAACCGGACCGCCAGGACCATCAGCCTGACCGAGGCCGGCACCCGCTACGCGGAATTCGCCACCCGGATCGTCACGCCATCCGCCGCTTCCTCAAGGAAATCGCGGCGTCTTGAGCGAAGCTCCATGGCGTAACCGGGGTTATAGCACCGGTTACGCCATGGACCTCTTTACGCGTCGTCGCCGCCGGGCATAGCAGAATGTCGCGCATGCCGACGGCCCTGAAGTCGATGATCACTGCCCTCGTATCCGACATCGAGCTCACGGATGACCTCGGACGCAAGCACACCCGCGACGTGCTGTCGTGGCTCGCCGGGACCGATGACATCTTCCGGCGGGCGAGGCCGCTCACCCCGTCACCGCATCTGGTGTCGTATTTCCTGCTCGTCGACCGGCTGGCCGGCCGCGTGCTGCTGTGCGATCACCGGCTTTCCGGCCTCTGGCTGCCGACCGGAGGGCATGTCGAACCGGGCGAGCATCCGCTCGACACCGTCCGGCGCGAGGCGGTGGAGGAACTCGGCGTTACCGCGCAGCCCGACCCGGAATTCGGGGACCGGCCGTTTTTCCTCACGATGACTGAGACGGTGGGGCCGCCCGCGACGCGGCATGTCGACGTCACCCTCTGGTTCGCCCTGGCCGGAAGCATCGGGCAGGCACTGCATCCGGACCCGCGCGAATTCGACCAGGTCCGGTGGTGGACGGTGGCAGAATTGGGCCAGGCCGGTCTCGACCGGTTCGAACCTCACTTGTTGCGCGCTCTGGACGCGCTCGGGCTCTGCCTCTGATCGCGCGTCTTGCAATCTCCGCCGCTTCCGCAACATTGTGCGCTTGGGTTTTGCGATGTCGGCCGGAAAGGCGTAATGATCGCGAATTATTTTATTATCGCGAAGGATTTATGCAGCTATAGGAATAATTCCCTACGTCAAGCAAAAAGCCTTCGTGATCACGCGATCGGGGTGAGGCGAGTGAGGCGAGTGAGGCGGACGCGTCACGCTGTGGACGTGGGACCTGGCTTGGCGGCCTAATCGTCGTCCTTGGACATCTGGTCGGCGGCGGAGAGGTGCTCGACCGTGATGCCGGTGCTGGCGAAGGTGCGGGTGACGTAGGCGGAGCTGTAGACCCAGAGGATCTTCATCGGCTCGGTGTCGCTGGTGTCGCGGAAGCAGTGCACGATGCCGGCCTTGACGTACGTGGTGTCGTCGGGCACGAGCGGCGTAACCTTGCCGTCGATCTCCACCTCGGCCGCGCCGGAGAGCAGCGTTACGTGCTCATCGCAGTTGTGCGAGTGCGGGGGCGCGCCCTTGCCGACCGGGTAGCTGCTGATGCCCGTCGTGATCAGGTTCTCTTCCTCGGCCGACTGCCGGGTGATCAGCGGGACCGTGACCACGCCGCCGCCACGGCCGAGCCGCTCCACATTCTCAACCTTGATGACCGTCATGGCGTGAGGCTACAGCCGCGATCAGCCTCTCCGACCGCCTCAGCCTGCATTCTTAGCGTTCGTCGAAGTAGCCGCCAGAGCAGCCACAATGTGTGTGAACGTGCCACCGAAGCGATCGACAGGAAACACCATGCGCCTGCCCGCCCTTACCGAGCTCACCCCGCGCCAGCAGGAGATCAGCGATGCCATCGCCGCCAAGCGCGGCGCTACCCGCGGGCCGTTCCTGATCTGGCTGCGCTCGCCGGAGCTGGCCGAGAAGGTCGACGCGCTCGGCGCCTACTG
>DATCGA010000207.1:0-7680 GCA_036509215.1 Trebonia sp.
CCTGCACCTGGCCGAGTGCACGCGCGATGCCCGGGCGGTAGAGCTCCGGCTGCTGGCGGAGTCGGCGCCGCAGGCCACCGGCTAGCCGTTCACCGATTCTCCACCGCCGCCGGGCGGCCGTTCACTGCCTGGTCACCGCAGTCGGAGCGATGATCGGGCCATGGCAGATCTTCTCGTAGTGGTCGCGATCGTCGCCTTCGTGGCGGCGATGCTCGGCCTGACCTGGGCACTGGGGCGGCTATGAGCCTCGTGCAGGCAATTCTTCTCGCGCTGTCCATCGCCGTCTTCGTTTACCTCGGCGTGGCCCTGTTCAAGGCGGAGTGGTTCTAATGGGCTTTGCCTTGACCATCGTCCTGCTCGTGGTCCTGCTCGCGATCTCGTGGCGGTTCCTCGGCTCCTACATGGCGGCCGTGTTCGAGGGCCGCGTCCGCTGGCTGTCGCTGGTCGAACGGCTGGTCTACCGCGTGGTGGGAGTCGACCCCAAGTCGGAGCAGGCCTGGAAGCGCTACAGCGCCTCGGTGATCATCTTCTCCGGCTTCGCGCTGCTGATCACCTACGGGATCTTCCGGCTCCAGGGGGTGCTGCCGTTCAACCCGCAGCACCTGCCGGGGGTGACGCCCGCGCTCGCGTGGAACACCGCCGTGTCGTTCGTGACCAACACGAACTGGCAGGCCTACTCGGGAGAGACGACGATGTCGTACCTCTCGCAGATGGGCTCCCTGGCGGTGCAGAACTTCGTCAGCGCCGCCGTCGGCATCGCGGTGGCCGTCGCGCTGATCAGGGGGTTCCAGCGGAAGGGGTCGAAGACCATTGGCAACTTCTGGGTTGACCTGGTCCGCACGGTCCTCTACATCCTGCTCCCGATCGCGTTCGTGGCCGCGATCGTCTTCATGACGCAGGGCGCGCTCCAGACGCTGGGCGGCCCGGTCCACATCTACGACGCGCTCAACGGCGCCCGCCAGAGCATTCCGCGCGGGCCCGTCGCCTCGCAGGAGGCCATCAAGCAGCTCGGGACGAACGGCGGCGGGTTCTTCAACGCCAACGGCGCCAGCCCGTTCGAGAACCCGACCGCCCTGACCAACTTCCTGTCGATTCTGCTGATCCTGTGCATACCGGTCAGCCTCACGTACACCTTCGGGAAGATGGTCGGCAGCGTCCGCCAGGGCGTCGCCCTGCTCGCGGTGATGGCGATCCTGTTCGGCGGCTGGCTGGGCATCGCCTCGGCCGCGGAGCACCAGGCAAACCCCGCCGTCGCCGCCGCCGGGCAGGTGTACCAGCCGACCGGCAACATGGAAGGCAAGGAAGTCAGGTTCGGCGACACCTCGTCCGCCCTCTACGCGACGGCGTCGACGCAGACGTCGACCGGGAGCGTGGACTCGGCCGAGGACTCCTACACGCCGATGGGCGGGTTCGCGGTCCTGACCGGCATGATGCTCGGCGAGGTATCACCGGGCGGGGTCGGCACCGGCCTGTACTCCATCTTGCTGTTCGCCATCATCACCGTGTTCATCGGCGGGCTGATGGTCGGGCGAACACCGGAGTACCTCGGTAAGAAGATCCAGTCGAAGGAGGTGAAGCTCGCGGCCCTCGGCGTGCTCGTCATGCCGATCGTGGTGCTGGTCCTGACCGCCATCGCGGTCTCGGTCGGCGCGGGCAGGGCAGGCCCGCTCAACGCGGGGCCGCACGGCTTCTCCGAGATCCTCTACGACTTCACCTCGGTGACCAACAACAACGGCTCCGCCTTCGCGGGCCTCAGCGCCAACACGCCGTTCTACAACGTGATCAACACCGTCGGCCTGCTGCTCGGCCGCTTCGCGATCATCGTGCCGGTGCTGGCCCTGGCCGGGGCGCTGGCGGTCAAGGAGAAGGTGGCGGCCGGAGCGGGCACGTTCCGCACCGACACGCCGATGTTCGTCGGCCTGCTGGTCGGCGTGATCCTCATCGTCGGCGCGCTCACCTTCTTCCCCGCCGTCTCGCTCGGCCCGATCGTCGAACAGCTCTCGCACGGAAAGTTCTTCTGATGACTAGCCTTCAAACCCGCACTGCAGTCGAGCCGGACGCGCCGGCCGGCGGACCGCGCCGCAGTCGCAGCCTGTTCGACCGCGAGATCCTCGCGTACGCCAGCGTCGAGGCGTTCCGCAAGCTCGACCCCCGGGTTCAGGTCAAGAACCCGGTGATGTTCGTCGTGCTGATCGGCACGATCGTGACCCTCGTCGAGTCCATCGCCCATCCGGGGGTTTTCGACTGGTCCATCACCGCCTGGTTGGCCCTGACGGTGCTGTTCGCCAACTTCGCCGAGGCCGTGGCCGAGGGCCGCGGCAAGGCGCAGGCGGACACGCTGCGCAAGATGCGGTCCGACACCGAGGCGCGCAGAATCGGCGCCGACGGGACGCAGGAGCGAGTCGCCGCCGCCGAGCTGGCCAAGGGCGACGTGGTGGTGTGCGAGGCGGGCGATCTAATCCCGTCCGACGGCGAGATCATCGAAGGGCTCGCGTCCATCGACGAGTCGGCCATCACCGGCGAGTCGGCCCCCGTTATCCGCGAGTCGGGTGGCGACCGGTCCGCCGTGACCGGCGGAACCAAGGTCCTGTCCGACCGGGTGGTCGTGCGGATCACCGCCGAGCGCGGCCACACGTTCATGGACCGGATGATCGGCCTGGTCGAAGGGGCCAACCGGCAGAAGACGCCCAACGAGGTGGCGCTGACCATCCTGCTGGCCGCCCTGACCGTCGTCTTCCTGCCGGTCGTGGTCACCCTGCAGCCGTTCAGCTCGTTCGCGGGCGGCACGGTCTCGGTCGTGGTGCTGATCGCGCTGCTGGTCTGCCTGATCCCGACCACGATCGGCGCGCTGCTGTCCGCCATCGGGATCGCCGGCATGGACCGGCTGGTGCAGCGCAACGTGCTGGCGATGTCCGGCCGGGCGGTCGAGGCGGCCGGCGACGTGCAGACGCTGCTGCTGGACAAGACCGGGACGATCACCCTCGGCAACCGGATGGCGTCCGCGTTCCACCCCGTCGACGGGCACAGCGAGCGCGAGCTCGCGGAGGCGGCCCAGCTCGCGTCGCTGTCGGACGAGACCCCCGAGGGCCGCTCGATCGTCGTCCTGGCCAAGGAGCGCCTCGGAATCAGGCAGCGCGAGCTGGCCGAGGACCACGCCTTCATCCCGTTCACCGCCCAGACCCGGATGTCGGGCCTGGATGTCGGGGACAGGCAGATCCGCAAGGGCGCCGCCGAGGCGGTGCGCACCTGGGTCGCCGGTCAGGGCGGCACGCCGTCGGCCGAGCTCGACCGCGTCGTCGAGCGCATCGCCCGGTCCGGCGCCACGCCGCTGGCGGTGGCCGACGGAACGCAGCTGCTTGGCGTGATCGAGCTCAAGGACATCGTCAAGCAGGGCATCGCCGAGCGGTTCGCCGAGCTGCGGGCGGCGGGTATCCGCACGGTCATGATCACCGGTGACAACCCGCTCACCGCGGCCGCGATCGCGCAGGAGGCGGGGGTCGACGACTACCTGGCCGAGGCCACCCCCGAGGCCAAGCTCGCCCTGATCAAGGCCGAGCAGGTCGGCGGCAAGCTGGTCGCGATGACCGGGGACGGCACCAACGACGCCCCCGCGCTCGCGCAGGCCGACGTCGGCGTGGCCATGAACACCGGGACCACCGCCGCCAAGGAAGCCGGCAACATGGTCGACCTGGACTCCAGCCCGACCAAGCTGATCGACATCGTCGAGATCGGCAAGCAGCTGCTTATCACCAGGGGCGCGCTGACCACGTTCTCGATCGCCAACGACGTGGCCAAGTACTTCGCGATCATCCCGGCGCTGTTCGCGGCCACCTATCCGCAGCTCGGCGCGCTCAACATCACCCGCCTGCACAGCCCGCAGACGGCGGTGCTGTCGGCGGTGATATTCAACGCGCTGGTCATCATCGCGCTGATCCCGCTCGCGCTGCGGGGCGTCAAGTTCCGGCCGTCGGCGGCGGCGGCCCTGCTGCGCAGGAACGTCTTCATCTACGGGGTCGGCGGGATCATCGCCCCGTTCATCTGCATCAAGCTCATCGACCTCATCCTCACCGCGACAGGAGCGTTCTAATGCTCGCCCACCTGCGCCCGGCAGCCGGCCTCACGGCCATCTTCTTCGTCCTGCTCGGCCTGCTCTACCCGCTGGCCGAGACCGGCATCGGGCAAGCGCTCTTCTCCCATCAGGCCAACGGATCGCTGGTGACCGACGGCTCCACGCTGGTCGGCCAGTCCTGGACCAGCCCCCGCTGGTTCGTGGGCAGGCCGGACGGTGACAACCCGATGGCGACCGGCGGGTCGAACCTCGGCCCGCGGTCGGAGGCCCTGGTCAAGACCGTGCACCAGCAGATCGCGGCGCTGCGCCGCGACGGGATCACGCCGACGCCCGACCTGGTCACCACCTCCGGCAGCGGGGTCGACCCCGATATCACCCCCGTTGATGCATACGCCCAGGTCAACGCCGTGTCGAAGGCGCGCGGGCTGCCCGTCGCCGAGGTCAGGCAGCTGGTGGCGGCGCAGACCAGGCAGCCGCAGTTCGGCTTCCTCGGGTCGACCTACATCAATGTTCTCCAGCTCAACGAGGCGCTAGCGGGGTTGCGATGAAGGATTCGGCCCGCCGCGGAACGGCCAGGGTCGGCCGGCTGCCTGAGGTCACCTCCATCGGCCGCGCCAGGCAGCAGGCCAAGGTCGACGTGCGGGGAATCATCCGCGCGGTGGACGCCGTGTCCCTCGGCGGCGTCCCGGCCTGCCGGTGCGCGCTGGCCGACGACTCCGGCCAGATCGACCTGATGTTCCTCGGCCGGGCGGCGGTGGCCGGCCTCGAGCCGGGCAGGCGCTGCCGGGCGGTCGGCACCGTCGCCGCCCGCGACCACCGCGCGGTGCTCTGGAATCCGAGGTACTGGCTCGAGTCGTCCGCCAGGATCCGGCCGTGAGCACGAGAGGTAACCTGCAAGAGTCTCGATGAAACGCACTGTAATCGGCACGCTTGCCGCACTGGTCAGCATGGCGCTCCTCACGGGCGCCATGCTGCCGCTGCGCGACCACCTGAGCATCGCGACGACCGCGCTCGTGCTGATCGTGCCGGTGGTCATCGGCGTGGTGATCGGCGGGTTCGCGGTCGGCGTGCTCGGCGTGATCGCGGGCTTCGTTGTCTATGATTTCTTCTTCATCCCGCCGTACCTGACCCTCTGGGTCGGACGCGGTGAAAACTGGGTCGCGCTGGTCGTCTACGTGGCCGTCATGCTGCCGGTGGCCAGGACGGTGGCGGGGCTGAACACCGCGCGGGCCAGGGAACGCCGCCAGGGCGCCGAGCTGCGGGAGCTGTTCGAGCTGTCCGGCCTGCTGCTCGAGGACAAGAAGCTCGACGAGCTGCTCACGGCCGTGGTCACGATGGTGGCCGAGGTCTTCGGGTCCCGGCAGGTGGCGGTTTTCCTGCCGAATGACGGCAGCCTGGAGGTCGCGGCGGCCTTCGGCGAGCCGCTCAGCGACGACCAGATCCACCGGGTCCTGCCCTCGCCGGGGGAGCTCGCGCGGCTCGGCGGCCATCCGGATGTGCGCGGCGACGTGCTCGTGCACGCGCTGACCGCCGCCGGGCGGCCGGTCGGGCTGCTGGCGCTGTCGGCCGACTCGGCCGCCGGGCCCGAGCGCGAGCCGCTCAGCCTGTTCGCCAACCAGATCGCGCTCGCCGTCGAGCGCGCCCAGCTCCGCGAGCAGGTCCTGCGGACCCGGGTCAGCGAGGAGATGGCGCGGCTGGCGAAGACGCTGGTCGCGGCCGTCTCGCACGACCTCCGGGCTCCGCTGGCGAGGATCAAGGCGTCCTCGTCGACCCTGGCCGACACCGAGATCGACATCGACCCGCACGTCCGCCAGAGCCTGGCGGCGCTGATCGACAAGCAGGCCGACCGGCTGGCCGAGCTGGTCCAGAACCTGCTCGACATAAGCCGGATCCAGGCCGGCGTCCTGCAGCCCCGCCGCGCCGCCGTTTCGCTTCCCGAGCTCGTCGACCGGGTCCTCGGCGACCTCGGGCCCGCCCTGCACCGGCATCCGGTGCGGCTTGACCTCCCCGACGCGCTTCCGCTGGCGGACGTGGACGTGACGCTGATCTCGCGGGTGCTCACGAACCTGCTGGAGAACGCCATCAGGCACGCGCCGAAGGGCACCGCGATCACGATCGGGGCGGCGCCCCACCCGCCGGGCGCCGTGGCCGTGTTCGTCGCCGACCACGGCCCCGGTGTCAGCCCCGAGCAGCGCGATGAGGTCTTCGGCCTGCTCGCCCGCCGCACCAGCGACGCGGGCGCGGGCCTGGGGCTGTCCATCGCCAAGACCTTCGTCGAAGCCCACGGTCAGCGCATCTGGGTGGACGACGCCCCGCACGGCGGGGCCAGGTTCTGGTTCACCCTCCCGACCGCGCAACTGATCCCGGAGGAGCCGCCGCGTGGCGCAGGTGCTCGTCATTGACGACGACCCCGATCTGCTCAACGTCTGCCGGGTCGGGCTGCAGGCCCTCGGCCACGTCGTCCGCACGGCCGAGACCGGCCACGACGGACTGGCCGAGGCCGCGATCGCCCGGCCCGACGTCATCGTCCTCGATCTGGGGCTGCCGGACATGGACGGGGTGGAGGTGTGCCGGCGCATCAGGACCTGGAGCCAGGCGCCGATCGTGGTGCTGTCGGCCGACAGCACCGAGGACCGGAAGGTCGAGGCGCTGGAGGCGGGGGCGGACGACTACGTCACCAAGCCGTTCGGCATGCGCGAGCTCAACGCCAGGCTGCGGGTGGCGCTGCGGCATCGCGCGGCCGAATCAGGCGACGGCCCGACCGAGCTGCAGACCGGTCCGCTCCACCTCGACCTCGTCCACTACGAGGCGACCTTCGACGGCCGCGACCTCGGGCTCACCTCGCGCGAGTTCGAGTTCCTCGCCTACCTGGCCAGGAACGCGGGCAAGGTCTGCACGCGGCGGATGATCCTGGAGAACGTCTGGGGCCCGGGCTACGCCGGCGAGCTGAACTACCTCAAGGTCTACGCCTACCGGATCAGGCGCAAGCTGGGCGACGAGGACGGGCGGTTCCTGCAGAGCGACCCGTCGATCGGCTACCGGCTGGCCTGGCGCGGAAACTGAGCACCAGGTAAGACCACGGTCCGTTCGATAGAAAAGATCTTTTCATCCCGAACGGAAGGTGGCTTTCTCTGTCCATCCGGCGAACTCCGCGAGCGCGCGGCCGGCCTCGGGCAGGAAGTCGAACAGGATAAACGAGTGAACGCTGTCCGCGACCGGACTGAACGTGACCGGGACGCCCGCCCGGCGGGCCCGGTCGGCCAGCCGCTGCGCGCTCGGGAACAGCGCCTCGGGCTCGGCCGCCTGGATGAGCAGCGGCGGCAGGCCGGACGGGTCCGCCCGCAGCGGTGACACCAGGGCGTCGCCGGGGTCGGCGCCGTGGATGTAGCAGGCGGCCAGCTGCAGCAGCGCGATGCGGTTGAGCCACGGATCGGAGTCGGCGGCGGCATCGAGGCTCTCGGCCGGCGGCGCCAGGTCGCAGAAGGGCGAGACGACGTGGATTCCGGCCGGCCTCCTGCTGGCCGGCCCGGCCGCGTCGCGCAGCGCCAGGGCGAGGGCGAGGGCGAGGCCGCCGCCCGCGCACTCGCCGCTGACGATGATCGGCGCCTGCG
>DATCGA010000208.1:0-9282 GCA_036509215.1 Trebonia sp.
CAGCTCGCCCCGCCCTGGACCACCGACTGGATCACCGCCGACGGTCACCGCAAGCTGGCCGCCAGCGGCATCGCCCCGCCGACCCCGGCCCCCGGCCGGTCGGGCCCGATCCCGCTCACACTCACCGCTCCGCCCGCTCCGACTTGCCCGCGCTGTGGCTCGTTCGACACCCGCCGCACGGCGGAGTTCAGCGCCACTGCCTGCAAGTCCCTGTACCGCTGCCAGGCCTGCGACGAACCATTTGAGGGGGTCAAAGCGCTATGACCGCCACCATCGACCAGGGCCCCGGCGAGCAGCCGACGAGTTCCCGGCGTCGGCAGTCGCGCGCCGACTTCCACTCGCTCGTCGTGGCCACCATCGACCCGCTTACCGACGACTCCGCCGCGATCACCTTCCAGGTCCCCGGCGACCTGGCCGCCGACTTCGCCTTCCAGGCCGGCCAGTTCCTGACCGTCCGCCGCGGCGACGAGCGACGCTCGTATTCAATCTGCGCCCCGGCCGGCGCCGCCCCCCGCATCGGCGTCCGCGAGGTCGCCGACGGCGCCGTCTCCGGCTGGCTCATCCGCACGGTCAAGCCCGGCGACACCGTCGAGGTCCAGGTGCCGAGCGGCACCTTCACCCCCGACCTGTCCGTCCCCGGCCGCCACGTGCTGATCGCCGCAGGCTCCGGCATCACCCCGATGATGTCGATCGCCGCGTCCGTCCTCGCCGCCGACGACAAGTCCACGGTCACGCTGATCTACGGCAACCGCCGCAGCGACACGGTCATGTTCGCCGACGAGGTCGCCGACCTCAAGGACGCTCACCCCGCCCGGATGCACCTGGTCCACGTGCTGTCCCGCGAGCCGCAGGAGGTCGAGCTGTTCAGCGGCCGTCTCGACCCCGGCCGGCTGACCGCGCTGCTGCCGGCCACGGTCGACGTCGCGGGCACCGACCACTGGTGGCTGTGCGGCCCCTACGGCCTGGTCACCGGGGCGACCGAGGTGCTGCGGGAGCTGGGCGTGGAGCCCGGCCGGATCCACCGCGAGCTGTTCTGGGTCGGCGACGAGCCCCCGGTCGAGGCGACCCACCAAGAGGCCCCGGTCGGTGCGGGCGCCAGCGTGACCGTCATCCTCGACGGCCGCAGCACCGCCCTCACCCTCCCCGCGGGCACCGCGATCCTCGACGGCGCCCAGCGGGTCCGGCCCGACCTGCCGTTCGCCTGCAAGGGCGGCGTCTGCGGCACCTGCCGGGCTCGGGTCACCCACGGCACCGCGGTGATGCGCCGCAACTACGCCCTCGAGCCGGCCGAGGTCGAGGCCGGCTACGTCCTGACCTGCCAGGCGCTGCCGCAGACACCAGAGATCACCGTTGACTACGACTCCTGAGGAGCAGCCCGTGACCGCGATCGCCACCCCGCCGGGCGAGCTCGAGCCGATCGAGACGGCGTCGACCGACGAGCTGCGCGCGCTCCAGCTCGAGCGGCTGCGCTGGTCGCTGCGGCACGCCTACGAGAACGTGCCCTACTACCGGAAGATGTTCGACGTCGCCGCGATCCACCCGGACGACGTCAAGGACCTGGCCGACCTCGCGAAGTTCCCGTTCACGACCAAGGCCTCGCTGCGCGACAACTACCCGTACGGCATGTTCGCGGTGCCGCGCGAGCAGGTCTCCCGCATCCACGCCTCGTCCGGCACCACCGGCCGCCCCACCGTCGTCGGCTACACCGCGGCCGACATCGACACCTGGGCCACCGTGATGGCCCGCTCGATCCGCGCGGCCGGCGGCCGGCCTGGCCACATCCTCCACAACGCCTACGGCTACGGCCTGTTCACCGGCGGGCTCGGCGCCCACTACGGGGCGGAGAGGCTCGGCTGCACGGTCGTCCCCGTCTCCGGCGGCATGACCGAGCGGCAGGTGACGCTGATCCGCGACTTCCAGCCCGACGTCATCATGGTCACCCCGTCCTACATGCTCGCGATCATCGACGAGATGGAGCGCCAGGGCCTCGATCCCGCCCAGAGCTCGCTCAGGTACGGCATCTTCGGCGCCGAGCCGTGGACGAACGAGATGCGGGCCGAGATGGAGGCCCGCGCGGGCATCGACGCGACCGACATCTACGGCCTGTCCGAGGTGATGGGCCCCGGCGTCGCCCAGGAGTGCGTCGAGACCAAGGACGGCCTGCACGTCTGGGAGGACCACTTCTACCCCGAGGTCATCGACCCGGTGACCAGCCAGCCAATGCCCGACGGCGAGCTCGGCGAGCTCGTCTTCACGTCGCTGACCAAGCAGGCGATGCCGGTCATCCGCTACCGCACCCGCGACCTGACCCGGCTGCTGCCCGGCACCGCCCGCACCATGCGCCGGATGGAGAAGGTCACCGGCCGCACCGACGACATGATCATCCTGCGCGGCGTCAACCTCTTCCCGACCCAGGTCGAGGAGCTCATCCTGCAGGTCCCGGCCCTGTCACCGCACTTCCAGCTGCACCTGTCCCGCCCCGGCCGGATGGACGCGATGGCCGTCCGCGTCGAGCGCCGCCCCGACGCCGACCCGTCCGCCGCCGAGGCGGCCGGCGCCCACCTCACCACCCTGATCAAGAACACCATCGGCGTCACCGTCGACACGGTCGTCCAGGACCCCGGCACGATCGAGCGCTCGATGGGCAAGATGCGCCGCATCATCGACGACCGCCCCCGCTAGCTCACCCTGTTTGGCCCACGTGGGTCGCCGTGGCCACCCACTCGCGCCCTGCCGGAAAAGCAGTGGGCCAGGCGACGGCCCTGCGGCACAATCGGCGACATGGAAGTGGACCCCAACGGTTTCGCAGTGCTGCTGGCCGCCAGGCTCGCGGCGATCGTTCCGGATGGCTTCCAGGTCACGCTCGAGGACGACATGCTCTGGTTCAGGTCCGACGAGGGGAGGTTTCCCGGCCAGCAGGGCGACTACGACGCCGGATCGGTCGGCATCTGGCCGCACGAGGACTTCCATACGTGCCTCGAGTACGAGGACACGGCCGAGGAATGCGCCGCCGACGTTGCCCGGCACGCGCTCGACACGCTGCAGGACTACGTCGCCGAGGCGATCCACGACCCCTGGCCCGGCCAGCGGACCATGCCGGAACCCCAGGCGGAGATCCGGGGCTCGATGCTGCACCTGTGGTACGGCAACGCCGATGACCCGGTGCTCGCCTGCGAGCCGATACCCCTTTAGCTGCGGATCAGTCGCGTGATGGCGGCGAAAGCCAGGCCCCGGCGACTGCCGGTTCGAACAGCTCGACCGGGTTACCCGACGGGTCTTCAACCAGGATTTGCCTGCCCCCTACCCCGGTGACGATGTCGCTGCGGAAGCGGGCCCCGCGCTGCCGGAGGGTCTCGACGAAGTTCTCCAGGTCGGCAACCTCGATAGCGAACCGGTTCCAGCCGCCGGGCGACGGCAGGGTGCCATCGGGCATGGCCTGGCCGCCGCCGGGACCGCCTCCCGGCGCGCTGAGGACCAATCTCAGATCTCCACGCGACATCATGGCGAAGGCCGGGGCAGGATGCATGTCCACGCTGAAGCCCAGTTGCTGGCTGTAGAACGCGATTGCCTCGTCGACGTCGTTGACGATGTACCTCACGCTGACGGTTGGCATCGGCGCGCTCCTTGCTCGGTCGGCTCAGTAGAACGTGATCGTCTCGCAACGATACGTCAACGAACGTCCGTGCCCAGCCGCCTTGTACCGTTACTGGCTGGGAACAGGCCAGCCGCGACAAAGTGCCTGACCAGGTCGTTGTGGTCGGACTTGCGGGTCAGTTGGAGCAATTCCGTCTCTTCGAGCATGTACGGCCGGTGGCCGCTCGGAATGTAGAAGGCGTCGCCCGCGCTGAGGATCTCCTCATGCCCGTCGATGTATTCGACGCGCACCTTTCCCCGGAATATGTAGCCCCAGTGCTCGACCGGGCAGGCGTTGTCGGAAGATCTTGACCAGCGCGTCCATGTCGTAACCGCCCGCGCAGGTCTCAAATGCGTAGTGCATGTCGCCGAGCTCGGCCCAGGCGCCCGTGTAGTCGCCGGTCTGGGCAGATACTGGCAGATCCCGCTTCGCTGCTCGCATGGCTTCACTAAAACAGGCGCATGCCACCGGAACAAGTAAGCAGCCGTTACTATCGATGACTGATGGCGTTAGCGCGCCTGACGCGCAGCGGCGAGGTTGGCGTCGGTGTCGGCCGTGACCAGATGGGCGTTCATGTGGGCGCCGGCCAGCGCGCCGGCCGCGGCGGAGGCGCCGACCTGGGCGAACGGGTCGGTGGCGTTGCCCGCCACCCACACTCCCGGCACCTCGGTCAGGCCGGCCATACCGGAGGCGAAGCTGCGACCCATACCGCCCGGCAGGTCCTGCACCGGCAGCCGCAGACCATCAAGGCCCTCGGTGCGAGCCTGCACGCGGGTCGCGACGGCGAGCACGCGCCGGCCCACCAGCCGCCCGTCGCTCAGGCGCACGCCCGCGACGTTGCCGTCCGCAGCGGACTCGATTGCGTCTACCGAGGTGTCGACGACCTGGATGCCGCAGGCGGCGAAGCGAGCGCGGGTATCGATCTCCAGCTCGGTGCCGCCGCTGAAGTAGACGAGGTCGCCGGTCAACTGGCGGAACAGCAGCGCCTGGTGGACGGAGGCCGGACCCACGGCCAGCACCCCGATCGGCTCATCCTGTACTTCCCAGCCGTGGCAGTACGGGCAGTGCACCACCCCGTGCCCCCAGTGCTCGGCCAGCCCGGGAACCTCGGGCAGTACGTCGCGGAGCCCGGTCGCCACCAGCAGGCGGCGGGCCCGCACGGTGGCGCCGTCGGCCAGGGTGACCGCGAAGCGCAGGTCGCCCTGGGCTGACGGGGCGGCCGGGGCAGCCGAGATCACCTCGCCCGCGACCACCAGGCCGCCGTAGCGGCGGACCTCTTCCCGCCCCGTCTGCAGCAGCTCGGCCGGCGGCACCCCATCGAGGCCGAGCAGGCCATGCACCCCCGCGGCGGGAGCGTTCCTGGGGGTGCCGCCGTCGATCACGACGACCGAGCGGCGGGAGCGGGCGAGCATCAGCGCGCCGCTCAGGCCGGCCGCCCCGCCGCCGATCACCACCGCGTCAACGGTCTCATCGGGGAGCTGGTCGCTCGCGTAGGCGGCAATCGTCGCAGTCATATCGTCACACCCTTCGTTCGCGCGGGGCCCCGGTCGGCCGGGGCAGTACACGCGACGATAACCAGGCCATGCGTTCAACGCATATTATGATGCCTATGACGCAAGACGATGACGACCTGGACAGCCTGGTACGCAAGCGGATCCGGGCCCTGCGGGTGGCGCAGGGCTGGTCGCTGGAGGAGCTGGCCGCGCGCGCCCGGCTCAGTCAGTCCTCGCTCAGCCGCATCGAGAACGGTCAGCGCCGCCTGGCGCTCGACAGCCTGGTGACCATAGCCAGGGCGCTGGACACCTCGCTCGACCAGCTCGTCGAGACCGCCGCCGACGACGTCATCGCCAGCCCGACGATCGACGCCGCCCATGGCCTGATGCGCTGGTCGATCAGGGCCGATCCGGGCGTGACGGTCGTCCGCCAGCGCCTGGTTGACCCGCCCGAGAGCCCTTCCCACCTGCGCGCCCACCCCGGCCGCGAATGGCTCGTGGTCCTCTCCGGCACCGCGATCCTGCTGCTCGGCAACCGGCGCCTGCGGGTTGAGGCCAACCAGTCGGCCGAGTTCCCCACGATGCTGCCGCACGCCATTGGCGCCGAGGGCAGGCCGAGCGAGGTCCTGATCATCTTCGACCGGGACGCCCGACGCGGCCACCAGCCCGACGAAGGTTCCTGACCTGCCCAGTTGCTACCGTTGAGGATGGGACGGGCGCTGCGCTGCACGGGAGGCAAGCACCATGACCGACGCCGCCAAGGGGTACCTCGTCCGAGACGCGGAAACGACCGGTGGCAAGGGCCGCAAGGTAGACCAGATCTACCCGTACACGCTGCGGGGGCTGACCGAGGCGCTGGAAGAGGCTCGCTTCCGCAGCCACAGCGGGGCGCCGCAGGTGCCCGCCTCACCACCCTGATCAAGAACACCATCGGCGTCACCGTCGACACGGTCGTCCAGGACCCCGGCACGATCGAGCGCTCGATGGGCAAGATGCGCCGCATCATCGACGACCGCCCCCGCTAGCTTGGCCGGGTCAACCATGGCCGCGATGTCGGTGATCCGGCCGTCGACGACGGTGAACGCGGACATGTGGTCACATTCCTCGGATCTGCTCCGTCATGGGCGATGACGGGCCCGGACGGGCCCAGGTAGCCGATGAAGGAGTAAGACCGATGGAAGCACGTATGAAGAGCACGGCCAATCCCGACGTGATCACCGCGATCCAGCACCTCTACAAGGCGATTGCCGCCGGGGGGGTCGACAAGCGCCTGCTGTCGCTGGTACATCTGCGCGCCAGCCAGATCAACGGCTGTGCGCCCTGCGTCTTCGCCAGTATCGAGGGGGCGAAGAAGGCCGGCGAAACAGACGAGCGGCTGCACAACGTGGTCGCGTGGCGCGAGACGCCCTTCTTCACCGCTCAGGAGCGGGCGGCGCTCGAGCTGACCGAGGCCGCCACCCGGCTTCAGGACGGCGCGGCGGGCGTCACCGACGAGATCTGGGACGCCGCCGCCGACCACTTCAGCCAGGAGCAGCTGTCCGCGATCATCCTGGAGATCGCGATGACCAACTTCTTCAACCGAATCAACCGCACGATCCGGGAGCAGGCCGGAAAAACCTGGTGAGCTGGACGGGGCGTCATCCGCTCGGGCCTCGATGGCGCAGCGCGACCGGTGCCGTGTCATGAGTCTCGGCGGTCGTACTTCTCGCGAGCCCGGTCCACCTCGGCCATGTGCTCCTCGGCCCACGCCTTGAGCTGGCAGATCGTGTCCAGCAGCGAAAGGCCCAGCGATGTCAGCTCGTAGTCGGTGCGGACCGGCACCGACGGCGTCACCGTGCGGGTCAGCAGACCGTCCCTTTCGAGTCCCCGCAGCGTCTGGGTGAGCATCTTCTGGCTCACCCCGGAGATCCGTGAGGAGAGCTCGGAGTAGCGCATCCGGCCCTGCGATCCGACGGCCGCGATGACGAGGCTCGCCCACTTGTTTCCGACACCCCTACTTCTTGGTCACCGACGCGCCCGACAGCCCGCACCGCCTCTTCCCCGAGCTCACCGCCCAAGTCCACCTCGGCTTCGCCGAAGGCGACATGACGCCTCAGGCCGTCAGCGAGCTCAACCAGGCCCTGGATGCCGCAGGTGTCGGCTATACCTCAGAGATCTACCCCGGCACCATCCACGGCTTCACCATGTCCGACACCGACGCCTTCAATCCCTCCGCACTGCAGCGCCACTGGGACCGCCTGCTCCCCCTCCTCGACCGCACCCTGGCCAACGGCGGTCTCGTTGATCGCGAGGCGCAGGCGTCATCGTGAGCTGCGGTTCCCAGGCGCACGCCCGCCCGACGAGCCTTCCTGACCTGCGCAGTTGCTACCGTTGAGGACGGGACGGGTGCTGCGCTGCACGGGAGGCAAGCACCATGACCGAGGCCGCCAAGGGCTACCTCGTCCGCAACGCCGACAAAACCGGCGGCAAGGGCGCCAAGGTGGATCAGATCTACCCGTACACCCTGCGCGGACTAACCGAGGCGCTCGAAGAGGCCCGCTTCCGCAGCCATAGCGGGGAGCCCCAGGTGCTGGCCGTCCTCGGGACCGGGAACACCAGGGTCATTCGCCGGTTCGAGGATGGGCGCGAGGTACCGGTCGCACCGTTAGCCGAACTGCTCACCCGCCGCCGCCGACGGCCGCGCGCAGTTCGGCGCTGACCGAGCGGACGGCGGAGATCGCCGCCGCCATCCGCGGGGACAGGTGCTCGCCGTCGCGGACGATGAGGACGCTGTACCTGAGGGTGTCGATTCCCGTGATCGGCAGCCGGACCACCGGCGCCGGCGTCCCGGCCGGGGTGAGCTCGGGCGCGATCGTGATGCCCCACCCGATGCCGACCAGGCTGATGGCGGTGCCGACGTCGTGGACGGTCGCGCCCACCCGGGGCTGGAAGCCCGCCGCAATGCACATGCTCCGCACCAGACGGCCGAGCGAGGTGTCCGGGCACATCACCCACGGTTCGGCCACCAGGTCGGCCATCGCGCAGCTGGCGGCCGCGGCCAGCCGGTGGTCCGGGGAAACGCAGAGCCGGAGCGGGTCGTGTCCGAGGGTCCATTCGCGCAGCCCGGCCCTAGCCGTCTCCCGCGCGTTGCTGTAGCGCGACACGATAGCCATATCGAGCTGATCGCGGTGGACGGCTTCTGGGCCCTCCTCGTCGCTGACGGCGGCGAGCCGGATCTCCATGTCGGGGAAGCGCCTGCGCACCTCCGTCAGCGCGCGGCTCATGATGTGCGGGCCCTCGCGGAACGGGATGCCCACCCGCAGCAGCCCGGTGAACCGCGTCCCCGCGCCGGCCAGCGCGGCTTCGGCCGACCGTAGCTCCACCAGGATCCGCTCGGCGTGCTCGACCAGCGCGCGGCCGGCCGGGGTGAGGGTGATGTGGTTGCCGGCCCGGTCGACCAGCGGGGTGCCCGCCTCGGCCTCGAGCGCCGATATCTGCTGGGAAACGGCCGACCGGGTGTACTGCAGGCGCCGGGCGGCGGCGGCGATGGATCCCTCAGAAATGACCGTCTGGATTCTGCTTCCGGAGATCGACGAGAAGTCGTCCGTCGTCGCGAACGTCGACCAGAGGCTCCGCGCAGTCCCGGACGGGGATGGCCGAGATGACCGGATCAGACATGAGCACGATATCTGTCACACCGCGATTATTGACCCCTTGTGATACGTTCGGCCTCTCTATGCGCTTCATCTCCATGACGTCGCTGGACGGCGTCACCGAGCGGCTCTTCACCCTGGGCGAGATTCCCGGCGTGCTGTGGACGCCGGAAGACGCCCACGGAGCTCGTCCCCTGATCTTGATGGGACACGGCGGCGGACAGCATAAGAAGGCCCCCGGCCTCACGGCCCGCGCGCGCCGCTTCGCCGCCGAGGGCGGGTTCGCGGTCGCCGCGATCGACATGCCGAACCACGGCGAGCGGCCGACGAGCGAGGAGTTCGACCAGATCGCGGCCGAGTACCGGGCCCGTGCGGCCGCAGGCGAGGATACGGCTGAGCTCGACACGGCCATGTTCAGGCTGGTGGTCGGGCAGGCCGTCGCGGAATGGCAGGCGGTCCTGACCGCCGTCCTGCAACTCGACCACATCGGCGGGGGACCGGCCGGCTACTGGGGCGTGTCGAT
>DATCGA010000209.1:0-13398 GCA_036509215.1 Trebonia sp.
GGTCAGCCAGATGACCAGGTCCACTGCGCCTGCCTGCCACAGCGACTGGGCCGTGGCCACCGCGAGCTGGGTCTTGCCGCAGGACTCCCGCCAGTCGCGGCCGCCGCCGCCGGGAATGCCGGACACCAGCGCGACCGTGGCGCCGGGAACGAGCGAGCCGTCAAGCGCCGCGCCCGTCTCCGGCCGGTCGATGAAGCCGTCGGCGAGCCCGGGCGCTGAACCCGTCCAGACGGGCGCCCCGGCGTTGTCAGAGTGCGCGGAGGCCATCGAGTATCTCCTGGAGCACGTTCTTCTCGGATCGTTGGTCGGTCGGTCGCTGCCGCACCACGGTGACAGCTCCCTGCAGGGTCAAGTCGGCGATCAGCACGCGCACCACGCCTACCGGCAGCGCGGTGTCGGCCGCGAGGTCGGCCACCGTGACCTGCTGCCCGCACAGGGCGAGAATCCGCCGGTGCTCGGGTGACCGGCGCTCGGCCTCGGGCGACGCCGACGGCAGCCCGGTGGCGACGACGACGGCGATGAGGTCGAGGACCTCGCCGTCGGCGGGCTCGGTCCGGCCGCCGGTCACTGCGTACGGTCGCACCACGGGGCCGGAGCTGCGCCCCCGCCATCTGTCGCCAGCGGGCACCGGGATCACTCGGCCTGGACGATTGCGGCCGGGAACCTCGGCAGCGCCGCAAGATGCGGCCTGGCCCGTTTGACCAGCATGGCCATCTCGTAGGCGACGGCGCCGGCATCGGCGTCGGCCGGGCACAGCGCCGCCAGGCAGCTGCCCTCGCCCGCCGCGATGACGAAGAGGATCCCGTGCTCGAGCTCGATGATCGTCTGCCGCACGCGGCCGGCCGTGAAGCGGTCGCCGGTGCCGGCCGCCAGGCTCTGCACGGCGGCCGCGACCGCCGACAGGTGGTCTGCGTCGTCGCGGGTCAGGTCGCTCGAGGCGGCGATGAGCAGGCCGTCGCGGGAAAGGATCACGGCCCGGCGAAAATCCCGTACCCGGTCGGCCAGATCGTCGAGCAGCCAGGCGAGATCCCGCCCGGTCGCGCTCGCATCGGCCATCCCAGCCATCATGCCTCCTCGTTATCGGCGTCGTCTTCGTAGCCATCGTCGGGTCGGCGGGCCCGCGTGGTCAGCGGCGGGGCGGGCGGCTGCGCGCTCCGGCTCCGCTGCCAGCTGCTCTGCAGCGAGGCGGCCAGGCTGCGGGCGTCGTCGGGGGTGGGGGCCTCGACCGGTGCGTGCCTGGGGACGCCCTCGGGCGGCATCGCCCCGTCGGCGCCGTCGGCGGACTCCTGGCTGTCGGGCCGCACCCGCTGCGGCAGGCCGTGCAGGGCGAGGGCCGGCCGGGCGGCGGCCTCGGCCGGGCCGCCACCGTCGGCCGCGCCCGGTTCCTGCTGCGTCGGGTCGGCCAGCGAGAGCAGCTGCGGGGCGCGCAGGTTGAGCCGGGCGGAGTCGCCGCGCTGGCGTTCGCCGTAAACGTTCTCGGCGGCCGTCTCGGAAACCACGATGGCGTCCGGCAGCACCACGATCGCCTTCGTGCCCAGGTAGGGCGACGGGCCCAGGGCGACGTGGACGCCGTGCCGGGCGGCCAGCCGGCCGGCGACGAACAGGCCGAGCCGGTCGGCGTCGGCCAGGCCGACGTCCAGCGGCTCGGCCAGCTGGGCGTTGAGCTCGCGGGGCTGCTCGGCCGGGATCCCCAGGCCGCGGTCGGTCACCTCGACGGCGAAGCCGTTGGCCACCCGCTCCGCCCGGATTTCGACCCGGGTGCTCGACGGGGAGAACAGCGTCGCGTTCTCGATCAGCTCGGCCAGCAGGTGGATCATGTCGGTGACGGCGACGGCGGCCACCGCCTCCTCGGCGTCGGAGATGACCGTGACCCGGGTGTAGTCCTCGACCTCGGCCGCGGCCGCGCGCATGACGTCGATGATCGGCACCGGGCCGCTCCACGAGCGCCCGGGGGCCGCGCCGGACAAGACCGTGAGGCTCTCCGCGTGCCGGCGCATCCGGGTGGTGAGGTGGTCGAGGGTGAACAGCTCGGCCAGCGCGCCGGGGCTCGAAGCCTGCTGCTCGAGGGTGTCGATGATGCGCAGCTGCCGGTGCAGCAGCGACTGGTTCCTTCTGCCCAGGCTGGCCAGGATCTGCCGGAAGCCGTTGCGCAGTGCCGCCTCGGCCGCCTCGGCCGCGGCGGCCTGCTCGTGGGCGCCGCGCTGGGAGGCCGCGACCCGTCCCTCGGCCTCGAGCTGGACGCGGCGCGCGAACCTGTTCATCAGCAGGGCGGCGAGCAGCACGACGACCAGCCCGGTCCCGGCCAGCACGGTCGAGCCGACCAGCGCGCGGTGCCCGCTCATGGCCGACCCGAGCCAGTGCAGCCGGTCGGGCGCGCCGCTGAGCACGACCCCGGCCAGCGCCCCCCACAGCACCAGCAGGCAGCTGACCGGCGTTATGAGGTCGGCGATGAAATGGACGTCGGTCGAATGACTCGTCGCGCGCTTGGCTGACTGGCGTGGAGAGGTGCCGACGGCCATGTAGTCACTCCTGCGATATTCCGCCCCGCGATGCCCGATGCACGAAAGTGCACCATGTAGACACCATTGTGTTGAGCGTACAGAAATGTCATGGCGCTGTGTTGGCGTGTTGCGCAGCTGATGCAGGTCAATCGCCTGCCATGGCAGGCTCCGATCGGCCCAGGCCGGCCCTGGCTTTTGTTGTCAGGCAACGACTACCGCCCCTGCGGGGGGCCCGGGGCCGGCCGGGGCGCGGCCGATCACGCGTGCTACCTGCGCGGTCGGCCGTCTGCGGGGGGCTCGCGGCGGCTGTCGTCTGCCACGAAGGGGTCGTCCCAAATTAGGGTGAAAGCAACAGCGACACGGTGACGGCGGAGGTAGATCATGGTCATCGGGCCGCCGGCCGGGATGCGAATACCCCGGCTGGCCGGGGGTAACGCGTAGTAGCAAAGGAAGGCAGGAACCCTAGTATGACGCAGCGAAGCCTTGAGGATCTGCTGCAGACGGCCAACCCCGTTGAGCTGCTGCGGAACTCCCAGGAGGGCGCTTACGTCTATCCGGTCGTCCCGACCGAGTTCTCCAACTGGAAGGCAGAGCAGGTCGCCTGGCAGCAGGCCGCGGTGCTGTTCGACCAGAGCCACCACATGGCGAACCTCTACATCAAGGGTCCGGACGCCCTCAAGCTGATCTCATACATCGGCTTCAATACGTTCAAGAACTTCCCCACGAACATGGCCAAGCAGCTCGTGCCCGTCACCTACGACGGCTACGTGATCGGCGACGGCATCCTGTTCCACCTCGAGGAGGACGTCTACGAGTTCGTCGGCCGGGTGCCGAGCGTGAACTGGATCCAGTTCCACGCCGAGACCGGCGACTGGGACGTCGAGCTCGTCCGCGACGACCGCTCGCCGTCGCGCCCGCTGGGCAAGGCCGTCACCCGGACGCAGTACCGGTTCCAGATTCAGGGGCCCAACGCCTCCAAGGTGATCGAGAAGCTCAACGGCGGGCCGATCGCGGACATCAAGTTCTTCCGCACCGACTTCATCAACATCAAGGGCAGGAAGGTCGCCGCGCTCAGGCACGGCATGTCCGGCCAGCCCGGGCTGGAGGTCTTCGGCCCCTATGAGCAGTACTTCGAGATCCGGGACGCGATCCTGGAGGCGGGCGAGGAGTTCGGCTTGACCCCGGTCGGCTCCCGCGCCTACGCGTCCAACACGCTGGAATCGGGCTGGATCCCGTCGCCGCTGCCCGCCATCTACACCGGCGAGAAGCTGAAGGCGTACCGCGAATGGCTCCCGGCCGGCGGCTACGAGGGCTTCGCGGGCACGCTCGGCGGCAGCTTCGTGTCGGAGAGCATCGAGGACTACTACCTCACCCCCTACGAGCTCGGCTACGGGCACATGGTCCGCTTCGACCACGACTTCATCGGCCGCGAGGCGCTGGAGGCGATGGACAAGCCGTCGCAGCGCCGGAAGGTGACGCTCGCCTGGAACAAGGAGGACGCGGGCAAGATCGCGGCCTCGCTGTTCACCGACGAGATCCCGGCCAAGGGCCTCGACGTGCCGATCTCGAACTACTCCTCGTCCAACTACGACACGGTGCTGCTCGGCGGCAGGAACGTCGGCCTGTCGCTGTTCACCGGCTACAGCCACAACGAGCGTCTCGAGCTCTCGCTCGGCGTCATCGACCCGGCCATCGAGGTCGGCACCGAGGTGACGCTGATCTGGGGCGAGCCGGACGGCGGCTCGCTCAAGGGCTCCGTCGAGCGGCCGCACAAGCAGGTCGAGGTGCGCGCCACCGTCTCGCCGGTGCCGTTCTCGGCCGAGGCCCGCGAGCACTACGCGGAGGGCTGGCGCCTCACCGGCAAGGCCTGAGCCTATTGACGGGCCCGCAACGGCCGTAAAAAGGCTGAAATTCCCAGCAGGCATTCGCCCCGGTACCCGATAGCAGGTACCGGGGCGGACGTCGTGTTCATAGGAAACTAAAATTATTTTCCTAGCCTCAATCCGATGCCGGGCCGGAACCGTATAAGGGGTACCGGGTTATCGAGGCGAATGCGTCGCGGCCAGTGATGAGGCAGGGGAGGCGGATGTGTCCAGCAAGGTGGACGTGCCGGGCAAGACGGTCGCTGCGGGCAGGCCGTGGTGGCTCGAACTGCTGCTGCACCGCCCGGCTCCGTTGCGATCGAACCCGGCCGGGATAGCGCTCACGGCGCTGATCGCCGCGGGCGCGGGGCTGGCAATCTACTCGGGCTACATCCACCTGTACCTGTGGGGAAGGCAGCCCTACCCCTACAGCGCGATCCCGACCATCGGCCCGCTCTTCCTCGTCCAGGGCATCGCCGCGATCCTGATCGGCCTGCTCGTCATCATCAGCCGCCAGCTCTACGCGGTCCTGCTCGGCGCCGGCCTGATGGTCGTGTCGGTGGCCGCGCTGGTGATCGACGTCGAGGTCGGCATGTTCGGCTTCCAGGACAGCTGGTCGGTCCCGTACGCGACCAGCACGCTCTACTGGGAAATCGTCGGGGCGGTGGTGCTGCTGATCGCCGCGGGCCTGCTCGCCTGGCCCGCGGTCGCGGCCCGGTCCTGGCGCGGCCGGTAGCTCCGCCGGAACTGCCCGTCGCTGACCGGCCAGCGTTCGCCGCCCGGTCCCTCGACCACCCAGTCGCCCGGCCGTGCGGTGGCGCTGCCCTCCTTCGTCCTCAGCACCACCGCCTCCTCGACCTGCCAGGCCCGGAAGACGCCGACGCGCTGCCAGCGCCCGTCGTCGAGCCGGCAGTGACTTGACCGGAACTCCGAGTCGGACACGGTCCTGGCGGTGCCGCTGCCGTCGACGACGTGCCAGTCCCCGGCGTCGCCGAGCAGCTCCTCGCCCGAGGGCAGCGTCCAGTGCAGCCGGAAGGCCAGCCGGGTGGCCCGCACCACCCCGACGCGCTCGAAGCTGGCCGCCGCCTGCGGCCCGCCGGCCGGCACAATCGGCAGGAAGCCGGCCTCCTCGAGCCGCGCCAGCTGCCTGCTCACATCGGCCACGGGGGCGTGCTCGGCCGTCGCCACCCGCTCAAGATCGGCCTCGCTGAGCTCGATGAAGCTGCCGGCCGGCACCCGCCGGACCGGCGCCCACTGACGGCCGAGGCCGGCCACCCGGGCCAGCACCGAGCGCCGGCGCGCGACGACGAGGATGCGGCGGGGGGACCGCGCGTCGCGGGCCAGCAGCCGCAGCAGCGGCAGCGCCGCCTGCCCGCGGCTCACCGGCTGCCGTCGCCGGTGGATCTCGGTCGGTTCAAGGTCTCCCCAGCCCGCGCGTGCTGCGATGAGTTCTCTACCAATCATCGGCACTCGCCCAGGTCTTTGCAACGAGCCGGGAAAGGCCTGGGGTTAAGGCGAAGCCAGGGTCCGTTCGGGATAAAAGATTTGAAATCATCATCTCGAACGGACCCTGGTTCCACCTCTCACGCCACCGATGAGGCCCAGAGCGCGGCCGGGCCAAGCCGGGTGGCGGGGTCGTACCTGAGCGGGGCGTAGCCGGTGTAGTTCTCGGCCAGCATGGTGGCGGCGGCGCGCGAGGTCACCAGGTTGCGGAGCTGGGCGAGCTGCAACTCCGACTCGAACTCGTCCTGCCCGGGGACCACGTGCAGCATCGTCGTCATCCAGCAGGCCAGGTGGGTGGCCCGCCAGACCCGCTCGAGGCAGTGGTCGGAGTACGCGTCTGCCAGCTCCGGGCGGTCGTCGCGGACCAGCCTGACCAGCGCGGTCGCGAGCGCGGCGACGTCGGCGACGGCCAGGTTGAGGCCCTTGGCCCCGGTCGGCGGCACGATGTGGGCCGCGTCGCCCGCCAGGAACAGCCGCCGGTACCGCATCGGGGCGGCCACGAACGAGCGCATCGGGGTGATGCCCTTCTCCAGGATCGGGCCGGTCGTCAGCTCCCAGCCCGGTACCGCCATCCGGTGCCTGAGCTCGTCCCAGATCCGGTCGTCGGGCCAGCGCTCGATGTCCTCGTCCGCGGGCACCTGGAGGTACAGGCGGCCGATTTCCGGCGTGCGCATGCTGTGCAGCGCGAAGCCGTTCTCGTGACGGCAGTAGATGACCTCGTCGGTCGACGGCGGCGCCTGCGCGAGGATGCCGAGCCAGCCGTAGGGATACGTGCGCTCGGTCGCCGTCAGCAGGCTGCGGCTCGGAATCGACCGGCGGGTGACGCCGTGGAAGCCGTCGCAGCCGGCGATGGCGTCGCACGCGACCTCGTGCCGCTGCCCGGCCTCGTCGGTGTAGCTGAGTATCGGGCGGTCGGTGTCGAGCTCGCTCACGCTGGTCTCGGTGACGTTGAACTCAAGCTCGGCGCCGTCGGCGGTGCGGGCCGCGATCAGGTCCTTGACGATCTCGGTCTGCGCGTAGATGGTGACCCAGCGGCCGCCCGTGAGCTCGCGGAAGTTCACGTGGTGCCGTTCGCCGGCGAACTGAAGGTAGATCCCGTCGTGCTCGAGCCCCTCCGCGTCCAGCCTGCGCCCGAGGCCGACGTCGCGCAGGAGCTCGACCGTGGTCGATTCGAGCATCCCGGCCCGCTGCCGCGCCTCGCAGTGGGAGCGGCTGCGGTTCTCGACCACGATTGAGTCGATCCCGGCCAGGGCGAGCAGGTGGGACAGGAGCAGGCCGGCCGGTCCTGCGCCGACGATGCCGACTCGGGTTCGCTGCCTGATGGTCATGATGGCACCGTCAATCGTTACATTTTGTGTTCGGCCCTAATCCAAGGGTAACTATACTTAGAGTTGCCGACAAGTACTGAAATGTAACCACGGGCATGACAAGGCGACCCGGGGGCCCGCACCCCCCGGGTCGCCGTCGGCGGGCCGCCTAGTGCAGCCGGTCCAGCGTGTTGGTCGCGTCGTCGACGAAGTAGACGCCGTCGCCCTGCGGCGCGACGGCCAGGCCGAACAGCGCCCCGGCGCCGGCCGGGGAACCGGAGGTGTCGAGCTTCTTGACGGCGACCTGCCTGCCGTCGGGCTTGATCTCCACCAGGTTGCCATTAGCGGAGTTGACGGCGAGGATGTCGCCGTTCGGCGCGATGGCCACGCCAAGCGGGCCCTTAAGGGCGCCGTTCCGGCTAACCGTCAGGCCCGTTCCCCCGCTGTGCCTGCGGAACAGCGCGTTCGGTATGGCGGCGATCCTGTTGTTGAGAGTGTCCGCGACGAACAGCGTCCCGTTCCGGCCGAGGCCGACACCGGTCGGGCCGATGACGAGCGCCGAGGAATTGGTCTGCTCGGGGAACCCGGAGCCTATCGTGGCGACCGCTATCAGCCTGGGCAGCCCGTGCGCCGGCGTGGTGACGATCAGCCGCAGTACCGTGCCGCGGTGGACCGTCTTGCCGTTGCCCGCGACGGTGCCGTTGAGCACGTTGGTGACGAACAGGGCCGAGACCCCCCGGCCGCTGACCGCCGTCATGTCCCAGGGTCCGTTGATGCCGTGCCCGTGGAACGTCTCCACGACGCGGCCGTCGCTGTTGAGCACCAGCAGGCAGCCGGCCTTGGAGGTCGCCGGGTCCCCCCCGACGGTGGGCAGGCTGCCGACGACCACCCAGCCATTGCCGAGGATCGACAGGGCCGTGGTGAGGCCGATCCCGCCGGGGCACGCCCCGGGCAGGCGCGCCGCGTCGATCTGGGCGAACACGCGCACGGTATGGTTCGGGGCAACCTCGACGATCGTCGTCCCCGTCCCCTGCGTATTCGCCTTGTTGTTGAAGTTGCTGACCAGGACATCGCCCTTGTGGAGCCTGTCCTTGCTGTGCGTGACCACGGCCACGCCGTACGGGTTAACGTCCCCGTTCTTCGGAACCGTCGAGGCGACCGTGGTGATGGTCTTGAAGCCGCCCACGAACGATGAGAGCGTGCTTGCCCCCGCCGCGGGGGCGACCGCCACCGCCCCGGCCGCCGCGACGGCGACCACCGCCCCGACCGCCGCCGCCCGCATGATCCGTTGTCTCACCCACATGGCTCTGCACTCCTTCCCGGTTTTCCGGGATTCCTGGGTTTACCGCTGCCAGGATTACGAGTGCCGTGCGCTATTGGATTGAATTTCGCGGCGGCCAGATTTTCTCGCGCCGCAATTCACTCGAAAATGGACGTGTCGCCTGCCCCGCGACGCGCGATCTCCGGCTCCTCCCCGGAGAAGTCGATCACCGTCGTCGGCTCGGTGCCGCAGTCGCCCGAGTCGATGACCGCGTCCAGCGCCTGGCCCAGCTGCTCGTTGATCTCCCATCCCTGGGTCATCGGCTCCTCCTCGCCCGGCAGCAGCAGGGTGCTCGAGACGAGGGGCTCGCCGAGCTCGGCCAGCAGCGCCTGGGTTGCCGTGTGGTGGGGGATCCGCACCCCGACGGTCTTCTTCCCGGGGTGCTGCAGCCGCCTCGGCACCTCCTTGGTCGCGGGCAGTATGAACGTGTAGCTGCCGGGGGTGGCCGCCTTGATGGCGCGGAATATCCGGTTGGGAACCTGCGCGAACTGGCCCAGCTGGGCGAAGTCCCGGCACATCAGCGTCAGGTGGTGCCGGTCGTCGAGCTGGCGGATCGACCTGATCCTGGCGATGCCGTCGGTGTTGCCGAGCTGGCAGCCGAGCGCATAGCAGGAGTCGGTGGGATAGGCGATCACGCCGTTGGCGCGGACAATATCGGCGATCGCGGCGATCAGGCGCGGCTGCGGGTTGTCCGGGTGAATGTCGAAGTAACGGGCCATGTGACGAGCGTAGTCGCGGCAGCACCGGTGAGGCGGGGCAAGCCCGGGCTCGGATGATCCGTGGACCATCAGCGGCGGCAGGGCGACCGTCGGTGCGGGTGCAAGATGGTCGCGGCGATTTCCCTGCTAGCTAATTTCCTTGGCGTAGACGACCGTGTTGCTGAGATAGGACCTGGTCGCGTAGTCGAAGGTGCCGCCGCAGGTGATGAGCCGCAGTTCCGGGTCGGGAACGGCGCCGTACACGGCCGTGGTGGGAAAGGCGTCCTTCGCGTAGCTCTGCACGTGGGTCACCGCGAAGACCGCGAGCGTCCCGTCCGCGCGTCGCACGTAGACCCGGTCCCCGTGCTGGAGCTGGGAGAGCCGGAAGAAAACCCCGGGCCCGGAGACGGAGTCGATGTGGCCCGCGATCACCGCCGAACCGATGGCGCCCGGGCGCGGGCTGCCCGCGTACCAGCCTGCCACCGCGGTGGTCGGCGGCACCTGGAGCGCGCCGCCGCTGGTCAGGCCGAGGTGGACGAGCGAGGTGCTCACCCCGATGGACGGGATGACGAGCGATGCGGGCTCGGCGACCTGGGCCGCGCCGCTCCGCGGGGCGGCCTCGATCGGGCCGGTCGGCACGGGCAGCGCCTGCAGCAAGGCCGCCTGCGGCGCGTCCGGGTGACGGGTCAGCACCAGGCCGACGGCGCCGGCCCCGGCCGCGGCCAGGCCGGCCGCGACCAGGAGCGCGGCCGTCCGCCGGCCCGCTGACATCCCCTTGCGGCGGGCATGCCTGCCGCCGCCCTTCATCCGCGACGACTCATCCGGTAGGGCTCATCCGCTACGACCGCGCGGCGGGAACCCGGTGCTTCCCGCCGGCCGCCGGGGCGGGAACGCGGCGGGCGCGAACGCGCAGTCCGCCGGCCGCCGCCAGCAGCAGCCCGGCGCCGATCGCCGCCAGCCACGGCAGCGGGGAGGACGGGCCGCGCGGCGCCATCCCGCCGAACCCGGTCGCGGCCCCGCCGGCCGGGTCGGTGCCGCTGCCGGCCGCGTCAAGCAGGTCGTCGATCTGCAGGCCCTTCGCGCCGTCGAGAACCACCAGCGTGTGCACCGTGCCGGCCGCGAGCGGGACGCTGGCGGTCGCCTGCTCGCCCCCGCCGCTGACGGTCAGGGTGGCGGTGCCCGCCGACACCGTCTGGTACGAGCTCACCGACCCGAACTTCAGGCTGCCGTCCAGCACCTGGCCGCCCCAGTTGACCGAGACCGCGCTCTGCTTGAGCGAGGCCTGGATAACCCGCACCAGCGCCTTGCCCGACGGCGTGGTCAGCTGGTCATCGAGGACCTGCAGCCGCAGCCCGGACTCCGGCCCGAGGCCGGCCACCGTGTAGGCGCTCCCCGGCGCCACGTCAACGCTGGCCGAGAGCACCGGCGCGCTGGTGGCGGCCGCGCCCGCGGCGCGCATGGCCACGGTGTAGTCGCCGGCCGGGACCTGCTCGTACGGTGACACCGTGCCGTAGGCGACGTGGTGCAGCACGATCTGGGCGGACGAGTCGCCAAACGAGTAAAGGTAGACGTCCACCGCGGGCGTGTTCGGCGACAGGTGGGCCAGCCTGACCCACCCGGTGCCGGTGGCCGCGCTGGCGGTGGCGGCCGAGACGGCGGGAACGGCGAGCAGCAACAGCGGCAAGGCCGCCAGCAGGACTATCCGGCGGACGAATCTCGTGAATCTCATGGGTCCCCTCCCCTTAACCCGGAGCTCAAGCAGAGCCCGGGGTCGTCCTCAGTTCCCGCTCAGCAGTCCGAGCGGGCTAGGCGCGGCGTACTCGACGCTCAGCGCGGATCCGTGCACGAGCGCCGCCGCCGTCGGCAGGAACGGCAGCTGCTGCGCCCGCAGGAACGAGAGCATTGCCCCCAGCCGGGCGGCGGCGTGGGTCCCGGCCTGGGCCGGGGCCAGCTCGACGCTGCGCAGCGGGATGGCGGCGCTCGCGCCCGGCGACGGATCGCCGAACGCGAGTATCCGCAGCGGCTGCTGGGCGGCCAGCGCGGCCAGCATGGCGAGCAGTCGCGGGTCGACCCGCCCGGCCCGCAGCACCGCCCCGGCCGCCGCCGCCACTGCAATGCGGTGGTTGCCGATGAGCTGCGCGCCCGCTGCGATCCGGGCGCTGCGGTCGGCCGCCAGGGCTGAGTCGTAGGCCGCCGTCCCGTCGGCGGCGACCGCGCGGATGTCGATCCGGGCGGGTCCGGAGCCGAAGCTCGCGATGACCACGGGCGCGTACACGCTCGCCAGCCGGGCGCCGAACTGGCTGCGCAGGGCCGGCGTCGCGACCACCAGGTCAGACCCGAGCGGGTCGGACGCCGATGGGCCCAGGGCCAGCAGCCTGCCCGCGCCGACGCCGCTGGCCTGCAGGGCGGCGCACATCGCGGGGTCGCAGGCCACGATCGCGCTGGGGCTGACCTGCCCGGCGATCCACCGGGCGGCGGTGGCGCGACTCGCCGTCGCCGCCTGCAGCGAGAGCGAGATCTGCGAGCCGGCCGACGTCGCGCGGCTCGGCGGCCGGGCGGGCGAGGTGGCCGTGGTCCCGACGACGACCGCCGCCACCGCGGCCGAGACCGCGAGCACGGCGCAGCCGACGAGCGCGAGCAGCCGCCACCCGGTGACCTTGAGGCCGGCGACCGGGTGCCTGCCCACCCACAACCGGACCGTGGTCGCGATGACCGTGGGCCATGACGGCTCGGACCGCCGCGCCCCTGCGTGCGGCCAGGCACTGTTATCAGCCATCTCCGCCCCCCAACCCTGCCACCAGGCAAGATGCGGCTTTGACGCTATGACAGCACACTAACTGCGACATTTCAGTTGATACGAGGATTTAGGTATTGCCGGGGGCGGAACTGCGGTGATCGTTATGCCAGATCAGGCTCCGGGGAGGGGAGCGTCGACGGCGGCGGCGACGAGCTTCATCTCGGTCTGGACGGCGGCGTTCGCGAGCTGGACCTGGTGACTGAACGACCGCAGGCGGGTCAGCGAGGTCGACCGGGCCTGCTCGGCGGTCACCGTGATGCGGGCCTGATTGGCCTGGATCAGCCTTTTGCGACCGGGGCGATGCCGGGCGGGAACGAGAACGCCGCCAGGCTCCGGCCGAGCGCGCGCTCGGCCGCGACCTCCGACGTCAGCGCCGCCTCGGCGACGGCGGCCCCGGTCCCCAGCGTGTCGTCGACCGACACCGCGAAGGTGTTGCTGTTCAGCGTAAGGAGCGCGGGCAGCATGAAGAACAGCGGGACCGGCGCCGGGAGGCCTAGGAGGACGAGCGCGACGGCCTTCCGCTTGATCCGGGAGCCGCCGAACTTGAAATCGACGTCCATCCACTCGTCGACGCGGCTCTTGGCGGTGCGCCGCTGCGTCGGGGGGGCGGCGGCCGTCTTCCCGGCCGTCTTCCCGGCCGGCTTGGCCGCCCTCGGCGGGGTCGCGGGCGGGGCTGCGGGCGGGGCCGGCCATGTGCCCGCAGGGGACGTCGGCTGGTAGTAGTAATCCTGGGCCCACGACTGGTCTGGTTGGGGGCCGACGCTGTTCCTGGGCATCGCGTGAGCTCCTTCCCTTCCCCGCTATGGCTTCTGCAGTTGCTGGTGCGCGACGGGCGCGTCGGGCTGGCCCGGGCCCTGATCTTCCTGTCCGCCGTTGGGGCCGGTCTCGCCCACGCCGGTCGCCCGGAAGACGAAGAACTTGGCTCCATGCAGCGCCACCTCGCTGGCCCCGGCCGCCAGGGCGAGCACGACCATGGCGGCGGTGAAGATCGTCATCACCCGCACGGCCGCGTGCTGGCGGGACTTGCCGTTGGGCTTGGCCCCCGGCCGGGCGGTCGGCGCGGCGGCGGGCTGGCGGGCCGGTCCTGCGCCGGGCGCGGTGGCCGGCCGGGCCCGGGGAGCCCCGGCCGGCCTGGCCGGTGCCGCCGCTGCGGGTTCGGCGGCGGGCGCAGAGGCCGGCGCCGCGGGGCTGAGGTTCTGCGTGACGTACGCGGCCATTCCGGTCAGGTCAGCCGTCAGCTTCATCATGGTCGCCCGAATCTCGGCGGCCTGGAGTTCAGCCGCCTCGATCGTCAGCGCAGCCTGTTCCCCGGTCCGCCGAACGATCTCGGCGGCTTCCTTCTGCGCGTCCGCCAGCGAGCTCGACGCCTGGCTGCGCGCCCGGTGGAAGATCTGGGCCGCCTGCTCGTT
>DATCGA010000210.1:0-5446 GCA_036509215.1 Trebonia sp.
TGAACCGGGCGCGGGCCACGATCGCCGCCCGGAAGCCGCGGGTGAACACAGGGTCCATGTCCGGCCGCTCCCGCCAGCCGTCGGCCGGGCCCGCCAGCCGCAGCCCCACCGCGTCCGCCAGCACCGGCGGCTCGGCGTCGACCTCGAGGTGCAGCGCCCGCCATAGCGCCACCCGCACCGCCGTCTGGTCCGGCTCGGGAAGTATCTGCTTGTCAGCCACGGGGACAACTTACCGGTCGGCGGCCACCGCGAGCTGGAAGGATTGCTCTCGTGGAATTCCTGATGGAGCGCATGACCCGGCAGGGCCTGGCCGTCCGGCCCGCCGCCGACGCGGCCGGGGTGGCCGCGGCCGCGGTCGGCCTGCAGGCGCAGGACATCGGCGCGGCCAGGCTCGGCGTCCGCGCCCGGTCGACCGCCGTCAACGAGGCCGCCGTGGTCAACGCGATCCAGCACGAGCGGAGCGTGGTCAGGACCTGGCTGATGCGGTCGACCGTGCACCTGGTCGCGGCCGACGACCTGCGGTGGATGGCGGCGCTCTACGGCCCGGTGATGGAACGGAACCACCAGACCCGGTGGCGGAACCTGGGCATCACCGAACCGATGGTCGACACCGCCCTGACCCATGCCCGCGAGCTGCTCGACGGCCGCGGCCTGACCCGGCACGAGCTTGCCGACGAGCTCACGGCGCGCGGTCTTCAGCTCGGCGAGGACGGGCAGGTCCCCACCCACGTGCTCGCTGCGCTGACCGCCCGCGGCCTCACCTGCCGGGGCGCTGACCGGGGCCGCGACGCCACCTTCGTCCTCATCGACGACTGGGTCCCGCCTGCCGCGCCACCGGCCGACCCGCTCGGCGAGCTGGCCCGCCGGTACTTCCGTGCGTTCGGGCCGGCCACCGCGGCCGACTTCACCACCTGGTCGGGCCTACCGTCGGGGGCGGCGATCGCCGCGATCCGCGACGAGCTGACCGAGGTCGAATTCGACGGCCGGCGCGGCTGGACGCTCGGCCCGGTGGAGCCGGCGCCGGCCTTCCGGCTGCTGCCGATGTTCGACAACTACCTGCTCGGCTACCGGGACCGGACGGCGATCCTCGACCCGAGGCTGCACCCCCAGGTGTACGTCGGCGGCATCATCAAGGCCACGGTCGTGTGCGACGGCCGGGTGATCGGCATCTGGCGGCTGGACCGCGCGACCCGCAAGGCCGCCGTCCGGGTCACCCCGTTCGCGTCGTTCACCCGCCGCCACCTCGACGAGCTCGACCGCGAGCGGGCCGACATCGAGCGCTACCTCGGCCGTCCGGTCGCGCTGGCCGTCGAGGAATGACGCGAGTGGCCTCAATGGGAAAATTCATCCCAACCTGGTCTGGGGCTGCGGCGTCTTAAGGGACATCAGAGCATCGCCTACAGGGTTGCAATAGGGAGATCTTGTGAAGAACGCATTGCTGGTCGTACCGCTTCTCAGCGCGGGGCTCCTTGCGGCCGGCTGCGCCGCGTCGTCGACGTCGAGCACGCCCGGCGCTTCGACCGGGGCCGCTGGCGGGAGCTCATCGAGCGCGCCCGCCAGCGCGGGCTCGGGCGCGTCAAGCACCGGGGCAAGCGGCAGCGCGACCACCGGGGCGAGCGCCAGCGCGAGCTCCGGCTCGGGGTCCACCACGGTCTCCGCCGGCGCCCCCGCCTGCACGTCCGCTGACCTGACCGCCAGCCTCGGCGGCGGCGCGGGCGCGGGCATGTCCCAGAACCACACCGGCCTCCAGCTGCGCAACACCGGGTCGTCGGCCTGCACGCTCTACGGTTACCCGGGTGTCTCCTGGGTCAGGGGCGCGGCGGGCACCCAGACCGGCGCCGCCGCCGTCCGCCAGGCCGACCCCAACGGCACCGAGAAGGTCGTCACGCTGGCCCCGGGCGCGCTGGCCTCGGCCCCGCTCGACATCGTCGACGCCGCCGTCATCCCGCCCTCGGAGTGCAAGCCGGTCGCGGTCCGCGGGCTCCGTATCTACCCGCCCGGCCAGAAGGCGGCGCTGTTCCTCTCGCTGCCCACCGCCGCCGGCGGCTACGGCGAGTGCTCGCTGGCCACGAAGTCGCCGACGCTGATGATCGGCTACCTGGAGGCGGGCGCCCAGCCGGGCGGCGGCAGCCAGGGCTAGCGTCGGTCATAGACCCGGTTGCGGTTCACCCGATAAGCTGCGCCAAAAATCTGTGCCCGCCCGTTCCTGTTCGGCGGGAACGGGCGGGATTGGACGGTGGGGCGGGCCGTGATTGAGCTATCGACCGGGGACGCAGACGATCTCGACGCGCTGTACGCGGAGCTGCGAGGCAATCGCGGGATAACTGTGCGGGCGGTGCCCGCGCCGCTGGAGCCAGGCGATCAGGGGTCGGCCATGGATTTCCTGGTCGTCGCCTGCTCCAGCGGGGGCGCGATCACCGTGCTGATCCAGATCCTGAAGGACTTCACCAAGGCGCGAAGCTCGCGATTCAGCCTTCGGGTGCGCAACGGGGACAGGGAAATCGAGATCAAGGCCGAGAACATCGACGAGGCGTTCCTCCGCAAGATGCTCGATGAACTCTGACCTATCTCGCTCGCGGGCCATCCTGATCGGCAACTCCACCTACCGTGACCCGCAGATCCCCGATCTGCCCGGTGCCGCTGCCTGCGTTCAGGCGATGGCCGAGCTGCTCAGCAGCGATCTGTGCGGCTGGCCGCGCGAGCGGATCGTCACCTTCCTGGACGTCAGCGCCCCGCACGTGCTGGCCGAGGGCATCGTCGACGCGATCGCGGACGTCGAGGACACGCTGCTGGTCTACTACGTCGGTCACGGAATGCGCACCACCGGAAGCCAGCTCGCGCTGCCCGTCGGCGACACGACGGCCAGGCCGGAGACGCTGCCCTACACCTCGCTGCTGTACGAGCATCTGGCCGGCATCATCCAGGACTGCCCGGCCGCCACCAAGCTCATCATCCTCGACTGCTGCCACGCCGAGTTGGCGGGCCGGGCCACCAGCCTGCTGCGGTCCGGCAGCAGCCGCCCGGACCTCGGCCCGGCCAACGGCGTGTACTTCATCGGGGCCAGCGCCCACGACAGCAAGGCGCGGGCGCCGCTTGACGGCGGCGTCACCTATTTCACGCGCGCCTTCGTCAACGTCGTCCGGTCCGGCCTCCCGGACCAGCCCCGTGAGCTCCCCATCGAGCAGATTTTCCGCGCGCTGCGGGAGCAGCTGCGCGACGCCGGCCTGCCCGAGCCGGTGCAGAGCAAGATCCGCGACGCCGGCGATTACCTGTTCGCCCGCAACGCCGCTCCGTCGCTCGGCAATGTCTGGCCGCCGGGTACGGAGCGGAGCTTCCAGGGCCGGGGATCGCGGCTGGCGGTCGGCGCGTCCTGCCTTGTCTTCCTCATCGCCCTGTCGTCGATCTTCACCGGATCGTGGTCGTCACTGGGCCGGTCGCCCGCGTACTGGGCGCTGATGATCCCGTTCACGCTCGCCGCCGGGTGGGCGGTGACGACCAACGTCCGGCTGGTATCGCGGCCACCCACGCTGCGGATAACGCCCCAGCTGATCGAGCTCTCGTACGGCCGGCATCGAGTCCGGTGCGACTGGGCGGAGCTCGGCCGGGTCACCGTCCGCGCGCTGCCGCAGGCGTCCCCGCCGACGCTCGCGATCTTCGTGTACCCGCGCCCCGGGGTGCGGGTCGGCCGGGGCGGCGCATTCGGCCCGCCCCGGCCGTACAAGAAGAGCGGCTGGGTCGTGTTCTGCCAGCTGCTGCTGGTCGGCGCGGGGCGGGCCGAGGCCGAGGCGGCGCTGGCCCAGTTCGGCGGCCAGACCTGGGATCCCGCCGCCGACCCGGCGGTGCGGCCGGGACTGCCGGTCGGCCGCCCCTGACTCAGCCGAGGCGGATGCCGGCCAGCTGGGTGCTCTGGGCCACCAGCCGGCCGGCCGAGTCCCAGACGAAGCACGACTCGTCGACTCGCCCGCCGTCGATGAGCTGCGCCCGGTGCAGCACGCGGATCGGTCCCGGCGCCGGGAGGGCGCGCACGTAGACGGTCAGCTCCAACGTCGGCACCCAGCCGGAAAACTCGATATCGAAGGTGGCGGGCGGGAACGCGTCGACCGCGAACACCAGCGAGGTCGGGTCGAACGCCTCCGCGTCGGGAAGGGCGAGCCATCCCCGCAGCTCGCCCCGTCCGCTCGGGCGGCCGGCCGCGAATCCGGCCGAGTCGGGGTCGAGGCGCACCTCGATCTGCTCCATGATCGCCACCCGGTTGCCGTTGGGCAGACGCGGGACCAGGCGGGGGCAATCGGCATAGCAGGAGTGGCTGATAGCGGGCAGTCCTTGATCCCAATAGGGGGTCGTGTCCTTCTCGAGCTGTGACGCCGTGATGAGCGTCTCGACGCAGGGCCGGCCGTCTTGCTCCATGCGGGCGCGGATCTGGCTGGCCGAACGGCCGGCCCGCAGGACCTCCGTCTCGATCAGCACGGGTCCGGGCTCGGGGGAGTGCAGGTAGTGGGCGCTGGCGGCGCTGACGTGGTCGTGCGCCGTCATCGACGTGGCCGCCCGGGCCAGCATCGACAGCAGGTACCCGCCATTGGGCTTGGCCCCGATACCCCACTCGGGGTCAACCAGGGCGGAGAACAGACCGTGCTCGCGCTCCGTCACGGCGGTGACCGCCGAGAAGCTCCTGGGTTCCATCGGCAGCCCTACGGGGCGACGGGGAGAGGAGCGGGCCCGCGGCTGGCGCCGGGCCCGGGGAGCACCTGCCGCGAGCCCCAGACGATGGCTTCGCCGCAATGCGAGCAGGTGGGAACGACCTCGCTGACGTGACCGCAGGAGTCGTGCGAGAGCACGACCGGGGCGCCGTCGGGGGCTTCCCACTTGTCTCCCCACTGGCGCATGGCGGTGAGGACGAGCCACAGGTCCTGGCCCTTGTCGGTGAGGGTGTAGTCGTAGCGGACCGGGTTCTCCTGATACGGGTGGCGTTCGAGGACGCCATGCTCAACCAGATTATCCAGCCGGTCGGTGAGGATGTTCCTGGAGATTCCGAGGCGCTCGTGGAAGCGATCGAATCGGGTGACCCCCAAGAAGGCGTCCCTGATGATGAGCATCGTCCACCATTCTCCGACCACCTCGAGGGTCTGGGCGACCGAGCAGTTGATCCCCTGGAAGCTTGTCCTGCGCATGCCCTCACCCTACCAGGTTCAGTTGCGTTATAGAACTGAGTCTGTGTAGAGTCAGTTGCATGATCGAACCCAAGGCCGCCTTCACCCGTCACCAGCGGGCCACGCTGATCGTCACCTGCGTCGGCACGTTCATGACCCTGCTTGACGTGTCGATCGTCAACACCGCGCTGCCGTCCATCCAGCGCGGCCTGCACGAATCGTTCTCCCAGCTGCAATGGGTCATCGACGCGTACTCGCTGGCGTTCGCGGTGCTGCTGCTGTCGGCGGGCGCGCTGGCC
>DATCGA010000211.1:0-9719 GCA_036509215.1 Trebonia sp.
CGAGCCGCTCAAGACCGACTACTCGAAGACCCCGGTCCCGGTCGGCGGCGAGCTGGCGCTGCAGCTCTCGGCACACGCAGGGAAGTGGTCCGGGGAGACGCTGCTGACGGGGCTCGACGGCGGCCAGCTAAGCCCGAGGGCGCTCGAGCGCGCCATTCGGGCGGCGCGCGCGAAGGTCAGGAAGTGCGTGAAGTGCGGACTGGTCCAGGCGCGCCCCGGCAAGGCGTTCAAGTGCCGGGCCTGCGGCGGCACGGAAGATGCCGCGGGCCTGCCAGCCGGGTTCCGCTACCACGACCTGCGGCACTACCTGGCCAGCCTGCTGATCGCCAACGGTGCCGACGTCAAGACCGTTCAGGCGCGACTGCGGCACGGTTCGGCGACGACCACGCTGAACACGTACAGCCACCTATGGCCAGACAAAGACGAGTCCACGAAGGCGATCGTGGACTCGGTCATCAAAGCGCGCTTCGAGGGTCCTGCGGACTCCTCGCGGACTGCCTGGGGCGCGCCGTGACGCGCCCCCAGGTCAGCCGCGTGAAACTGCTCAGCAGTCGAAGTACATCTCGAACTCGTGCGGGGTCGGGCGCAGCCGCACCGCGTCGATCTCCCGCGTCCGCTTGTAGTCGATCCAGGTCGCGATCAGGTCCTCGGTGAACACGCCGCCCTCGCTGAGGTACTCGTGGTCGGCCTCGAGGTTGTTGAGCACCGCGTCAAGCGAGCCCGGGACCGTCGGGACCTCGGCCGCCTCGTCCGGCGGCAGCTCGTACAGGTCCTTGTCCAGCGGCGCGGGCGGCTCGATCTTGTTCTTGATGCCGTCGATGCCCGCCATCAGCATGGCCGAGAACGCGAGGTACGGGTTGGCGGACGGGTCAGGCACCCGGAACTCGATCCGCTTGGCCTTCGGGTTCGAGCCGGTCAGCGGGATGCGGCAGCAGGCCGACCGGTTACGGGCCGAGTAGACCAGGTTGACCGGTGCCTCGAAGCCCGGCACCAGGCGGTGGTAGGAGTTCACCGTCGGGTTGGTGAACGCCAGCAGCGACGGCGCGTGCTTGAGCAGCCCGCCGACGTACCAGCGGCCGATGTCGGACAGGCCGCCGTAGCCGGTCTCGTCGTAGAAGAGCGGCTCGCCGTCCTTCCAGAGCGACTGGTGGCAGTGCATGCCGTTGCCGTTGTCGCCGAACAGCGGCTTCGGCATGAACGTCACCGTCTTGCCCGCCGCCCGCGCGGTCGACTTAATGACGTACTTGAACAGCATCAGCTTGTCGGCCATCTCGAGCATCGAGCCGAACCGGACGTCGATCTCGGCCTGGCCGGCCGTGCCCACCTCGTGGTGCTGCATCTCGGTCTCGATGCCGCACTCGATGAGCCGGTTGACCATCTCCGACCGCAGGTCGGTGAAGTGGTCGGTCGGAGACACCGGGAAGTAGCCGCCCTTGTAGGCGGGCTTGTAGGCCAGGTTGGCGCCGTCCTCGAGCGCGCCGGTGTTCCACGCGCCCTCGATCGAGTCGAGGTGGTAGTACCCCTCGTTCGGGCCGGTGGAGAACCGGGCCGAGTCGAAGATGTAGAACTCCGCCTCCGGACCGAAGAACGCCGTGTCGGCGATCCCGGTGCCCTTGAGGTACGCCTCGGCCTTGGCGGCGACGTTGCGCGGGTCGCGCGAGTACGCCGCGCCGGTCAGCGGGTCGAACACCGAGAACGTGAGGTTCAGCGTCTTGTGCTGGCGGAACGGGTCAAGGACGGCGGTCTTCGGGTCCGGCAGCAGCAGCATGTCGGACTCGTGGATGGCCTGGAACCCGCGGATGGACGAGCCGTCGAACATCCGCCCCTCGGTGAAGACGTCCGCGTCGAAGGTCGACACCGGAACGGTGAAGTGCTGGATGGTACCCGGCAGGTCGCAGAACCTGACGTCAATGAACTCCACCTTCTCCTCAGCGATGAACGCGAGGACTTCTTCGGCAGAACTGAACATCAACCCTCCCTGTACAGGGGCGCGCATTAAGAGCTTTATCGAGATTTTTCGTCGTGGACGCGCTTCGGACGGTAGACGTCCGCAATTTCCTAGCAGTATCCGCGACGTTTCGCCGGTGTTACGCGTCGCCTGCGGCACCCGTCCGGCCCACCGCCCGAGCAGGCGAGACGGGCAAGCGGATACCGTAGGTTCTGTGTCCCAAGAACCCCGGCGTCCGCGAACCAGGACCGCGACGGCAGTAGCCGCATCGCGCGGTGCCGCTGCGGCTGATGATACGCCTGATTACCCCGGCAAGAGGTTTGGCTTGCCGATGCAGGGCCCGATGTCGGCGGCCCCGATGGGCAGGCGGCTACTCGCGCTCATCGTCGACTGGCTGCTGTGCGCGCTGATCGCGTCCAGCGTCACCGGCCACGTCCTGTTCGGCGGCGCGGCCGACGGGCACTATTTCGCCTCCCAGTACGCAACCTTCGGCCTCTTCGTCATCGAGGTCTACCTGCTCACCGCGATCAGCGGCCTCACGGTCGGCAAGCGGCTGCTCCGCATCCGCACGATCAGCACCGACGGCAAGGCGCCCGGCTTCAGGTGGGCGGCCGTGCGCACCGTGCTGCTGCTGTTCGTCGTCCCGGCCTGCATAACCGACCGTGACCTGCGCGGCCTGCACGACCGGGCGGCCAACACGATCGTCGTCCGGATGTAGCTACGAGCGCGGCGGCCGGGGCATCTTGGGCTGCCGGGCGCCCTTCGGCATCGGCCCCTTGGGCGCCTGCATGCTCGGCTGGAGCGCCTTGAGCCGGTAGTTCAGGTCGCTCACGGCGGGGGCCTTGAGGGTGCCGGGGACCTTCATGATCGAGCTCTGCAGCTTGCTGACCGGGATCTGCCCGTCGCTGCTGCCGACCTGGAACTCCGTGATCGGCACGCCGTGCGCGACCCGCTCGGTCTTCTTCCGCTCGGCCGCCAGCAGCCCGGCCACCCGCGTCGGCACGCCCTCGCCGACCAGGATGACGCCCTTCTTGCCGACCGCGCGGTGCACCACGTCCATCGACCGGTTGCCGGTGACGGCCGGGGTGACCGTCCAGTCGCCCCGCATCGACTGCAGCACCGCCGCCGCCGCGCCCAGCTGCCCGTCGATGGCCGAGTACTGCGCCTGCTGGGCGAACCGCCCGAACAAGATCATGGCGGTCGTCAGGCCGATCAGCACGCCGACCGGGATGAGGAACGCGATCAGCCCGGTGAGCAGCCCGACCAGCACAAACACCACGATGACGCCGACCGCGACCCCGGCCGTGATCGGCAGCGCCCGCTTGTTCTGCTGGTTGACCAGCTTGGCGACCATCCGGATCTGCTTCAGCCGCCCGGCCTTGGCGGGATCCTCAGAGCTGTTGTTGTCAACCACCGGTTCTGCCTTCCGTCATAACGTGAACCAACATCAGGCAGCATACGGTTTCCGGCGCACAGGTCTGTCACCGAAGAAAGTCAAACCCGCAAATCCATCATCTCTAACGGACCGCGGCTCCGCCCATCCCGCCCATGACCCCTAGCCCCTGGGATAACAGCGAGAAGCGGTCGCGGCCCGCTATCGAGTCGGCTACCTGGCCGCGATCGCGCGCTGCTCCATCGCCTGGGCGTACAGCCGCCCGGCCCGGTACGACGAGCGCACCAGCGGCCCCGCCAGCACGCCCGCGAACCCCATCGCCAGGGCCTCCTCGCGGAGCTCGACGAACTCCTCGGGCCGGACCCAGCGGTCGACCGGGTGATGCCGGGCCGACGGCCGCAAGTACTGGGTGATCGTCAGCAGGTCGCAGCCGGCCGCGCGCAGGTCGGCCATCGCCGGCCCGATCTCGTCCCTGGTCTCGCCCATGCCCAGGATCAGGTTGGACTTGGTCACCAGGCCGTTATCGTGCGCCAGCCGGAGCACGCCGAGCGACCGCTCGTAGCGGAACCCGGGCCGGATCCGGCGGAAGATCCGCGGCACCGTCTCCAGGTTGTGCGCGAACACCTCCGGCTTGGCGGCGAACACCTCGCCCAGCTGATCCGGGTTCCCGTTGAAGTCGGGCACCAGCAGCTCGACCCCGCAGCCGGGGACGGCCTGGTGGATCTCGATCGCGGTCTGCGCGTACAGCCACGCCCCGCCGTCGGGAAGGTCGTCGCGGGCGACCCCGGTGACGGTGGCGTAGCGCAGCCCCATCGTCGCCACCGACTCGGCCACCCGGCGCGGCTCGCCGAGGTCGAGCGCCAGCGGCTTGCCGGTGTCGATCTGGCAGAAGTCGCACCGCCGGGTGCACTGGTCGCCGCCGATGAGGAAGGTGGCCTCGCGGTCTTCCCAGCACTCGTAGATGTTCGGGCAGCCCGCCTCCTGGCAGACGGTGTGCAGCCCCTCGCGCTTAACGAGATCGTTGAGCGCCGTGTACTCGGGTCCCGTCCGCAGCCGGGTCTTAATCCACGCGGGCTTCTTCTCGATCGGGGTCTGCGCGTTGCGCGCCTCAAGGCGCAGCATCCGCCGCCCCTCAGGGGCCAGTTCAGGGGTACTCACCACCCCTCCAGCCTACGTTCGCCAACCACCAACCGCGCCCCCGCCGCTGCGACCCGCCCCACCACCGGCGCTAGGCGGCGGAGGCGAGCAGCGGCGCCACCGTGTAGATCCGCGACCACCTGCGATAGCCCAGCGCCGTGGTCAGGTGCCGCTCGAGCAGCGGCGTCACGTCCGAGACCGAGACCGGGATGCCGGTCTCGGCCGTGAGCGAAGTCACCCCGGCGTCCTTGATGCCGCAGGGCACGATCCGGTCGAACCACGACAGGTCGTTGTCGCAGTTGAGCGCCAGGCCGTGCATGGTGACCGCGCGGGCGACCCGGGCCCCGATCGCCCCGACCTTCCGCTCCGGCAGCCCGCCGGACGCGGGGATCCACGCGCCCGAGCGCCCCTCGACCCGGATCGCCTCCAGTCCGAACTCGGCGCAGACCCGGATCATCGCCTCCTCGAGCGCCCGCACGTACTTGACCACGTCCATCGGCTCGCGCAGCTTCACGATCGGGTACGCGGTGAGCTGGCCGGGACCGTGCCAGGTGATCTTGCCGCCGCGGTCGACGTCGATGACCGTCGCCCCCGGGTCGCCGAACGGCCGGTCGGACACCGCCGTCCGTTTGCCTGCGGTGTAGACAGGAGAGTGCTCGAGCAGCAGGCAGCAGTCGGGAATCTCAGCGAGAACCCGCCGCCCGTGCACCGCGCGCTGCATCTCCCAGGCCCGGAGGTAGTCCACGGCTTCCGCGCCGAAGCCGACATGCGCGTACACGAGTTCAGCATCCACAACATCGAGACTACGACGAGCGTGAGACCGGCGCGTCAGCTGGGAAGGAACCAAAGTGTGATCAAAGAGTCAGATCTGCGCGACATGAGCGCGGCCGACCGGCGACAGCTGGCTCACACGCTGGCGACCTACGACTGCCCGGATCCCATGCTGGGCCTGTACATCTCCCGTCGGCGCCGGGTCGGCGTGCTGTTCTCGATCATCGCCTGCGCCGCCCTCGCCGCCTGGATCATCGTGCTCGCGCTCACCCTGCACCGCTCCTTCCATACCCACTACTGGCGCGGCGCCTGGGTCGGCTTCGACATCCTCGAGTTCCTCGGGTTCGCCGCCACCGGGTGGGCCCTCTGGCGCGGCCGCCAGATCGCGATCGCGTTCCTGCTGATCACCGGGACGCTGCTGTGCTGCGACGCCTGGTTCGACGTGATCCTCGACTCCGGTACCCGCGACATCTGGTTCAGCCTCGCCTCGGCCGTGTTCATCGAGCTGCCGCTCGCGTTCCTGATGTTCAACGCGGGCCGCCGGCTGATCAGGATCTCCGCCCTGGCCGCGATGAGCGAATCGGGCCCTTCGGCCTGGTCGGCCCGGGACCGCCGTCAGCTGCCGATCTGGAAGATCCCGCTCGCGGGGGTCGAGGTCGCCGCCCGTCAGGAGCGCGAGGCACGCAGCGGTGGAACCAGCGGCCGTTCGGACGGGAAATCTCACAGCCACCGGTGGTAGACCCGCACCTGCGGGCCGCCTTAGCCTCGTTGCCATGGCAACCGATTTCACCGAGGAGACGGCGGCCGAGGCCGTCATCGAGAGCTTCGGCGCGCAGACCGACCCGAGGCTGCGCGAGGTCCTGACCGCGCTCGTCCAGCACCTGCACGCGTTCGCCCGCGAGGTGGAGCTGACGATCCCCGAGTGGGAGACGGCGATCGACTTCCTCACCAGGACCGGGCAGAAGTGCGACGACGACCGCCAGGAGTTCATTCTCCTGTCCGACGTGCTCGGCCTGTCGATGCTGACCGAGACGATCAGCAACAGGAAGTTCGGCGTCGCCACCGAGTCGACCGTGCTCGGGCCGTTCCACGTGGTGACCTCCCCGGTCCGCGAGCTCGGCGACACCATCGACCTGGTCGGCACCGGCACCCCGTGCGTGATCACCGGCCGGGTCGTCTCGGTTGACGGCAGCCCGCTGGCGGGCGCCACGCTCGACGTCTGGCAGGCCAACGACGAGGGGTTCTACGACGTCCAGCAGCCCGACAGGCAGCCCCGCACCAACGGCAGGGGCTTCTTCACCGCCGACGACAAGGGCGAGTTCTGGTTCCGCACGATCGTGCCGAGCTACTACCCGATCCCGACCGACGGCCCGGTCGGCGAGCTGCTGAAGGCGACCGGACGGCACGCATTCCGCCCGGCGCACATCCACTTCATCGTCGCCGCCCCCGGCCACCGCCCGCTGACCACCCACATCTTCGTCGCCGGAAGCGAGTACATCGAGTCCGACACCGTCTTCGCGGTCAAGAAGTCCCTGGTCGAGGACTTCGAAGAGGTCACCGACCCGGCCCTGGCCGACAAGTGGAACGTAGCCGCCGTCCCCTTCCGCCACGCCGACTTCGACATCGTCATGCAGCCCGGCTCCTGACTCCAAAGCCAACGCGTCGCGGGGGGCGGTGGGTGCTTCCCGCGACGACGGACTTGCAAGCTGCCACAGCTAGTTGCAGGTCTCTCCTACGAGCACCAATTCAAGCCGTTTGGCTCACCAACGCCTGACCGCATCCGGCGCGCCTGCGTGATCCGGGTCGGCGACCAGGCGGCCGGGGTTTCCGCTCCCCGTCAGCGTGGCCATAATCCTGGCATGGGAGCCTTCACGAGGGACGCGGATCATCATAAGGCCAGCAGGGATGGCGTGGTCGCCTCGCGAGACTCCATGAGGCGCCGGGCCGAGGAAGGCTCGCGCGCGACCGGCCAGAGTCTGGACGAGGCCGCGGCGGTGGTCGTGGAAGACCTTGAGCGTGCCGCCACGGCGCTGAGCGCGCGGACGGCCCCGCTGGTGCCGGCCTGTGGTGTGCTCGTGGCCGTCGCCGGGCTATTGCTGAAGGTCGGGCCCTCCTCTGACGGCATCGCCGAGTTCTTCCTCGGCTTCGCCGTCCTGTCCGCTGTGCTGGGCCTTTCGTTCCTGGCCAGGGCGCACTTCATCTATGCCGGCCGCCGCACCATCGGGCTTTCGCCCACCGTCGATGACATTGCCTTCGCGGGCGACCGCCTCGTCCGCAAGCAGGCCTGCACCCACCGCGGCGGCTGGCTGGCGGCGATCGCCCTGGCCTGCCTGGTCGTCGGGATCCTCGCGGGCGTCCGCATCACTCTCGGCGCTGGCTGAGGTCGCTGCGGGGAGGAGGCACGCGCGGCTGCCAGCCGGATATCCCCGACATCCCGGATATGTGCCGATCCGGCCGGGCTATTTCAGCTCGGCTGCGAGGGCGGCGCTTACGCTGGGGTGGTCGAAGGTGAAGGCGGCGTCGGTGAGGCGCCTGGGGAGGACGCGGGCGCTGGTTAGCAGCTCCGACGACATCTCGCCGAGGGCGAGCTTGAGCGCCGGGGCGGGGACGCGGAGCCAAGGGAAGTCGGGGCGCCTGAAGGCGGTGTGCAGCGCCGACGTCAGCTCCGCGTTGCTGACCGGATTGGGCGCGGTGAGGTTGTACGGACCGCTGCGATCCGAGGCCCCGGCGCCGTCGAGCAGGAACCGGATCGCGCGGATCTCGTCGGTCAGCGAGATCCAGCTCATCACCTGACGGCCGTCGCCGAACCGGGGCAGCAGGCCGAGGCGGGCCGGCAGCGCCAGCCGCCCGAGCACGCCGCCGCCGGAGGCGAGGACGAGCCCGCTCCGCAGGTGGGCGACGCGAATGCCGGCCGAAGCGGCAGGCGCGGCGGCTGCCTCCCAGTCCGCCACCACCCGCGACAGGAAGGCCTTACCCGCGGGCGCGTCCTCGGTGACCGGGGCGCCGCCGGTGTCGCCGTACCAGCCGATCGCAGAGGCGACGATGAACGTCGCAGGCCGGGGAGACGCCGCGACCAGGCCAGCGGCAAGCGCCCGGGTCGCCAGCACCCGGCTGGACCGGATCTCCGCCTTGTAGGCGGCGGTCCACCGGTGGTCGCCGACGCCGGCCCCGGCCAGGTGAACGCAGGCGGACACGCCGGACAGAACCGGGTTGCCCGCGTCGGCGGCTCGCGGATCCCAGCGGATCTCGTCGGTGGCGCGCGGCGGCCGCCTGACCAGGCGGACGACCTGGTGGCCGTCCGCCTGCAGGCTTGCCGTCAGCGCGGTGCCGATCAGCCCGGTCGAGCCGGTGATCGCTACCTTCATCGGAGTCAGCACACAGGCCGCTGCGCGACTAACAGCCCGAGGTCGGCCTCGAACGCGCCCTCTTCGAGACGGTTCTTGACCGTGACGAGGAAGCGGGCGGCGTCCGCGCCGTCGACGAGCCGGTGGTCGTAGGTCAGCGCCAGGTAGACCATCGAGCGGACCGCGATGACCTCGCCCAGGGCCGGGCCCTCGACGACCACGGCCCGCTTGACCACGCTGCCGACGCCGAGGATGCCGACCTGCGGCAGGTTGATGATCGGGGTGTCGAACAGCGCGCCCCGGCTGCCGGTGTTGGTCAGCGTGAACGTGCCGCCGGCCAGCTCGTCCGGGCCAACGTGGCCGGACCTGGTGCGGGAGGCGAGGTCGGCGATCTTACGGGCGAGGCCGCCGATGTTGAGGTCGCCCGCGCCGTGGATGACCGGCACCATCAGGCCGCGCTCGGTGTCCACGGCGATGCCGAGGTGCTCGGCCGCGTGGTAGGTGACCTCCTGCGTCTCGGCGTTGATGACCGAGTTCAGCTTCGGGTGGATCTTCAGCGCCTCGACCGTCGCCTGCGCGAAGAACGGCAGGAACGTCAGCTTGACGCTCTCCCGGGCCTCGAACGCGGCCTTGGCCCGGTCACGGAGCCGGGCGATGTTGGTGACGTCGACCTCGACCACGGTGGTGAGCTGAGCCGAGGTCTGCAGCGACTCGACCATCCGCTTGGCGATGACCTGGCGGGGCCGGGACATCCGCTGGGTGGTGCCGCGCAGCGCGTCGGGGACGATCGCCGGCCGGGCCGGGGCGGCCGTCGCCTCAGTCGCGGGCGCAGGAGCGGCAGCGGGGGCGGCAGCAGGAGCGGCAGCCGGGGCGGCGGCCGCGGCCGCGGCGGCCTCGTCCGCGCGGCGCTTGGCGGCCGCGTCGACGACGTCCTGCTTGCGGATCCGGCCGCCGACGCCGGTGCCGTCGATCGACTCGAGCGGGACCGAGTGCTCGGCCGCGAGCTTGCGCACCAGCGGCGTGACGTAGGGCGAGTCCCCGGTCGGCAGCGGCGTGGGCTCGGGGTAGGCGTCGGCCACCGGCGCCTCGGGCTCGGGGGCCGGCGGCGCGTACGAGGGGGCGGCGG
>DATCGA010000212.1:0-16612 GCA_036509215.1 Trebonia sp.
CGTCCACGAGGTCCCGGCCAACGCGGACGCGGTCCGAGTCGCCGCCGCCTACCGGGCCGCCCGCCGATGACCGCCGTCGTGCTCGCTCTCGGCAGCAACCTCGGGGATCGGCAGGACATCCTCCAGGGAGCGGTGGACGCCATCGCCGGCCTGCCCGGGGTGCGGGTGACGGCGGTGTCCCCGGTCTACGAGACGGCGCCGGTCGGCGGCCCGGCCCAGCCCGATTACCTCAACGCCGTCGTCCTCGCGGACGCGACCGTGCCCGCGCGCGAGCTCCTCGACCGGCTGCACGAGATCGAGGCCGCGTTCGACCGGGTGCGCCTGGTCCGCTGGGGACCGCGCACCCTCGACATCGACGTGATCATGTTCGGCGGCGAGCGCAGCGGCGACCCGGAGCTCGCGCTGCCGCACCCCAGGGCGCACGAGCGCGCATTCGTGCTCGCCCCCTGGCACGACGTAGACCCGGACGCGGCGCTACCCGGCCGCGGCCCGGTCGCCGAGCTCCTGGCGAAGGCCGACGCCTGCGGCCTGCGCCGGTCCAACCTACGTCTCGTGATTCAGGAGGGGATGTCATGACCCCGACCAGGTCGCGCACGCTCGTGCTCATCGGGGTGATCGCCCTCGGGGTGACCTGGGCGCTGCTGACCGTCGTCTACGCCAGCCTGCCCCCGCTCACCTGGACCCTGGTGCCCGCCCTGCTGATCGGGGCCGCGCTCGAGGCGTGGACGGGTCGCGACCTGCGCGCCCGCATTCAGGGGCGCGCGGGCGCGCGGGAGGTGCCCCTGCTCTTCGTCGCGCGGATGGTCGCCCTGGCCAAGGCGAGCTCGCAGGCGGCCGCGCTGCTGGCCGGGGCGAGCGCGGGGTTCGTGATCTACCTGTCGGGGATGACCGACGCACCGACCCCGCGGGCCGACCTGGTCGACGCCAGCCTCTCGTTCGGCGCCTCCCTCGTCCTGCTGGCGGCGGCCCTGTTCCTCGAGTACTGCTGCCGCGTTCCGAAGGACCCCCGCGGCGAGCGCGACGAGGAACCGCCCCCGCCCCGCCCGTCCCCGTTCAGCCATTAGCCATCCCCGCCCCGCATCGGGCCCCCGGCCTTCCGGGCGCGGCTATTGTTGTCAGGGCGTTTGCCAGGTAAGGGGGCTGTCGGTTACTGGTGGAAACTGGAGCTAACGACCATCCCGCTCGGCTGCGGGTCGGAGTCATCGGGCCCGGGCGGGCAGGGATAGCGCTCGCGCGGGCGCTGGCGCGGGCCGGCCATGAGATTACCGGGGCCTCCGCCGTCTCAGAGGCGTCCAAGCAGCGAGCGCGTGACAACTTCCCGCTGGCGCGGCTCACGGAGCCCGCGCAGGTGCTCGCGGACGCTGACCTGGTGCTGATGACCGTCCCCGACGACGTGCTCCCCGGCCTGGTCGAGGGGCTCGCCGCGACGGGGGCGCCCTACGGCGGCCGGCTGATCGCGCACGCCAGCGGCGCGCACGGGGTGCGGGTGCTCGACCCCGCGACCAGGGCTGGGGCGCTGCCGCTGGCGCTGCACCCGGTGATGACCTTCACCGGCCGCGAGGACGACGTGGACCGGATCAAGGGCGTCTGCTTCGGGGTGACCGCGCCCGACCCGCTCCGGGCTGCGGCCGAGGCGCTGGTGATCGAGATGGGCGGCGAGCCGGTGTTCATCGCCGAGCAGAATCGCCCCCTGTACCACGCGGCGCTCGCCTTTGCCGCCAACCACATGGTCACGCTGGTCGCCGAGGCCGCCAGCCTGCTGGGGCAGGCCGGCGCGGACAATCCGGAGCGGATGCTCGGCCCGCTGCTCGGCGCGGCCCTCGACAACGCGCTCAGGTTCGGCGACGCGGGCCTGACCGGGCCGGTCGCGCGGGGCGACAGCAGCACCGTGGCCTCGCACCTGGCCGCCATCGAGGCGGCCGACCCGGGCGCCCTGCCGGTCTATCTGGCGCTGGCCAGGCTGACGGCCGACCGCGCGCTCGCGGCCGGCCGGCTCAGCGCAGGCGATGCCGAGCGCCTCCTCGGCGTGCTTGGAGATCACCGATGATCGTCGCCAATACCCGGGCGGAGCTTTTTGCCGCCTTGGAGGAACTGCGCGCAACGCAGGCCCGGTATTCTCGCCCCTCACCGGGCCTGCCGGCGGGGGGTACGGGGGCCAGGGGGGATGGGGGGCGGGAGCCCTCCATGACAGAAGACAGCTCCCCCCGGGGACAACTAGTGCTGGTGCCGACGATGGGCGCGCTGCACGACGGGCACCTGGCGCTGCTGCGGCGGGCCCGCGAGCTGGCCGGCCCGGGCGGCGCGGTGGTGGTCTCGATCTTCGTCAACCCGCTCCAGTTCGGGCCGAGCGAGGACCTGGACAAGTACCCCCGCACGCTCGAGGCGGACCTCGCCGCGTGCGAGAAGGAGCGGGTGGACCTCGTCTTCGCGCCGAGCGCGGCCGAGATGTACCCGCAGCGGCAGTACGTGATGGTCGACCCAGGGCCCGCCGGGGAGGCCTTCGAGGGCGAGTTCCGGCCTGGCTTCTTCCACGGCGTCCTGACCGTCGTGCTCAAGCTGTTCAGCCTGGTCCGGCCGGATATCGCGGTCTTCGGGCAGAAGGACGCGCAGCAGCTGGCGCTGGTCCGCGCGATGGTCGCCGACTTCGCGCTCCCGATCGTGGTCGAGGCGGTGCCGACCGTGCGGGCAGCCGACGGGCTCGCGCTCTCGAGCAGGAACAAGTACCTGTCGGCGCAGCAGCGAACGGTGGCGCCGGCCCTGCACCGGGCGCTCGCGACCGGCGCGGCGGCGGCGCAGGCCGGGCCCGCCGCCGTCCTCACCGCGGCCAGGGAGGCGCTCGACGTCGGCGCGCGCCCAGGCCCGGCCGGCCCGGCGCCCCTGGTCGACTACCTGGCCCTGGTGGACGCGCGCAGCTACCGGCCGGTTCCGGCCGAGCCCGACGGTGACTACGACGGCGACGCCGTGCTGGCCATCGCCGCCCGGGTGGGCACCACCCGCCTCATCGACAACGTACTGGTGCAATTCGGGACGGAACGGCATGCTGCTGACGATTGACATCGGGAACACCAACACGGTGCTCGGCGTGTTCGACGGGGAGACGATCGTCGAGCACTGGCGGATCGCGACCGTCCCCGACCGGCCCGCCGACGAGATCGCGGTGGTGCTCTACGGCCTGCTTCAGCGGTCCGCGACGGTCAAGGAGCCGGACCTGCACGGGATCTCGCTCTGCTCTACCGTGCCTTCGGTGCTGCACGAGATGCGCGAGGTCTGCCGCCGGTACTTCCCGCTGCTGCCCGCCGTGGTCGTGCAGCCGGGCGTGAAGACCGGGGTGCCGATCAGGATGGACAACCCCAAGGAGGTCGGCAGCGACCGGATCATGAACTCGCTGGCCGCCGTTCACCTGTACGGCGGCCCCGCCATCGTGGTGGACTTCGGCACCTCGACCAACTTCGACGCGGTCAGCGCGCGCGGCGAGTTCGTGGGCGGCGCGCTCGCGCCCGGGATCGAGATCTCGGTCGACGCGCTATCGCGGCGGGCCGCCCAGCTGCTGAAGGTCGAGCTGACCAGGCCGCCCCGGGTCATCGGGAAGAACACGGTGGAGGCGCTGCAGTCCGGGATCGTGTACGGGTTCGCCGGCCAGGTCGAGGGGATCGCGCAGCGGATGGCGGCCGAGCTGGCGCCCGAGGACCCGTCGGCGGTGACCGTGATCGCCACCGGCGGGCTGGCGGCGCTCGTCATCGACGAGGTGCCGATCATCGACGCGCACGAACCGTGGCTCACGCTGATCGGCCTGCGGCTGGTCTGGGAGCGGAACATCAGCCCCGGCGGCCCGGCGAGCGGCTCCGCGGGCCCGGCCGCGGCCCGTCAGGAAACTGATGTGCCCAAGGGAGCGATCGCCGGTAACCTTCGGGCGTGACTGAAGAGACGGTCCCCGAGCAGGTACGCGTCCGGCTGGACAAGCGTTCCCGGATGCTTTCATCCGGAATCGACCCGTATCCCGTAACTTACCCGCGGACCACGTCGGTGGCCCTGCTGCGGGACGAGTACGGGTCCCTGGCGCCGGACACCGCGACCGGGACGACCGCGGGCGTGGCAGGCCGGGTCATCCTGTCCAGGACCGGGGGCAAGCTCTGCTTCGCCACCCTGCGCGACGGGACCGGCGACATCCAGGTGATGATCTCGCTCGCGGGCGTGGGCGAGGACGCGCTGGCGGCCTGGAAGCGGGACGTCGACCTCGGCGACCACGTCGGGGTGACCGGCGAGGTCATCACGTCGCGGTCGGGCGAGCTGTCGGTCATGGCGGACTCGTTCGCGATCACCGCCAAGTCGCTGCGGCCGCTGCCCGACAAGCACGCCGGCCTGACCGACCCCGAGGCGCGGGTCAGGCAGCGGTACGTGGACCTGATCGTCAACCCGCGGGCGCGGCAGCTGGCCCAGATGCGGTCGGCCGTGATCCAGTCGGTGCGCTCGGAGCTGATCGGCCGGGGCTACATGGAGGTCGAGACGCCGGTGCTGACGGGCACCCACGGCGGGGCCAACGCGCGGCCGTTCGAGACGCACTTCAACGCCTACGACGCGCAGGTGTACATGCGGATCGCGCTCGAGCTGTACCTGAAGCGGCTCGTCGTCGGCGGGATCGAGTCGGTCTTCGAGATCGGGCGGAACTTCAGGAACGAGGGAGTGGACGCCACCCACAACCCCGAGTTCACCATGCTCGAGGCGTATCAGGCGTACGCCGACTACAACTCGATGGCGGAGCTGACGCGGGCCCTCGTGCAGGGGGCGGCGATCGCGGCGTTCGGCTCGACCGTGATCACCCGGGCCGACGGGTCCGAGTACGACATCGGCGGCGAGTGGCGGTCGATCTCGGTGCACGACGGGATCTCGCTCGCCGTCGGCGAGCCGATCACCCCGGACACCCCGGAGACGGTGCTCAGGGAGCTCTGCGCCAAGCTGGACGTGCCGCTGCAGCCCGGCTGGAACCGCGCCCAGGTGCTGCTGGAGATGCACGAGCGGCTGGTGGAGAAGAAGACGGTCGAGCCCACGTTCTACCGGGACTTCCCGGTCGAGATCTCGCCGCTGACCCGGCAGCACCGGACCGACCCCCGGCTGGCCGAGAAGTGGGACCTGGTCGTGTTCGGCGCCGAGCTCGCCACCGCCTACTCCGAGCTGGTGGACCCGGTGGTGCAGCGGGAGCGGCTCACCGCGCAGTCGCTGCTGGCCGCTGGCGGCGACGCTGAGGCGATGGAACTCGACGAGGACTTCCTGCTCGCCCTCGAGTACGCGATGCCGCCTACGGGCGGCCTGGGCATGGGCATGGACCGCCTGATGATCATGCTGACCGGCGAGAGCATCAGGGAGACGATCCTGTTCCCGTTCGTGCGGCCCGGTAGCTGAAAGCAGCTGAAAAGCAGCAGCCCCCGAGGATCACCCCGGGGGCTGCTGGCTTTCCGCTTAGCTGATCCGGACGGCCCCGCTGTAGGGGTCCTGGCTGATCGGCTGGACGATCACGTTCTGGCCGGGGGCGGGCGCGTCCACCATCAGGCCGTCGCCGATGTAGATGCCCACGTGGTCCTCCCCGAAGAAGAACACCAGGTCGCCGGGCTCGAGGTCGGCCTCGGCGACGTGCGTGCCCAGGTTCCACAGGTCCCCGGTGTAGTGCGGGAGCGAGATCCCCTGCTGCGCGAAGGCCCAGACGACGAGGCCGGAGCAGTCGAACGCGGTCGGCCCGGCCGCGGCCCAGACGTACGGATATCCCCGGCGGGTCAGCGCCGCCCGAAGGGCGATCTCGCCGACGGTGTTGCCGCTCGGCAGCGGGAAATTGGGAAAGTTCCCGGTCTTGTCGAACACGGCCACCGCGGCCGACATCTCCGAGCTCTGAAGGGTCGCCATCTTGCCGTTGATCTGGGATACCTTGCCGTTGATCTGCTTCGTCAGCGAGTCGACGGTGGCGATCTCCTGCGAGGCGGCCTCCTGCGCCCGGGCCGCGGCGAGCTGCTCGCGCTGCAGCGTGGACAGCCGCAGGCCGGCCTGGTTGTCGACCTCTTCGACCGTTGACGCCTGGCTCAGGAACTGCCCCGGGTTGCCGCTGGTGAGCAGCTGCAGGGTGGGGTTCATCCCCCCGTTCATGTAGCCCATGGCGGCGAGTTGGGCGACGGCGGCCTGGCTGCCGGCCATCGCCGCGTCGGCCTGCTTCTCCGCCTGCTTGGCGAAGTACTCCTCGCTCTTGGCGTGCGAGATCTCGATCTTGAGGCCGTCGTACTGCTCGCTGAGCGATTCGACCTGGTTGGAAAGCTGCTTGGCTTCCGCCACCAGCGAGTTGAGAGACGGCTGAACGCGGACCGTCTGCGCCTGGCTCGCGCTGCCCTGCAAGAGGACTGCTACGGAGGCGGCGGCCACGACGAGCGGTAGAACCCGGCTGAGTGTACGCACGTCGATGAACGTTATTAGATGAAGCTGCCGCTGGCGACCGGCTCGCATGAATTTTTGCCTTTCTAACGGTATCCGCGTTTACCGGCGCCGATCGCGAACATGTGGTACGGCGCCGTGGCTCGGGGGCGGCCGCCCGATGGCATTGAGGCGCTACAGTAGTGCCGCGATGGGGTACATAGTGAGGCAGGCGCGGACCGGGGACGTCCAGGAAATCCGGGCCCTGATCGACGAGAACGTCGGCTCGCGGCGGCTGCTGGACAAGCACACGGTGAACCTATACGAGGACATCCTCGAGTTCAGTGTGTCCGAGAGTTCCGACGCCGGCGCCGTCGTCGGATGCGGTGCACTGCATGTTATGTGGGAGGATCTGGCCGAGCTGCGGACGGTCGCCGTTCACGAGAGCGTGCGGGGCGCCGGCATCGGGCACCTGATCGTCGACGACTTGCTCGACCGCGCTCGGCGGGTCGGCGTATCGCGCGTATTCGTCCTCACGTTTGCGGTGGACTTCTTCGGCCGTCACGGCTTCACCGAAATCAGCGGCACGCCGGTCGCCCCCGAGGTTTACGCTGAGTTGTTGCGCTCTTACGATGACGGCGTCGCCGAGTTCCTCGACCTGGACCGTGTGAAGCCGAACACGCTGGGAAACACGCGCATGCTGCTCCGGCTCTAGGAAATTCCCTGATACCTGCCACTTGGCAGGGATATGCCGCCGTCGGCGGCTTCGGCGCCCGCGGCTGCCCGATCGGCCGGCCGCTGCGGGTAGAGTGCCAGGTGCGGGCAGTTCACCATACGGGTCAGGTCGCCGCGGATGCCCGTGCCGGCCGCGGCCGGCCGGCGCTGATCATGGGCCGAGGAAGCGTTATGTTGCAGGACCTTGCCGCACTTACACCGCCTGCGATTGTGTGCGCCGCCGTTCTGATCGGCGCCTGGGCCATCGTGCGCCGTGAGTTGGCGCCAAAGCGCAAAGAGCGCTCCGGGGCCGGGGCGGCCGCCGACGAGGAGCGCGCAGTTGACCGCGAGCACGGCAGAAGCTTAAATCCCGACATCGGCGATTTATCTGGACCCGCCCCGCTGCTATGCGCGCGTTTCCGCGCCGCTCGAGAAGTCCCGTCAACATCTGATTCCGTCCATCGCAACGGATTGCCTCGATGACAACGTGCGCTTGGGCGATATGCTAACTGTGCACCTATTGTCACGTGCCGTAGCGCGGATGTCGCGCGATGCTCGCGGTTTCGCTGAGTGCCCATTCAGTTCACCGAGAAGTTCTACCCCCCCGGAATTGTCTGGGGCATGGGCTGGGTATATGTTATTGCGATAATACTTACTCCGCAGAAGGGCTGAATCTCCATGGCACAGAAGGTGCAGGTACTACTGCTCGATGACCTCGACGGTAGTGAAGCGACTGAGACGGTGACCTTTGGACTCGACGGCGTCTCCTATGAGATCGACCTCAGTTCGGGCAACGCCGGCCGCATCCGCAAAGAGCTCGCCCAGTATGTGGAGCACGCCCGCAAAGCCGGCAACGCGCAGGCCCGGCGGCGTCGCCAGCGGAACGGGGCGGGTCGCGAGCAGAGCGCGCGAATCCGCGAGTGGGCTAAGTCGCGCGGCTTCAAGGTGAACGAGCGCGGCCGTATCCCGGCCAACATCGTGGCCGAGTACGAAGCCGCGCACTAGAGGGCCGTCCGTCCGCCGCCGAACCCCCCTCGGCGTCGGCGGTGACGGCACCTGTTCGCTCTTGGCGTAGCCAGCTCGTTCGCTTGCGGCGTACTTGGAACTATGGTGCGACTTCACGCTGTTGGATGGGGTGAAGACGCGGAGTCCGGGGAACGTTCCTGATGTTGGCGCATAACGCGTTAAGCACAGGGTCGGGCACGCGGCTACCATGCGGAAGCAGGCAGGCACGCCGAAACCTGCTGGATTCCCGCTGTGAGGAGAGCGACGACATGTTCGAGAGGTTCACCGACCGGGCGCGGCGGGTTGTAGTCCTGGCGCAAGAAGAAGCCAGGATGCTGAATCACAACTACATTGGCACTGAGCACATCCTGCTCGGCCTCATCCATGAGGGCGAGGGGGTGGCTGCCAAGGCGCTCGAGTCGCTAGGGATCAGCCTTGAGGCGGTCCGCCAGCAGGTCGAGGAGATCATCGGCCAGGGTCAGCAGGCGCCGTCGGGGCACATCCCGTTCACCCCGCGAGCCAAGAAGGTGCTTGAGCTCTCGCTGCGCGAGGCGCTTCAGCTTGGCCACAACTACATAGGCACGGAGCACATCCTGCTCGGCCTGATCCGCGAGGGCGACGGCGTCGCCGCCCAGGTTCTGGTCAAGCTTGGCGCCGACCTGAACCGGGTCCGCCAGCAGGTCATCCAGCTGCTCCACGGCTACCAGGGCAAGGAGCCGGGGCCCGCCGCGGCCGGCAGCGCCGAGGCCGCGCCGTCCACCTCGCTCGTGCTCGACCAGTTCGGCCGCAACCTGACCCAGGGCGCCCGCGAGGGGAAGCTCGACCCGGTGATCGGCCGGGAGAAGGAAATCGAGCGGGTCATGCAGGTGCTGTCCAGGCGCACCAAGAACAACCCGGTCCTGGTCGGCGCCCCCGGCGTCGGCAAGACCGCGGTGGTCGAAGGGCTTGCGCAGAAGATCGTCAAGGGCGAGGTGCCCGAGACGATCAAGGACAAGCAGCTCTACACGCTCGACCTCGGCGCGCTGGTGGCAGGCTCCAGGTATCGAGGTGACTTCGAGGAGCGCCTCAAGAAGGTGCTCAAGGAGATCCGCACCCGAGGCGACATCATCCTGTTCATCGACGAGATCCACACCCTCGTCGGCGCGGGCGCGGCCGAGGGCGCGATCGACGCGGCCTCGATACTCAAGCCGATGCTGGCCCGGGGCGAGCTGCAGACGATCGGCGCCACCACGCTGGACGAGTACCGCAAGTACCTGGAGAAGGACGCCGCCCTCGAGCGCCGCTTCCAGCCCATCCAGGTCGCGGAGCCGACCATCGCGCACACGATCGAGATCCTCAAGGGCCTGCGCGACCGCTACGAGGCGCACCACCGGGTGTCCATCACCGATGGGGCCCTGGTCGCCTCGGCCCAGCTGGCCGACCGCTACATCAGCGACCGGTTCCTGCCGGACAAGGCGATCGACCTGATCGACGAGGCCGGGTCGCGGATGCGCATTCGCCGCATGACGGCGCCGCCGGACCTGCGCGAGTACGACGAGAAGATCGCCCAGGTGCGCAAGGAGAAGGAGTCGGCCATCGACTCCCAGGACTTCGAGAAGGCGGCCGCCCTCCGTGACACGGAGAAGCAGCTGCTGGCGAAGAAGGCCACCAGGGAGAAGGAGTGGAAGGCCGGCGACATGGACGTCGTGGCCGAGGTCAACGAGGAGCTCATCGCCGAGGTCCTCGCCACCGCGACCGGCATCCCCGTCTTCAAGCTGACCGAGGAAGAGTCGCAGCGGCTGCTCCGCATGGAGGACGAGCTGCACAAGCGGGTCATCGGCCAGAACGACGCCATCAAGGCGCTGTCGCAGGCCATCCGGCGCACCCGCGCCGGGCTGAAGGACCCCAAGCGCCCCGGTGGCTCGTTCATCTTCGCCGGGCCGTCCGGCGTCGGCAAGACCGAGCTGTCCAAGACGCTGGCGGAGTTCCTGTTCGGCGACGAGGACTCGCTGATCCAGCTCGACATGTCCGAGTACATGGAGAAGCACACGGTCTCCCGGCTGTTCGGCTCGCCGCCCGGTTACGTCGGCTACGAGGAGGGCGGCCAGCTCACCGAGAAGGTGCGCCGCAAGCCGTTCTCGGTGGTGCTGTTCGACGAGATCGAGAAGGCCCACCCGGACATCTTCAACTCGCTGCTGCAGATCCTCGAGGACGGGCGCCTCACGGACGCGCAGGGCCGGATGGTGGACTTCAAGAACACCGTGATCATCATGACCACGAACCTGGGGACGCGTGACATCTCCAAGGGCGTGTCGGTCGGCTTCGCCCGGCAGGGCGAGAGCAAGGGGTCCTACGACCGGATGAAGGCCAAGGTCGGCGAGGAGCTCAAGCAGCACTTCCGCCCCGAGTTCCTCAACCGCGTCGACGACATCATCGTGTTCCACCAGCTGGAGCAGGACGAGATCTTCGAGATCGTGGACCTGATGATCGCCAAGGTCGACGACCGGATGCGGGACCGCGACATGAGCATCGTGCTCCGCCCGGACGCCAAGCAGCTGCTCTCCGAGCGCGGGTACGACCCGGTGCTCGGCGCGCGGCCGCTGCGCCGGACGATCCAGCGCGAGATCGAGGACATGCTGTCGGAGAAGATCCTCTTCGGGGAGCTGCGGCCGGGGACCAACGTCATCGTCGATGCCGAGGGCACCGGCGAGGAGGCGAAGTTCACCTTCCTCAGCGAGCCGAAGCCGGAATCGACCCCCGAGGCGATCACGGTCGGCGCCGCCGCGGTGGCGAGCGAGCCGCTGAGCGGCACCAACCCGCCCAGCGCGTCGTCCTCCGACGGCCCGGGCACCGCGACGGCGCTCAGCTAAGCGGTTCGGATTGAAGAAGCGGGGCCGGGAACATCGTTCCCGGCCCCGCCTCGCTTTTCCCGGCCCGCGGTGGCCATCGGGTCGCGGATAATGCTCGTTATGCCCTCGTCTTACCTGGAGCCGGTGCTCGGCTGGTACGCGGCCTGCGCGCGGGATCTGCCGTGGCGGGCGCCCGGGGTCTCCCCGTGGGCGGTGCTGGTCAGCGAGATCATGTTGCAGCAGACGCCGGTGAGCCGGGTCCTGCCCGCCTACCGGGCGTGGCTCGAGCGCTGGCCGTCGCCCGCGGCGCTCGCGGCCGACCCGGCGGGCGAGGCCGTGCGGCAGTGGGGGCGGCTGGGCTACCCCCGCCGGGCGCTGCGCCTGCACGCGACCGCCACGATCGTGACCGAGCGCCATGGCGGCCAGATCCCGTCAACCCGCGACGAGCTGCTGGCGCTGCCGGGGATCGGCGCCTACACCGCCGCCGCGGTCGCCGTCTTCGCGTTCGGCCGCAGGCACGCGGTCCTCGACACGAACGTCCGGCGGGTCCTGACCCGGCTCGGATCCGGCCGCGAGTTCCCCGGCCCGCAGCCGTCGACGGCGGAGTACCGGTTCGCCGAGTCGCTGCTGCCGCCGGACGCGGCGATCGCCGCCCGCTGGTCGGTCGCGGTCATGGAACTCGGCGCGCTCGCCTGCACGGCCGCGTCGCCGCGATGCGACGGCTGCCCGGTCGCGGCCCAGTGCGCGTGGCTCGCCGCCGGCCGCCCGGCGGCCGAGGTCAGGCCGGTCGGCCAGCGCTACGAGGGCACCGACCGTCAGTGCCGCGGCCGCCTGCTGGCCGTCCTGCGGGACTCCCGGGAGCCGGTGCCGCTGGCGCGCTTCGACCTCGTCTGGCCCGATGACACCCAGCGCGCCCGCGCCCTCGACGGCCTGGTCACCGACGGCCTGGTCGACCCGCTCCCGGACGGGCGGTTCGCCCTCCCGGCCTGACCTCCCACGGCGCGCCGGCGGGGAGTCGGGCCCGTCCAGTCGCATACTTTCCGTATGTGGAAGGATGCGGATCGTTACGAAGATGGTGAGGGCGGATACGACGCGGCACCCGACCTGGGCGCCCCCCGAGATCCCGACGCCTACTGGCGGCGGCGATTCTTCATCCTCGGCGGGGGGATCGTCGTCGTCGGGCTGTGCGTCTGGCTGTTCCCTGGCGGCCACCACGCGGCGCCGGGTACGTCGGCGGCGGCCAAGGCCTCGACCGCAGCCCTGGACAGGCGGGGGACCCTCCCGGCGGCCGCCTACGGCAGCACCTGGCCCGGACCGGCACCGAAGAAGACCGCGAAGCCAACCATCGCCGCGACGCCGTCCAAGAGCGCCGACACGCGCAAGACCGCCCGGGCCTATCCAATCGCCAGCCCGAGCCCGAGCCCGACGCCGTCGCCGTCATCGGCGGCCAAGGGCCCGCGCTGCACGCCATCGGACATCGTCCTGAGCCTGTTCACCGGCCAGCCGAGCTACGGCCAGGGCGCGTCGCCGAAGTTCGACCTGTACGCGGTGTCGACCTCGGCCAGCGCCTGCACGCTCAGCTACGGGCCGGGCTCGGTGCAGGTGGTGGTGACCAGGCAGGGGCGGGTGGTGTGGGACTCGTCCGCGTGCAAGCTCTCCGGCGCCGCCGCCGTGCGGTTCACCCTGGGCGTGCCGCAGGTGCTCTCGATCAGCTGGAACCGCCAGGCCAAGTTGCCCGCAGGGTGCGGCGGCACGCTGTCTGCGGGCAGCTCGGGCACGTTCGACGCGGTCGCGCTGACCCACGGGCAGTCCAGCCCGGTCCGCTCGTTCACGCTCTCCCGCTAGCCCCGGAAGGCGGCCCGCATGGCCTCGCGCACGTCACCGACCTCGGAGACCTCCATCGCCGAGTCGGCCGGGTACCCGTTGCCGGCCGAGCCGGCGGGCACGATCGCCTGGCGGAATCCCATCCGCTCGGCCTCGGCCACCCGGCGCGGCACGCCGACGACGTTACGCACCTCGCCCGCCAGGCCGACCTCGCCGACCACGATCAGGCCAGGCGGCAGGGCCAGGCCGGCCACCGAGCTCGCCAGCGCCAGCGCGACCGCGAGGTCGACCGACGGCTCGGTCAGGCGGACGCCGCCCACGGTCGCGGCGTAGACGTCGGACTTGCCGATCTTGACTTCGGCCCGGCGCTGCAGCACCGCCAGCACCATGCCGACCCGGGAGGCGTCGAGCCCCGAGGTGACCCGCTTCGGCACGTCGAGCACGGACGTCCCGACCAGCGCCTGCACCTCGGCCAGCAGCGGCCGCCGTCCCTCCAGGGTGACGGTCACGCAGGTGCCCGGCACCGGCTCGCTGTGCCTGGACAGGAACAGGCCGCTCGGGTCGGCCAGGCCGATCAGGCCGTACTCGCCGAGGTCGAAGCAGCCGACCTCGTCGGTCGGGCCGTACCGGTTCTTGACCGCGCGGACCATCCGCAGCCGCGAGTGCCGGTCGCCCTCGAAGTGCAGCACCACGTCGACCAGGTGCTCCAGCGTGCGCGGGCCGGCCACCGAGCCGTCCTTGGTCACGTGGCCGACCAGGATGGTCGACATCCCGCGCTGCTTGGCCACCGCGATCAGCGCGGCCGCGACCTCGCGGACCTGGGTGACCCCGCCGACCACGCCGTCGACGTCGCCCGCCGAGATCGTCTGGACCGAGTCGATGATCAGCAGCCGCGGCGACACCGCCTCGACGTGGCTGATGACCGCGTCCAGGTCGGTCTCGGCGGCCAGGTACAGGCTCTCGTGGATCGCGCCGAGCCGGTCCGCGCGCAGCCGTACCTGCGCGGCCGACTCCTCGCCGGTGATGTACAGGACCGGCCCCTCGGCGGCGACGAGCGCGCCCGCCTCGAGCAGCAGGGTTGACTTGCCGACCCCGGGCTCGCCCGCGAGCAGCAGCACCGCGCCGGGGACCAGCCCGCCGCCCAGCACCCGGTCGAGCTCGTCCAGGCCGGTCGGCCGGGCGGCCGCGTGGGCCGCGTCGACCTGCCCGATCGGCATCGCCGCGGTCGACACGGGGCCGCCGCCGAGCCGCCCGGCGCCGCCCGCGCCGCCGCCGTAGGCGGCCGCCCGGATGCCGGCCCGGACCAGCCGCGGCACCGCCGCCTCGCTGACCGTGCCCCAGGCCTGGCACTCGCCGCACCGCCCGACCCACTTGGGCGCCTGCCAGCCGCACTCGCTGCACCGGAACGCCGCCGTCGACTTCGCCATGCCCGCACACTATCGGCGGGGTCCGACATTGGATGGCTCGCGCGTAAGCTGGTCAGGTGAACGAGCGCGACGGGAGGAGAACGCGATGACCGCGCTGCCCCCGATACCCGTTGTGCTGTCTTCCTCGTCGGTTTACCCGGAGAAGACGCCCGACGCCTTCGACGCGGCCGCCAAGCTCGGCTACGACGGGGTCGAGGTGATGGTCTACACCGACCCGGTCAGCCAGTCCGGCGACGCCCTGGCCCGGCTGGTGGACTACCACCAGGTCCCGGTGCTGGCCGTGCACGCGCCCGGCCTGCTGCTGACCCAGCTCGTCTGGGGGCGCGAGCCCTGGTCGAAGCTGCTGCGGGCCAAGGACCTGGCCGAGCGGCTGGGCGCCAAGGTCGTCGTCGTCCACCCGCCGTTCCGCTGGCAGCGCGAGTACACGAAGGGGTTCGAGGACGGCATCTCGAAGATGTCGGAGGAGACCGACGTGATCTTCGCGGTGGAGAACATGTTCCCGATCCGGTCGGGGGCGACCGAGATCTCCGGGTACGCTCCGCACTGGGATCCGACCAAGCTCGACGTCCCCAACGTCACCCTCGACCTGTCGCACACCGCCGCCTCCGCCTCCGACGCGATCGTGATGGCGAACGACGTCGGCACCCGTCTCGCGCACATCCACCTGGCCGACGGCACCGGCGTGTCGAGTGGCCCGGTCCCGGACGAGCACCTGGTCCCCGGCCGCGGCAAGCAGCCCTGCGCCGAGCTGCTGCGGGGCATCGCCGCCACCGGCTACCAGGGCATGGTGGTGGCCGAGGTGAACACCCGGCACGCCTCGTCCAGGCAGGTCCGCCGCGCGGACCTGGTCGAGACGCTGGCCTTCGCCAGGACGCACCTGTCCCAGGTGCCGGTCAGCTAGCCCCGGAAGTCGGCATCCGGCTCGTCGGCCACCGGCTTGAGCGCGAGCCGTGATCGTGTGCCGAACAGGTCCGCGTTTCCGGCCCACGGGCGTCAGCGTGTTCCGTTAGGGGTGCTATACGACGCGAACGGCACACAATGACCTCTATGTCCGTCTTGCGTGGTGCGCGTGGTGGGTGTGGTGCGCGTGGTGCGCGTGGCGACATCAGGTGGGGTGCCGGCGAGGCCCAAGCCCCGCCGGCCGCCCAGCCGACCGGTCTCCGGCAGCCGCTGCTTGCTGAGGATTTGCAACTGCAAGCAGGAGAGCTAAAATGTTATCCATGGCGAACATGAACAGCATCGGGGAGTACATCAGGCAGCAGCGTGAGCAGGCGAAGATCTCCCTCCGCCAGCTCGCCGAGCAGGCCGGCGTCTCCAATCCGTACCTGAGCCAGGTCGAGCGCGGGCTGCGCAAGCCGTCGGCCGACATTCTGCAGCAGATCGCTAAGGGGCTGCGGATCTCCGCCGAGGCGCTCTATGTGCAGGCGGGCATCCTCGAGGACCGGCCGGGCGACTCCGGGGTCAGGTCGGCGCTGCTGACCGACCCGCAGCTCACCGAGCGGCAGAAGCAGGTGCTGATCGAGATCTACGAGTCCTTCACCAAGGAGTCGCAGAAGCCGCCGACGGCCGAGGTGGTCGCGATCACCCGCGAGCACTCGGCGCCGAGCGAGACCGCGACGCCCGCCGAGGCGGTCGACGCCACCTGGACCGACGCCACCGCGACTGACACGCAGGCGACTGACACGCAGGCGACTGACACGGCCGTATCCGACGCCGCCACCGACGCCGCCACCGACGCCGCCACCGACGCCGCCACCGACCCGGCCGCCGCTGGCGCCGCTAACCCGGCCGAGCCGCCGGCGGCTGATGGTCGCGCAGAATCTCTCTAACTGGCCGCTACACGAGGTAACGTGGAATCGTGCTTTCAATCACGGGCAATGGCTCTTACGCCCCGCTGACCTACTTCTTCGTGGCCCTTGCGGTCGCGGCGTTCGTGGTCGAGGCGTGGGCGTTTATCGATGGCATCATCAGGCCCGCCCCGGCCTTCGTCGCGGCCGGCAAGCTGACCAAGCCGCTGTGGCTGATCATCCTCGGCGTGGCCTTCGTCCTCGGGCTCTACTCCGCCGCGTACGGCGGCGCGGTCGGGTTCCTCTCCGTGATCGCCTTCGTCGCGGCAGCGGTCTACCTAGCCGACGTCCGGCCGAAGGTCCGCGAGTTCAAGCGCGGCAGGTCCTCCACCCACCAGGGCCCGTACGGTCCCTGGTAAGGGAAATTCAAAGTCCAAGCCGGTAGCTAACGGACCGTTGCTCCGCCGCGGCCTTCGACCACCCCGGTACCCGAGTTGGCGCGGACTGGGTGGAACCGCGGTCCGTTCGAGCTGCTGGTGTTGATCTTGGTCTGGCCGTAACGGCGTGACCAGGAGCAGCAGCGGCGTCGCCACGACCAGCGCGGCGGTCAGGACGACGGCCGCCTGGGCGGCCCGCGACA
>DATCGA010000213.1:0-4271 GCA_036509215.1 Trebonia sp.
CGTCACCGGCTACCAGGGGATGCTCGGCCTGATCCGGGCCACCGCCTCGCTGACCGGCGACCCGACCCCGGCCTCGATCACGACCGCCATCAAGGCGGCCACGAACGTACCGCTGCCGGCCGGAGCGGGGCTCACGTTCACCTGCAACGGAAAGATGTTCCCGGGTCTGCCGTCTAACTGCAGCTCGGGCGACGTGGTGCTCACGATCGAGAACGGCAAGGCGACCGACCCGCAGGTCGTCAGCTAGCAGTCACCGCTTGATGTGAGGGGGCGATCGCCGACATGAGCACTGTCCTTCTGTTCTTGATCCTCGGGCTCGGCAGCGGTGCCGTGTACGCGGCCCTGTCGCTGGGCCTGGTGGTCGCCTACCGTAGTTCCGGCGTAGTGAACCTCGCGTCCGCCGCGATCGCCCTCTACATCGCCTACACCTATGCCTACCTTCGCATGGGTGAGCTGGTCGACCCCATCCCCGGCCTCAGCCCGACCGTCAGCATCGGCGGCGGCCCGCTGGGCTTCTGGCCAGCCTTCCTGATCTCGCTAGTCGTGGCCGGACTGCTCGGAGCGCTCCTATACGCTCTGGTCTTCCGCCCGCTGCGCGCGACGCCCGCCGCGGCGAAGGCGGTCGCTTCGGTCGGGGTCATGATCGTGCTGCAGGCCCTGCTCGCCACGCAGCTCGGGTCGTCGGCGGTCACCGTCGCGCCGATCTTCCCGGCGCACACCTACCAGATGCTCGGCAGCCGGGTGCCTGGCGACCGCCTGTGGTCGGCGGCGATCATCATCGCGCTCTCCATCGCACTGGGGCTCTGGTTCCGGCTCTCCCGCTTTGGCCTGGCGACCCGGGCGGCGGCCGAGACGGAGAAGGGCGCTTTCGTCACCGGCCTCTCGCCGCAGCGCATCGCGCTGGTGAACTGGGCGCTCAGCACTGTTATCGCCGGTGTCGGCGGCGTGCTTGTCGCTCCCATCGTCCCGCTCACCCCGGACTCCTACTCGCTGTTCATCGTCGCGGCGCTGGCGGCGGCCCTGGTCGGCAACTTCACCCGGATCGGGGTGACGGTGGCGGCCGCCGTGGTCATCGGGATGCTCCAGTCCGAGGCGACCTATCTCCAGACCAAGAGCTGGCTGCCTTCCTCTGGCCTCACCGACCTCGTCCCGCTCCTCGTCATCCTGATCTTCCTGGTCCTGCGCGGGCAGGAGCTGCCGTCCCGCGGAGCGATCATTCAAAAGACGCTGGGCCGGGCCCCCCGCCCGCGCGGCTATGTCGTGCCTGGCGCCCTCATCGTCGTGCTGGGGCTCGGCTCGCTGGCCGTAACGCACGGCTCGATGCGGGCGGCCGTCATCACCACCCTGGTGATGGCGGTCATCGCGCTCTCTCAAGTGGTCGTCACCGGGTTCACCGGCCAGATCTCGTTCGCGCAGCTGACCCTGGCCGGCGTGGGCGCCTTCTCCCTGACGCGCATCCAGCAGCAGCTGCATGTGCCATTCCCGTTCGCACCGCTGCTCGCCGCCGTCATCGCGATGGTCATCGGGGTGATCGTCGGGCTGCCCGCGCTGCGCATCCGGGGCCTGCCGGTCGCGGTGACGACCCTCGCGCTGGCGGCCGCGCTGCAGGATCTCTGGTTCGATAACCCCGACTACAACGGCGGCTTCGCGGGCGCCCCGGTCAGCGACGCCAAGATCTTCGGGCTCGACCTCGGCGTGGGCGCCGGTCATAGCTATCCGCACCTGAGCTTCGGGATCCTCTGCCTCATTGTGCTGCTGCTGGCGGCGGGCGGCGTCGCGCTGGTCCGGCGGAGCCGGCTGGGGGCAGCGATGCTCGCGGTGCGGGCCAACGAGCGGTCGGCCGCGGCCTCGGGGGTCTCGGTCGCGCGGGTGAAGCTGATCGCCTTCGCCATCGGCGGCTTCCTGGCCGGGCTGGGCGGCGCGATGCTGGCCTACCAGCAGACGAGCGCGGACTACAGTTCCTACACGGCCGTGGGCAGCGTGACCTTCTTCGCGACGGTCTACATCGCCGGCATCACGTCCGTCTCCGGCGGGATCAACGCCGGGGTTATCGCGGCCGGCGGCATCGCCTACACCCTCATCAACAACGGTGTTCCGCTGTGGATCTACGTCCTGCTAGTCGGGCTGTTGCTCGTCGGCATCGTGCAGCTGGTCCGGCCGACGCTCGCTCGCTCCGCACTGGCCGTCGTCGGCCTGGGATCGGTCGCGGCGGCCATCGCCCACCACGGCGGCATCGAGCTCGGCGCCTACTACGCGGCCATCAGCGGCGTCCTGCTCATCCTCACCGTCATCCTCAACCCCGAGGGGATCGTCGGTCCGGTGCACACTCAGCTCGCGGCCCTGCGCCTGAAGCTGGCGGCGCGCCGCTCCCCCGGGCCGGTTGTCGGGCCGGCCGGGGCCGACGCGGCCATCGCGGGCGGCGCGGGCGGCGCGGGCGGCGCGGCCGTAGTCGACGCGGCTGCGGCGACGTCGGAGCGGCCGGCGCGGCCGCTGGTGCGGCAGGCAGCGGACCGTCCGCTGCTGACCGTCTCCGGTGTGGGAGTGCGCTACGGCGGGGTGATCGCCAACGAGGACGTCAGCTTCGAGGTCTTCCCTGGCGAGATCCTCGGGCTGATCGGGCCGAACGGGGCGGGCAAGACCACCTTGATCGACGCCATCACCGGGTATGCGCGGGCCACCGGCTCGGTCGAGCTGCTCGGGGCGAAGCTCGATGCCCGCAAGCCCTTCCAGCGCAGCCGGGACGGCCTGGGCCGGACGTTCCAGGGCATCGAGCTCTACGACGACCTCAGCGTCAGGGAGAACGTGGAGGTCGGCACGACGGCGGCGCGGTACTCGCGCGTCGCCCCCGCGGACGGGGCGCCGCCGGCGGCCGACGTCGACGCTTACTTCAAGATCCTTGATCTGCAGGCCGTCGCCGACCAGCCGGTGCAGCAGCTGTCGGTCGGCCAGCGTCAGCTCGTCTCCATCGCCCGCGCGCTGGCCGGGCGCCCGACGATCGTGCTGCTGGACGAGCCGGCCGCCGGACTTGACGTGACCGAGAGCCGCTGGCTGGGCGATCGGCTGCGCGCGATCCGGGACGCGGGGACCACCGTCATCATGGTCGACCACGATATGGGCCTCGTGCTCGACGTGTGCGACCGGATCGTAGTGCTTGACCTGGGCAAGATCGTCGCCATCGGCACGCCGCCGGAGATCGAGCGCAACGACGTCGTCAAGCGCGCGTACCTGGGCACGACGCACGCGAGCGCGGAGACGGCGCAGTGAGGCGCGAGCAGAACCTGTCCGGCCAGCCCGGCCGGCCCGTCACCGCGGAGGTGGTCCGATGAGTCCCGTCCTCACCTGCAGTGGGGTCGACGCCGGGTACGTGCCCGGCCGGCCGGTGGTGCGCAACGTGGACCTCAGCCTGGAGCCGGGCACGGTGCTGGCCCTGCTCGGGCCGAACGGCGCGGGCAAGACCACGCTGATGCTCACGATCGCCGGCCTGCGGGCGCCGTTGGCGGGTCAGATCGGGCTCGGCGGCGTCCCCGTGCGGCCCGGCTCGCCCCGCGCCGCGGTCCGGGCCGGGCTGGTGCTCGTGCCCGACGACCGGTCGCTGTTCAAGTCGCTCACCGTCACCGAGAACCTCAAGCTGGCGGCACGGCGCGGCGGCACTACCACCATCGATACGATCTTCGACTACTTCCCCGAACTCAAGCGCCGGGTGAAGGTCGCGGCGGGCAACCTCTCCGGCGGCGAGCAGCAAATGCTGGCCATCGGCCGGGCGCTCATGCAGGACCCGAAGGTCCTGCTGGTGGACGAGCTCAGCATGGGTCTGGCCCCGGTGATCGTCGAGGCTCTGCTGCCGGTGATCCGGCGGGTGGCCGACGACACCGGCGCCGCCTGCGTGATCGTCGAGCAGCACGTCATGCTCGCGCTTGAGATCGCCGATACCGCGATGGTCCTCGCCCACGGCGATGTCGCGCTGCACGGCGACGCGAAGGAACTGGCCGCCAAGGAAGCGCGCATCGAGCGCGCCTACCTGGGGAGGTCGGCGACCGAGTGACCGATGGCTCTTTGCGACCTGCTCGGCTCGAACGCCGGATGAGGATCGGCGTGATCGGGGCGGGTCGCATGGGCCGCCCGATCGTCGACCGCCTGGTGGCGGCCGGCTATGAGCCGACGGTCCTGACCAGGCGGCCGACGGCGCGAGCGGCGGCTGAGGCGGCCCGCCTGCGATGCGCCGATACGTTGCGGGAGACGGTGCGGGACGCTCAGGTGGTCCTGACCGTGGT
>DATCGA010000214.1:0-4019 GCA_036509215.1 Trebonia sp.
ATGGACCTCGACGAGTGGCCCTACCCGAAGACTCCCCTCGTGCCGCTCGCCGAGACCGTGCACGAGCGCATGTCGGTGGAGATCTTCCGGGGCTGCACGCGTGGCTGCCGGTTCTGCCAGGCGGGGATGATCACCCGCCCCGTCCGCGAGCGGTCGATCACCACCGTCGGCAAGATGGTCAGCGCGGGCCTCCAGTCGACCGGCTTCTCCGAGGTCGGGCTGCTCTCGCTGTCGAGCGCGGACCACAGCGAGATCAACGAGATCGCCATCGACCTGGCCGACTGCTACGAAGGGTCGAATGTCGGCCTCTCGCTCCCGTCCACCCGCGTCGACGCGTTCAACGTGACGCTGGCGGACGAGCTGTCCAGGAACGGCAAGCGATCCGGGCTGACGTTCGCGCCCGAGGGCGGCTCCGAGCGGATGCGCAAGGTGATCAACAAGATGGTCACCGAGGAAGACCTGATCCGCACCGTGACCACCGCCTACTCCTCCGGCTGGCGGCAGGTGAAGCTCTACTTCATGTGCGGCCTGCCGACCGAGACCGATGAGGACGTGATGGCGGTCGCCGACCTGGCCAGGAAGGTGATCGCGGCCGGGCGGCAGGCGACCGGCCGGCGGGACATCCGCTGCACGGTCTCGATCGGCGGCTTCGTGCCCAAGCCGCACACGCCGTTCCAGTGGGCCGCGCAGTGCCCGGCCGAGGTGGTCGACGCGCGGCTGCGGGCGCTCGGCGGCGCGTTCCGGGCCGACCGGCAGTTCGGCAAGTCGATCGGCTTCCGTTATCACGACGGCAACCCGTCCATGGTCGAGGGCCTGCTGTCGCGGGGCGACCGGCGGGTCGGCGCGGTGATCGAGGCGGCCTGGCGGGACGGCGCCCGGTTCGACGGGTGGGGCGAGTACTTCTCGTACGACCGCTGGGTGGCGGCGTCCGAGGCGGGGCTCGCGTCGACCCCGGTCGATCTAGCTTGGTACACTACGCGCGAACGTGGCTACGGTGAGGTACTGCCGTGGGACCACCTGGACTCAGGCCTGGACCGGGACTGGCTCTGGGAGGACTGGCGGTCTGCAGTCGAGCCCGATGGTGCCGGCGAGGTGGAAGATTGCCGGTGGACCCCGTGCTACGAGTGTGGGGTGTGCTCATCGATGGGTACAGAGATCCAGACGGGTCCGACAGGAGATCGTCTGGACGGAAGGCGCCTGCTGCCCGTGCTAGCGGCTAACGGGAGATGAGTGGGGCGGTGGGCGTGCAGCAAAATGGCTCCGCGCCGGTCACAACTACGCATCTTCTCGTCCGGTATGCTAAGCGGGGAAAGATGCGTTTTGCCAGCCACTTGGATGTGGCGCGGGCCTTCGAGCGGGGCGTGCGGCGGGCAGGGTTGCCCATCGCCTACTCAGCCGGGTTCACACCGCACCCGAAAATCTCCTACGCGGGCGGCGCCCCGACCGGAGTCGCGAGCGAGGCCGAGTACCTGAGCCTCGCGCTGACCAGCCGGATCGAGGCGGACGTCGCACGGGAGCAGCTAAACGCGGCGCTGCCTGATGGGATAGACGTGATTGTTGTCACTGAGGACGCTGGGGGACTGCCAGCCAGTCGCCTCACTGCGTCCGAGTGGCAAGTGGTCCTCCCCGGCGTGACGCCGGGCGATGCGGTGGCAGTGGTACAGAAGTTTCTTGCCCTTGAGGAGGCGCCGGTGGAACGGCTGACCTCCAAGGGCATGCGGCGCATGGATGCTAGGTCCGCCGTGGTCTCCCTTGATGTCCACGACGAGGCGGTCGGCGACGCGATGCTGCGGATGGTCCTCCATCACACGGTCCCGTCCGTCCGGCCCGATGACGTGCTCAATGCGCTACGAGACGTTTCCGAGGTGATCCCCACCACGCTGCCGCTTATCACGCGGCTGACGCAGGGGTCGCTCGGCGAATCCGGGCTGGTGGTCGCGCTATGACCACCGTCGTCCCGGAGCTGAGGTACATGCCCATGCCTGGGCGCCGTGTCCGTACCCTCGCGCGTGACCGCTTCCCGCGCGCTCTCGGGCCCGGCGGACCAGGCGAACGAACACTACGAGCCTCCGTGCGGCGCGCCGGCACCTTGCGTGCGACCGCGCCCGGAGGACTGACTGGAGATTGCCCGAATGCTCGACAGCGAGCCCAGCAACCGCGAGACAGACACTAACGAGCAAACTGGCCCCGCAGCGGCACCCGCTGCAGCCACCGCCCCGGCGCCCGCCACGGCGCCGGCGGCGGCGCCAGCCGTCCCGGCGGCGGTCTTCCAGCCGCCGCAGGTGCTCTTCCAGCCGCCCGCGCCCCCGCCCGCGGGCGGGGGCTCCGGCGACCCCGCCGAGCCGGCCGCCGAGGGCGGCGGCCGGACGAGCCGTACCAGGACCCGTCGCGCCGCCGCGGCGGCGCCGGACGCCCCGGACGCCCCCGACGCCGAGTCCGGCGACTCCGACAGCGGCCGCCCGGCCCCCCGGACCAGGAGCCGCAGTCGCGCGGCGACGGCGGCGGCGAAGGCGACGGACGCTCCCGAGGTCGTCGAGACCGAGGCAGGCGCCGAGGCCGAGACCGGCGCCGACGCCGACGGCGGCCGCTCGACCAGGTCAAGGACCCGAGGCGGCCGGGGCCGCAGCCGGGTCCGCGACACCGCGCCCGACGACGACCTGTTCAGCGCCGAGGCCGCGAGCGCGGTGGCCGAGCCGGCCGATTCAGACTCCGGTCGCGACGCCGAGGACGGCGCGGACGCCGAGACGGGCTCCGCCGACGACAGCGACGAAGGCGCGGGCACCCGCCGCAGCCGCCGTCGCCGCAACAGCCGGTCGGGCCGGACCAGGCGCCCCGGCGACAGCGCCGACGACGACTCCGAGGGGTCGGCCGCCGAGGCCGACGGGGCCGACGGGGCCGGCGACGACGGTGACGCCGATGGCGACGACTCCGACGGCTCGTACGCCGACGGGGGCGCCTCCGGCCGCCGCCGTCGCCGCAAGCGCCGCCGTCCGGGCTCGACCGACGCGGACGCGACCTCGCCCGACGACCCGCCGGACACCGTGGTGCACGTGCGCACGGCGCACAACCCCAACGACGACGTGCGCTCGATCAAGGGCTCGACCCGCCTCGAGGCCAAGAAGCAGCGCCGGCGCGAGGGGCGAGAGTCGGGCCGCCGCCGCCCGCCGATCGTCACCGAGTCGGAGTTCCTCGCCCGCCGTGAGTCGGTCGAGCGGACGATGGTGGTCCGCCAGCGCGGCGACCGGACCCAGATCGCCGTGCTCGAGGACGACGTGCTGGTCGAGCACTACGTCAACCGGACGTCGCACCAGTCCTACGTGGGCAACGTCTACCTCGGCAAGGTGCAGAACGTGCTGCCCTCGATGGAGGCGGCGTTCGTCGACATCGGCAAGGGCAGGAACGCCGTTCTCTACGCCGGCGAGGTCAACTTCGACGCCAGCGGGCTCGAGGGCCAGCCGAAGCGGATCGAGTCCGCGCTGAAGGCCGGCCAGTCGGTGATCGTGCAGGTCACCAAGGACCCGGTCGGCCACAAGGGCGCCCGGCTCACCAGCCAGGTCAGCCTGCCCGGCCGGTACCTGGTCTACGTGCCCGGCGCCTCGATGACCGGCATCAGCCGCAAGCTGCCAGAGAACGAGCGGACCCGGCTCAAGAGCATCCTCAAGAAGGTGACCCCCGAGCACGCCGGGGTGATCGTGCGCACGGCCGCCGAGGGCGCCGCCGAGGCCGAGCTCGACCTCGACATCACCCGGCTGGCCGCGCAGTGGGAGATCATCGAGAAGAAGTCCAAGACGGCCTCCTCGCCGGCCCTGCTCCACGGCGAGCCCGACCTCACCGTCCGGGTGATCCGCGACGTCTTCAACGAGGACTTCGCCAAGCTCATCGTGTCCGGCGACGAGGGCTGGGAGATCATCGACGAGTACGTCCGGTTCGTCGCGCCGCACCTGGCCGACCGGATCAGCCGCTGGGATAACGACGACGACCCGGCCGATGACGTGTTCGCCGCCTACCGGATCGACGAG
>DATCGA010000215.1:0-14369 GCA_036509215.1 Trebonia sp.
AACCCGGCAAGGTCAAGCACCCCGCCGCAGTCGGCGCAGCGCCAGGCGAGCTCGGCCAGCCGGTAGCTGCGACCGCAGTCGCCGCAGCGCAACCTCAGGGCGTCAAGTTCGGTGTTCTCCATCGCGCACCTCCAAGCCATGGAGAATAGCGCTGGGGGCCATGGCAGCACCGAGCGGCTCAATCAGGAGGTCACCGTGCCGCGAGTGCGGGTGCACAACTTCTCGGTATCGCTGGACGGGTTCGGCACCGGCGAGGGGCAGAGCCTGGATGCCCCGTACGGTCATGCAGGGGTCCGGCTGCATGAGTGGTTCTTCGCGACCCGCACGTTTCACGCCATGCAAGGCCAGCCCGGCGGCAGCACCGGCATCGACGACGCGTTCGCCGGCGCCTGGGAACCGGGCATCGGCGCCGAGATCATGGGGCGGGCCAAGTTCGGCCCTCACCACGGCCCGTGGCCGAACCAGGAGTGGAACGGATGGTGGGGAGACAACCCGCCGTTCCACACCCCGGTTTTCGTCCTCACCCACCACCCCCGGCCACCCGTCCAGATGAACGGCGGGACCACGTTCCACTTCCTCGAGGCCAGCCCCGCCCAGGCACTTGCGCAGGCGCGTCAGGCTGCCGCCGGGGCGGATATCCGCATCGGCGGCGGCCCGGCCACCGTTCGCGCATTCCTGGCCGCCGACCTGATCGACTACCTGCACATCGTCGTGGTGCCCATCGTGCTGGGACGCGGGGAGCGGCTCTGGGACGGGCTGGAAGCGCTCGAAGGCCGCTTCCGCATCGAGGCCGTGAACAGCCCCAGCGGCGTCACCCACCTCACCTTCAGCCGCCGCTGATCCCAGCGGCCCAGGCGCCCGAATGCTTACGATTCGTGGTGTGATCAACCCCGCGTGGGATAACAACGCGCATTGCCAGCCTCGGCTGCTGCGGGCGCTGCCCGCCCGGTGCGAGCGGGTGCTCGACCTGGGGTGCGGCAAGGGGGCGTTCGCGATCCGGCTGGCGAAGCGGGCCGGGCGGGTGGACGCGGTGGACCGGTCGGCGGAAATGATCGAGGTCGCCCGGCGGGTGGTTCCCGGCAACGTCACCTGCCAGCTGGGGGACGTCGCCGAGATGACGCTGCCGGACGGGGCGTACGACGCGATCACCAGCATCAGCGCGTTCCACCACCTGTCGCTGCCGGTGGTGCTGCCCCGCCTCGCTCAGGCATTGCGGCCAGGCGGGGTGCTGATCGGGGTCTCTCACCACCGGCTCGAACTCCCGCGCGACCTGGCCTTCAAGGGCGTGATGGTGTTCGCGAGCACCGCGCGGCGCAGCGTCCTGCTGTGCCTGCCGGAGGGACGCCGCTACCGGCGTGAGATGTACCAGCGGATGGCCGTGGGCCCGGCGATGCCGGGCATGGACCCGCAATTGACCATCCGGGAGGTACGGCGGCAGGCGGAACGCGCCCTGCCCGGCGTGACCGTGAAGCGGCTGGCGCTGCCGCGCTACGAGCTCCGCTGGCGCAAGCCGGAGCAGTGACGGTTAGCGGATGGGCAGCGGCTTGCCACGCCGAATGGGACAGCGGGAACGGGGCAGGCGGGGCCACGGTCCGTTCGGAAGACGATTTATTTGATTTTGATCTGCTGCCCGCTGGAATAACCTCGTTGAGGTGAGCGCAGACGGACGCGGAGTGACGCCGCAGAGCGAAGACTTCTCCGCCTGGTACAACGAACTGGTCATCAAGGCAGAGCTGGTGGACCGCGGCCCGGCCCGGGGCACGATGGTCATCCGACCGTACGGGTACCGGATCTGGGAGCTGCTGCAGGCCGACCTTGACCGGCGGATCAAGGAGACCGGGCACGAGAACGCCTACTTCCCGCTGCTGATCCCGCAGAGCTACCTGCAGCGCGAGGCCGACCACGTCGAGGGCTTCGCGCCCGAGCTCGCGGTGGTGACCCACGCGGGCGGCAAGCAGCTCGAGGAGCCGCTCGTGGTCCGGCCGACCTCGGAGACGGTCATCGCCGAGTTCATGGCCAAGTGGATCAGCTCCCACCGGGACCTGCCGATGCTGCTCAACCAGTGGGCGAACGTGGTCCGGTGGGAGATGCGGCCGCGGATGTTCCTGCGCACGACCGAGTTCCTGTGGCAGGAGGGGCACACCGCGCACGCCGACGAGGCGGACGCGATGCGCGAGACCATGCTCTCGTTGCAGACGATCTACCTGCGCACCGCCCGCGAGCTGGCCGCCATGCCGGTCGTCGACGGGGAGAAGACGCCGGGCGAGCGGTTCGCGGGCGCCGCCCGCACGTTCAGCATCGAGGCGATGATGCGGGACGGCCGGGCGCTGCAGGCCGGCACCTCGCACTACCTGGGCACCAACTTCGCGCGGGCGTTCAACATCCAGTACACCGGCGAGGACAGCCAGCTCAGGTACGCGCACACCACCTCGTTCGGCATGACCACCCGGATGATCGGCGGGGTGATCATGACCCACGGCGACGACAAGGGGCTGGTGCTGCCGCCCCGGCTGGCGCCGTACCAGGTGGTCATCGTGCCGATCGGGCGCGGCGACGCCGTCGGGGAGGTCGTCGCGGCCGCCCAGGCGCTGGCGTCGTGGCTGGCCGACGCCGGGATCCGGACGCACGTGGACGGCCGGACGCACGTGTCGCCCGGGTTCAAGTTCAACGAGTGGGAGCTGCGCGGGGCGCCGATCCGGCTTGAGCTCGGGCCGCGCGACCTGGCCGCAGGGACGGCGGTGATGGTGCGGCGGCTCGGCGAGGGCAAGGAGTCGATCTCGCTCGACGGCGCGCCCGCCCGGCTGGCGGACGAGCTGGCCGCGTTCCAGGACCTGCTGCTCGAGCGCGCGACTGCCTTCCGGGACTCGCACACGGTCGTTACCGACGCGTGGGATGACTTCGTCGAGGCGGTCGGCGTCGGCTGGGCCCTGGCGCTGCACTGCGGCACCAGGGAGTGCGAGGAGGAGATCAAGGCCGCGACCGGGGCCACCGCCCGGTGCGTGCCGCTGGACGGGCCGACCGAGTCCGGGCCGTGCATTCGCTGCGGGCTGCCTTCGGCCTACGGGAAGCGGGTCATCTTCGGCCGGGCCTACTGACGGTTGCGGCGCGTCAGCTTACGGATGAGCCTCGTGATGAGGTAAATCATCGGGCGCCAGCCTCGGCGTCGAGGCTGCCTGCGGCTGCGCCGGCCGTGATGCGGGCCGCCCTGGCCGTGGCGGCGCGGCCTCTGGCGGCGAGGAGGGTGGTGCGGGCGAGCAGCATCGCCAGGGATACGAAGATGAGGCTGTCGGTCAGCGCGCCGACGCTGACCTGGTTAGCCGCCATCCAGCTCCCGAGCTGATTGGTGAAGAGGTGGCTAGCGCCGTAGGTGAAGTAAATGCGCCCGGCGGTGACCGCGAGCCACACCGCGGTGTACGGCAGGCCGGCCCAGGAGACGGCGCGGCCCGCCTTGCTGTCATAGGTCACGCGGAACAGCGTCGCGGCCAGGACGCCGAGGGCCGCTCCCGCCACCACCCCGGCCACCTCAAGGAGGAGCCCGTGTCCGGAGGTGGCGGCGCCCTTGATGAAGAACGGGATGACGATGGCGGTGCCGACGACCGGACGCAGCAACCGCATGGGGGTGATGCTGCGGCGACCCAGGTCCGTCGCCAGCACCAACGCCAGGATGGCGAAGTTGAGTATCCAGACGCTCGCGTCCATTGGCTCCCTAGCGATCTTCTGATTGCCGGTTTGGGTAGTACGAGTCAACCCGGCCCGCGGCGGCAGAAAAAGAGGGAATTTCTCACCTATTGTTGAGCGTCGCTCAACAATAGACTCTGCTGTGTGATCGAGATGGCCGAGCTGCGGGCCTTTCTGGTCGCCGCCGACGAATTGCACTTCGGTCGCGCGGCCGAGCGCTTGCGGGTTTCACCGTCCCGGGTCAGCCAGCTCGTCCGCGGCCTGGAGACGCGGGTGGGCGCGCCGCTGTTCGAGCGAACCACCCGCCGGGTCGAGCTGACCCCGATCGGCGCCCGCATGTACGCGGATCTCACCCGCGTGTACGACGATCTCCACACCTCGATGCGCCGCGCCCAGTCGGCCGCCAGAGGGCTGGCAGGAAAGGTGACGGTCGGCTACCTGACCCACTGCCAGGACGACGGGTTCACCAGGCTGGTCGCGGAGTTCCGGGGCCGGTACCCAGCCTGCGACGTCGCCACCATCGACGTCACCGGGACCGACTATCACGACGTCCTGCGGAACGGGAGCGTCGACGTGCTCCTGGGCAGGTTCGACGCTCAGCCGCCGGCCAGCGGCCTGGTCCAGGGGCCGGTGATGTCCCGCGAGGACTGGGTTCTCGGCGTCGCCCGCAGCCACCCGCTGGCCGCCAGGGACGTGGTCTCGGTTGAGGAGCTTGCCGACCACGCGATCTTCGGGGTCCCCGACCCGCTGACCGGAGAGTTGTCAAACCCGTTCTACCCGGCCTGCACGCCGAAGGGGAGGCCCATCCCGCACCACGGCATCGCCCGCACCTTCGCCGAGGTGCTGACGCTGGTCTCCCGGCGGGAGAACGTCTTCCCGGCCGGCGCGTCGTTTCCCGACCATTACCGGCACCCGGAGGTCGTGTTCGTCCCGCTGCACGGCTGGCCGCCGGCGACACGCACGGTCCTGTGGCGCGAGCACGGCAACACCGCGCTGGTGACCGCCTTCATCGACACGGCGACGGCGGAGCAGTCACCGGAGCCGCCCCGGCTCGGCAACCCCGGCTACGGCGACTGGCCCGGCCCTCGCGCCGTCGACACGACCGTCTAGCTATAGACCCGCGAGGTGCTCCTCGAGGGTGCCGACGACGGCGGGATCGCCTGGATCGGCGAGCAGGCGGAGCGCGTGCCGAACGCGGAAGGCCGTCTCCAGCGGGCGCGCGTCGATGTCCAGCCCGCGCCGTTGCGCGTACGCGTGCCAGCCTCGCGCCCAGAGAGAGCTGAAGTCGCGGCGCCGGCGCCGCCACAGCCCGGTTCCCCACTCGCCGAGGTCGAAGTCCCAGTACGGGTGATCGACCCTGGCCGTCTCCCAGTCGATGACGCCGGTCAGCTGGCCGCCGTCGGCGAGCAGCTGGTCCTCGTGGATGTCGCCGTGAACCAGGACCGGCCTGAGCGTGGCCGCGCTGGCCAGCAGATCCGCCCAGTCCGAGGCGCGGTCGGGCCGGCTCAGGCGGTCGGCGGCTTCCGCAGCGGCACTGGCGGAGGTGGCCGGGTTGAGCGCCCTCCGCAGCCAGCGATGGTAGGAGGCGTCGTGGTGACGCGGGGGCCGCGCCCCTGCCAGCGACGGCGGCTCCAGTTCATGCCAGCAGGCGATGGCCCGGCCGAGCTGGTCGATGAGATGCTCCGGGGCGGCTGGGGCCGCGCCGCGCAGGCGGGTGACGGCCGCGAACGGAAACGGGTAGATCTCCGGGTCCTCCCACCGGCCCAGCAGCCGCGGCACCACGCTCAGGCCTGCCTCGGCCAGCGCCCGGTAGGCGGCCAGCTCCCGCTCGAACCACTCCACGCCGATGGCCGATCGCGGGAACAGGAAGACCCGGTCGGAGTCCAGCAAGACCAGCTTGTTCCACCCGGATACGTTCAGCACCAGCCGGCTGGTGTCGGCCCCGACGAGCGACGCGAACCGCTCCGCCTGCGGTGGGACCAGCACGGCGTTGACCGCTGGTCCGATGATGTCGCTGCTCACGCCTCGAGTATGGCCGCCTCGGCCCTTAGCATTGCGCGGTGAGCGAGAACTGGGCAGACGAGGACGGCCAGGCCGAGACACCGCTGGCGGGCGGCGACGTGACCGAGGGCGTGGTCCGGGTCGGCGACACGGTGCGGCGGCCGCTCGGGCCGCACTCGCCGCTAGTGCACGCGCTGCTCGCGCATCTCGAGTCGGCCGGCTTCGAGGGAGCGCCGCGGTTCCTCGGCATCGACGGAGCCGGACGCGAGGTGCTCAGCTACCTTCACGGCGAGGTGGCCGGGCGCCCGCGCCCGCCCTGGATCGCCGACGAGTCCCGGCTGGCGTCGGTCGGGCGGCTGGTCCGCGCCTACGACGACGCGGCCGCCTCGTTCATCCCCCCGCCAGGCGCGCTGGCGGGCACGCAGCCGGCTGAGCCGTCCTGGGTCCCGGCTGCCCCGGCCTATCCGCCGGAGCTGATCGGGCACGTCGACATCACGCCGGAGAACGTCGTGTTCCGCGACGGCCGCGCGTACGCGCTGATCGACTTCGACCTGGCGCGGCCCGCCACCCGGGCGGACGAGATGTTCAACGCGATGATGTGGTGGGCGCCGTTTGCCGATCCGCGCGACGGCGACCCGCTGCTGGAGGGCGTCGACGTGCCCCGGCGAGCCCGTATCCTCGCCGACGCCTACGGCCTGTCCGACGCCGACCGCGAGCGGATCGTCGAGGTGGCCGTCGTGCGCACCCGGCGGTCCTGGTACCTGATGAAGCACCGGGCGGAGACGCACGGCGGCGGCTGGCAGCGGATGTGGGACGACGGCGTCGGCGATGTGATCAAGCGCCGCGAGGCGTGGCTGGACCGGCACGCCTCGGCGCTGACCGCGGCCCTCACCGACCCGTGACCGCCACGCCCGCTCCGGCTGGGCCGGCTGGGCCGGGCGCTAGCGCCGGTCGGCGGTGGCGGGGTCTTCCGCGAGCTCGCGGAACGCGGTCGGGGCGGGTCCGGCCAGGCGTTCGCGGATCATCGCGGCCGCGATCTCGGGGGTGACGGCGGAGGTGTCGATCTCCAGGTCGTAGACGCCGGGCTGGTGGACCTCCCGCTGCCAGCGGCGCACCGGCTCGGGGATCTCGCCGCCGGGCCCGCTGGTGCGGTAGCGGCCCTCACGCCCGGGCTGCCCGGTGTTGCGGCGCTGCATGATCACGTGCAGCGGGCAGCGCACGCCCACGAGCAGGGCGGGCAGGCCGGCTAGCCGGCGGGCCGCGTCGGGGAGCACGTGCAGCGGCTTGGCGTAGGCGTCGTGGTGACCGACGTCGACGACGACGTTGAGGCCGTGGCGGCTGTGGGCGGCGACCGAGTCGTAGAACGCCGCGTACAGGGCCGGGATCAGCTCCTCGATATCGGGGCGCTCGCCGCCGCCGGGGCGCAGCCCGATGCCGGGCCGCAGCCTCGGCGGCGTCACGAACTGGCTGAACACGTCCACGCCGAGGTTGAGCCACGGGCCGTCGAAGGTCTCCTGGATGACCGCGGCGATGCTGGACTTGCCGGAGCGCGGCGGGCCGTTCAGCACCACAATGCGGCCGGCCTGCTCGCTGTCGGCGTTGTCTGCGCTGGGGGTGGTCACGCGTGACGCTCGCGGAACGCCGCCGCCTTCACCCGGTTCTGGCAGGCGGTCGAGCAGAATCGCCTGCTGCCGTTGCGCGTGGTGTCGACGTAGACCCGGTCGCAGTGCGGCGCGGTGCAGACGCCGAGCCGGTCGTAGAGCTCGCCGCCGAGCACGATCGCGAGCCCGGTCGCGCAGCCGGCCTGCCAGCCCTTGACCATCGACGTCTCGTCGGCGGAGTGGAAGTGCAGGTGCCAGGGCTCGCCGTCGTGCCGCTCGAGGGCCGGGCGGGCGCCGGTGTCGTCCAGCATCGCGTTGACCGCCACGGCCGCGCCGTCGATGTCGCCGACGGCCACCGCCTCGAAGACTTCTCGCAGCTCAGCGGCGACTCGGCCGAACTCGTCGGCTTCGGCGACGGTGACCGCGCGGCGGCCGCCGGCCGCCTTGAACAGGGCGGTGATCTTCGCGGCCCGTTCGTCGCCCTCGGGCGGCAGGTACTTCCTGCTGCGGTCCTCGCCCTCGGTCAGCAGGTTCACCAGCCCGACCGCTACCCCGACGACGACATCAGTGTGACTGTTAAAATTCACTTGACCAGTTACTTCCCGCCGCTTTATGGTTGTCACTGTCAAAGTCATATTAACCAGTGACAGGGAGCTTGTCATGTCAGAACTGACGCATCTTCCGGCCCTCGACGCCGCCGCCGCCCGGGACTGGATCGACCGCTGGGACCGGCAGCAGGAGGTCTACATGCCCGATCGCGAGGAGCGGTTCACCGCGCTCATCGACGCGGTGGAGGCGGGCGCCGGGCGGCCGGACCCCGTCGTCCTCGACCTCGGCTGCGGCCCCGGTTCGCTGTCGGCGCGACTGCTGGACCGGCTGCCCTCGGCAACCGTCGTGGCGGTGGACGCGGACCCGGTCACGCTCTCGCTCGGCCGGGCTGGCTACGCGGCGGTTTCCGGGCTCCGCTTCGTCGACGTGGACCTGCGGGAGTCCGGCTGGGTGTCGCGGCTCGGCCTCGAGGCGGGCCGGCCGGTGGACGCGGTGGTGTCGACGACCGCGCTGCACTGGCTTTCTGCGGCGGAACTGCACGGGCTGTACGTGACGCTGGCGGGCCTGCTGCGGCCAGGCGGCCTGTTCCTCGACGGCGATCACCTGCAGGAGGATGAGACCTCGAGCCCGGTGCTGGCGCGGCTTGACCGGGCGCTTGAGGAGCGCGAAAGCAGGCGGCGCTGCACCGGCGGGCAGGCCGGCGGCGCCGAGAGCTGGGACGAGTGGTGGCAGGCGGTGGCGGCCGATCCCGCGCTGGCCTCGGCGGCGGCCGAGCGCTCGCAGGGCCTGGTCCATCACAGCAACGAGGGGGTCAAGCTCGCCGCCCACACCAGCGCGCTCCGCGCGGCCGGGTTCGGCGAGGTGGGCACGCTCTGGCAGCGCGGTTCAAGCCGCGTGCTGTGCGGGGTGCGGTAGGGCCGCCGTTCCTGGCTCACGGGGGCCATGATCACGAAGGATCCAACTCGTATAGTGCATAAATCCTTCGTGATCATGCCGCCAAGCCGACCCACTCGGGGCTGGAGTCTCCGGTCGGCTACGGTTGCCTCTAGATCGTCGTGAGGAGGACGGATGCCGTACAACGTCGACTTCGAGCAGGTGTCCACCGTTGGCCTGGACTCGTCCCCCGTCGCGGAGGCCCTTGCCGGCCTGCGGGCCAACGAGGCGCGCTACTACAAGAACAAGTACGATCACGTCTTCACCGTGAGCCCCGCCAGCGAGGATCCGGAGACGCTCGACCGGGTGACCCGCATCCTCGCCGACGAGCGCGGCCTCGTCATCTCCGCCCGCCCACTGGAGGTGACCTCCTTCGAAGTGGACGGCCTGCGGATGGCCTACGTGTTCTACGAGTCCGGCCTGTCCATCAACGTGATGTACGGCATCGAGGACGGGAAGAAGCGCGCGGTCGGGTTCAAGCTCTCAGAGGGCATGGAGATCCCCGAGGAGCTGGCCGCGGCGGGCTTCAAGTTCGCGCGACAGAAGTCAAAGCTGGCGGGCGTGATCCGCGGCTCCTTCTTCGTGATCAAAGGTCAATACTGAACCCGAATTGTCGGCGGCCGACCGGTCGCGGCCAACAGGCTGCGCCACGGGTCGGCATCATCTTCCGGTGAACCGGCGGCGTCGGGGAACTGCTGGGCCAGCACCCGCCCGCACAGGTCCGCGGGCGGCGCGAAGCCGGTGGCGCCGATCATGTGCGTAACCGTCTGCCCGACGTCCCACTCCAGCGGGCCGGCCTGCACCGACCAGTCGAAGTCGGCCACCGGGCGCAGTGCGGCCTCGGCGGCGACCACGTCCGTCGGCGGCAGGGAGTCCGGCGTGCGGCCATCGTAGGTCCGGGTCCGTGCCCGCCGGCCCGGCTCATTCCTCGCCTGCGACCGCCGAAGGCGTCGGTGGACCGTCTTGCCAGGTGAGGTGGCGGATGGAGGGGGCGGCGAGGACCGCCAGAGTGCCGAAGACGGCCCAGGCGGCGCCGAAGCCGAGCACGGCGCGGACCCCGAAGACGGCCGCCACGGGACCAGCCGCGACAAACGCGATCGGCCCGAGGGAGAACGCGCCGACCATGTTGAACGAGCCGACGCGGGATAGCACGTCCGCGGGCAGCCGCTGCTGGGTCACGGTCGTCGCGACCGCGCCGCCGAAGGCGGAGCCCGCCCCCGCCAGCAGCGCCCCGGCGGCCACCGCGACCACCGGAAGGTGCAGCGCCAGGGCGAGCGGCGGGAGCGGGAAGCCGAGCGTCGTCAGCGTGCTGACCAGCAGCGGGCGACGGGGGCGGCGGCCGAGCGCGAGCAGGCCGCCGATGATCGCGCCGCCGCCGAAGCTGGCCAGGATCGCGCCCCAGGCACGGGCGCCGCCGAGGTAGTCGCGGGCCAGCACCGGGCCCAGGACCAGGTAAGGACCCCAGGTCAAGAGGTTGAAGAGGGTGAACTGGACGGTCTGCAGCCAGAGCCAGGCGTGCGCGGAGAATTCCGCCCAGCCCTCCGCCAGGTCGCGCAGCAGCGAGCGGGCCGCCTTCGCCCGCCCCGCGTCGGGGAAGCTCAGCAAGGCGAGGGCGATCGCGCTGACCGCGTAGCTGGCGGCGTCGACCGCGATCGCCGCGGCCGGGCTGCCCGCCGCGATCACGATCCCGGCCAGCGCCGGCCCCGCGACCTGGGCGGCGGGCTCGACCATGCCGAACAGCGCGTTCGCGTTGGCGAGCTGGTCCCGCGGGGCGAGCTGCACGGGCAGGCCGGACAGGGCCGGCTGAAAGAAGGCGTTGCCGGTGCCGACCACGAACGCGGCGACGACGAACAGCCAGATGTGCGGGCGGCCGAGGAACAGCGTGGCCGCGAGGGCGCCCTGGGCGGCGCACCGGGCGATGTCGGCGGTCAGCATCACTGGCCGGCGGCCGAGCCGGTCGGCCAGCACGCCGCCACCGAGCATGAACGCGACCATGGGGACGATGTTCGCCGCGAACACGACCCCCAGCGACGTCGCCGTCCCGCCGCTGGCCAGCACGGCGAAGGCGATGGCGACGGCCGACATCGAGGTGCCGAGCATCGAGGTTGCGTAGCCGACGTAGAAGCGCCGGAAGTTCCGCCCGGCCAGCGGGCCGAGCCTGCCCGACAACCATTTACCGCGATTATTATCGCCATTCAATCTGACTGATTTACTGCGGCTATTTACAACGGGAGGCCTGGGTAGAGGCGTGCCATATGCCATGCTTATTACCATGCCAGATACTGTCGCCATTATTCAAATACCTGTGACGAAGAGCGGATTCCCCCGAGTGATTACCGCAGTAAATGCTCTTTAAGTACAGGCTTTTGTGGGTAGCGAGAATGGTATGCTAGAGCCGTCCTGAGTGAATACATTTACTGCGGAACGGAGGCGGCGGTGGTTACGTATCCGCCCGCGCTCGCGCCTGCTGCCGACGCCGGCGTCACGCCTGCGCCGGTCGAGTACACAGTCGCGGTGGACCGGTATCTCGACCAGGCCGCGCTCGGCGTCGCGTCACGCCGGGTGTACCGGATCTCGCTCGTGGGCTGGGCCTGGCCGCTGGTCGGCAAGCCGGTTCCGTACGGCGCGGTCCGCCGCAGCGCGACGCCGCCGCTGGTGCCGCTGGCTCTCCTCGACGACCCCGAGACTGGCGCTCGGCTGGCAGCCGCGCTGGCCGAGCGGGCGGCGATTACCGACGAGCGCACCGTGAACCGCGAGTTGTCCGCGCTCAGGAGCGCGGTGCGCTGGTGGCGCGACCAGGGATGGATCAGCGCGGATCTGACTGCGGGACTGCGCCACCGGCAGCCGGCCGTCGCGGCCCCGCCGCTTGCCGCCAGCCAAGTCAGCGACCTGCTCGGGCTGGCCGTGAGCCTGCGGGAGCAGTCGCTGTGGCGGGTGCTGTACGACTCGGGGGCGCCGGCCGTCAAGGTACTGGCGCTGGACGCGCATCAAGTGGACTTGTCGCGGCACCGGGTCCGGGCGCTGCCCGGCGCCGGATCGCGCGCAGGCGTCGAGTGGCAGGGGGCAACCAGCCAGATCCTCCGCTGGACGCTGTCGGGCCGGACGTGGGGTCCGCTGTTCTTGACCGACCGCAAGGCCCCGGCCCGAACGGTGTCGGCCGATGTCTGCCCGCTAACCGGTCAGGCGCGGATGTCCTACCGGCGGGCGGCCGAGATCTTCGGCGCTCTCACCCGGCCGCTGGACCCGGCGGGCCGAGGCTGGAGCCTGCATCAGCTGAGCACCGCCGAACGGCCAAGCCGGTGACTGTGCTTGGCGCGAGGGTTCTTGCCCGGGCAGCGATGTGGAGCATCGTGCCGACCGGGTCAGTGCGCCACGACAGCGAGGAACTCGGGACCTCGTTCGTGATCTACCCGACGGCTTCGGACGGCAGCGCCGAGGTGCGGACGACCCCGGATGCCTCCTCGCTGCCGGCCTGGGCGATCTGGGATCAGATTGCCGGCTGGTGCCGCGAACATCACGTCACGCCCCCGAGGTGGTCGGTGGTCCGGGGCGGTGAGCCAAGGGCGTTCGCCGAGCTGGTCGACGCTCTGGACGGCACGCTCACGGACTCGACCGACGTGCTCGTCGCCCCGATCGACGCGGCGTTGGCGCTGCCCGCCCTCGTGACCGCCACGCGGGCCGAGGTGATCCGGACGCGCGCCCAGGTGGTGGCGGGCGAAGCCGTCTCGCGGCGTGTCTGGGGGAGCGGTGGAGACGACGCCGGGATCGAGGCGAAGGTGGCGGCGCTTGCCACCCCCGTCGGGACGCGGGCCGGTTTCGGCGTGCTGGCGCGCGACCCATCGGGCGCCGTCGTGTGTCGGGGAATGCACGCTGGAGTCCGTGGTTGCGCGGCTGTGGGGCGCCTGCACGCTGGAAACCCACCGCGGCCAGGGCGCTTACACCGCCGTTCTGCGGGAGCGCCTGGCGACGGCCCGCACCGGGGGCGCGACCGTTGCCCTGGCGCGCGCCCGGACGGCGACCTCGGCGCCGATCATGGGCCGCAACGGCTTCACCTGCTACGCGACATACGACAAGTACGCGATCCAACTGAACCTGGGGCCCAGCCCGGATCTCGATTGAGCGCACCCGCCCGGCGCGGCTAAGGTCAGTGCTCGTGGATTCTGCGCCGACGCCCGCGGCCGCCTTGGCCGTGGAGCGGACGGGGGCGACGCCCAGGCTCCTGCTCCGCCCGTGGGGCGAGCAGGACATTCCCGCGATGGTCGCCGCCTACCGCGATCCGGTCATGCGGCAGTGGCTGCGGCGCCTGGTCACGACCGGCGACGAGGCGCGCGCGATCATCCAGGCCCGCCGCGCCGACTGGGCGGCCGAGACCGGCTTCAGCTTCGCGGTTCTGGTGGCCGAACCCGGGGTACCCGGTGACCTAGTAAGCCGGTCGTGAGTTTTTGGATCGCCACGTGAGTCGTTTTGCGTCACTATCTGGCCTGGTGGCCTTTTCGCGGGCTTCCGGATGGGTTCTGCTGGGTGCATGGCTGATACGAGGCTGGAGCCTGTGGCGCTGTCGGATGACGAGCGGCGCACGCTGGAGAACTGGGTGAAGCGGCGGAGCACGGCGCAGGGGCTGGCGCTGCGGGCGCGGATCGTGCTGGCCTGCGCGGACGGCGGGAGCAACGTCGCGGTCGCGGCCCGGCTGCGCGTCGACCGCCGGACGGTCGCCCGCTGGCGGGGCCGTTTCCTCGAGTTGAGGCTCGACGGGCTGACGGACGACCCGCGGCCCGGCGTCCCCCGCTCGATCACCGACGCGCAGGTCGAGGACGTGGTGGTCCGCACCCTGGAAGAGGCGCCCGAGGGATCCACCCACTGGTCCAAGCGGGAGCTGGCCCGCAAAGTGGGCATCTCGGCGACCAGCGTGCAGCAGATCTGGCGCGCCTTCGGCCTGCAGCCGTGGCGCACCGAGACGTTCAAGGTCTCCCCGGACCCGCTCCTGGTCCCGAAGATCCGCGACGTCGTCGGCCTGTACCTGAACCCGCCGCGGAACGCGGTGGTGTTCAGCGTGGACGAGAAACCCCAGATCCAGGCCCTGGAACGCACCGCGCCGGTGCTGCCGATGCTGCCCGGAGCGCCCGAGCGGCGCAGCTTCGACTACGAGCGGCACGGCACCACCGACCTGCTCGCCGCCCTGAACATCGCCAACGGCAAAGTCATCAGCAAACTGTCCGCGCAGCACACGGCCATCGACTTCCGCGACTTCCTCGACCAGATCGACCAGGCGGTCGAACCCGGCCTGGAAGTCCACGTGATCTGCGACAACCTCTCGACTCACAAGGCCCCGGCAGTGCGCAGGTGGCTGCTGGCCCACCCCCGCTTCGCGCTGCACTTCACGCCCGCCTACTCCTCCTGGATCAACCAGGTCGAGCGCTGGTTCGCCGAGATCCAGCGCCGCTGCCTCGACCGCGGCGTCTTCTGCTCACTCGAAGAACTCACCACCGCGCTGCAGGAATGGATCAAGCTCTGGAACGACTCCGCCCGGCCCTTCAAGTGGACCAAGACCCCCGACCAGATCATCGACTCCATCTGCCGCTACTGCGCACGCATCTCACGACCGGCTTA
>DATCGA010000216.1:0-9351 GCA_036509215.1 Trebonia sp.
CCACCCCTCTGCCGCCCCCGCGCCGCCACCCCGCAGGCGCCCTCCCGTGCGGGATAACAGCAAGGAGTAATCGCCGTGATCCCAGCCGTTGATCCCCAAAGGCGCGAAAGCCGACGGCCGCCCGGAGATCGGCGACAACCTCCTCACCCGCACCACGTGCACCGTCACATCCGGACATAGAGGTCATTGTGTTCCTTACGGGTCGTATAGCGCCCCCAACGGAACACGATGACGCTCGCGGCCGCGAAGGCGTGCCCCAAACGGAACACGATCATGGCTCCCGGTCCGTTCGGGAGAACAGTCTTTGCCCCTGGCCGGGCATGGCATGCTTACTTCCATGGCCGCGTACCCCCCCGTCACCCTGGTCGTCGGCGAAGAGGAGTTCCTCGTCGACCGGGCCGTGCGGCAGTCGCTCGCACAGGCCCGGGCCGCGCTGGCGGCGGAGGCGGGCGGCGCCGACGGGGGAGACCTGCACGAGCTCGAGGGCTCGGCCCTCACGGCCGGGGAGATCAACGCGCTGACGTCGCCGTCGCTGTTCGGCGGGGGCTCGATCGTGATCGTCAGGAACGCGCAGAACGTCGCCAAGGACATCGCCGCCGAGCTCGCCAAGTACGCCGCCAGCCCCGCCCCGGACGCGGCGGTGATCCTCACCCACGCGGGCGGCGTCAAGGGCAAGGCGCTCGTCACCGACCTCACCAAGGCCGGGGCGGCCGTCGTCAGCTGCCCCAAGCTGACCCGGGTGAGCGAGCGGACCGACTTCGTCCGGCAGGAGTTTCGGCGGGTCGGCCGGCAGGCCGACGAGGGCGCGGTCCGCGCGCTGCTCGACGCGATCGGCGGCGACCTGCGCGAGCTCGCCAGCGCGGTCGACCAGCTCGCGAGCGACACCGAGGGGCGCATCGGCAGCGCCGTTGTGGCCAGGTACTACCGGGGACGGGCCGAGGCGACCGGCTTCAGCGTGGCCGACCACGCGGTCGAGGGCCGCCTCAACGAGGCCCTCGAGCAGCTCCGCTGGGCCCTCGCCACCGGGACCGCGCCGGTGCTGATCACCAGCGCGCTGGCGACCGGGGTGCGGCTGCTCGGCCGGGTCGGCGCGGCCCCCCGGGGCGCGAACGCCAACGCGCTCGCGGCCGAGGTCGGCGCCCCGCCGTGGAAGATCGACCGGATCCGCCAGCAGCTGCGCGGCTGGCACCCGGACGGCGTCGGGCGCGCGCTGCAAGCCGTGGCCGAGGCGGACGCGCAGGTCAAGGGCGGCGGCGTCAGTCCCGAGTACGCCCTCGAACGGGCCATCAGGCAGATCGTCGCCTACCGGGTCAGCGCACGCTAAACGCGCCGGACACAGCCAAAGCGCGTCCGGCGCGAGTGCAGAAGCTCAGCTCAGGCGGACGCGAGCTCGGCGAGCTTCTTGGCGATCGCCGACTTGCGGTTCGCGGCCTGGTTCTTGTGGATGACGCCCTTGGACACGGCCTTGTCCAGCTTGCGCGAGGCAACCTGCAGCGCGGAGGTCGCCGCCTCGACGTTGCCGGTCTCGACAGCCTCGCGGAACTTGCGCACGTGGGTGCGGAGCTCCGACTTGACGGCCTTGTTGCGCTGGTGCGCCTTCTCGTTCTGCTTGTTGCGCTTGATCTGCGACTTGATGTTCGCCACGCGTGTCTGTCCTTCGTTGGATAAGTAAGTCTGCTTGACCCCGCCCCAGGGAACGGTCTGCCCGCCCCGAGCGGCACGCGGCAGCGTGAGAAGTGGGCGCGAACATGAAGGATAGCCGACTCGCGGCACTCACCTCAAACCAACGACGTTATCGCCGTTAGGACGCCGGCCGCCCCGCTCAGCGCCGGGACTGCGGTCACACCACGATACCCTGATCACGCACTCGCACTATTTCATGGAAGCATGGTGGCAATGAGCGATCCGGCCCTGGGCCAGGGTCCGGCACCGGCCCGTACCGATCAGGCCGTGATCCGGAACTTCTGCATCATCGCGCATATCGACCACGGGAAGTCCACCCTGGCCGATCGGATGCTGCAGCTCACCGGCATCGTTGACGGGCGCCAGATGCGCGCGCAGTACCTCGACCGGATGGACATCGAGCGCGAGCGCGGCATCACGATCAAGAGCCAGGCGGTCCGGCTGCCCTGGAAAAAGGACAGCACGCATTACGTCCTGAACCTGATCGACACCCCCGGCCACGTCGACTTCACCTACGAGGTGTCCCGCTCGCTGGCCGCCTGCGAGGGCGCCGTGCTGCTGGTTGACGCCGCCCAGGGCATCGAGGCGCAGACGCTGGCCAACCTCTACCTGGCGCTCGAGGCCGACCTCAAGGTCATCCCGGTGCTGAACAAGATCGACCTCCCGGCCGCCCAGCCCGACCGCTACGCGGCCGAGATCGCGGCGATCATCGGCTGCGACCCGTCCGAGGTGCTGCGGGTCTCGGCCAAGACCGGGGCGGGCGTGGAGGAGCTGCTGAACCTGATCGTCGACCAGGTTCCCGCGCCGCACGGCGACCCCAACGCCCCGGCCCGGGCGCTGATCTTCGACTCGGTCTACGACACCTACCGAGGGGTCATCACCTACGTCCGCGTGGTCGACGGCAGGCTGACCAAGCGCGAGCGGATGCTCATGATGTCCACCCAGGCCGTCCACGAGACCCTGGAGCTCGGCGTCATCTCGCCCGAGCCGATTCCGAGCGACGGCCTCGCGGCGGGCGAGGTGGGTTACGTCATCTCGGGCGTCAAAGACGTCAGGCAGGCGCGCGTGGGCGACACGATCACCGTGTCGACCAACCCGGCCAAGGAGGCGCTGGGCGGCTACGACCACCCCCGGCCGATGGTCTTCTCCGGCCTCTACCCGGTCGACGGCGACGAGTACCCGGATCTGCGGGACGCGCTCGACAAGCTCAGGCTGAACGACGCCGCCCTCGTCTTCGAGCCCGAGACGTCGACCGCGCTCGGCTTCGGCTTCCGCTGCGGCTTCCTCGGCCTGCTGCACATGGAGATCGTCAGGGAGCGGCTCGAGCGCGAGTTCGACCTGTCGCTGATCTCGACTGCGCCCAACGTCGTCTACCGGGTCGTGATGGAGAGCGGGCGGGAGATCCAGGTCACCAACCCGAGCGACTTCCCCGGCGGCATCGACGGCTTCGCCGCGGCCGGGGGCACCCCCAAGGGGAACACCGGCGGCAAGATCAAGGACGTCTACGAGCCGATCGTGCGGGCCACGGTGATCTCCCCGTCCGATTACATCGGCACGATCATGGAGCTCTGCCAGTCCCGCCGCGGCGTGCTGCGGGGCATGGAGTACCTGTCCACCGACCGGGTCGAGATCCGCTACACGATGCCGCTCGGCGAGATCATCTTCGACTTCTTCGACAACCTCAAGTCCCGCACCCGGGGCTACGCCAGCCTCGACTACGAGCCCGACGGCGAGCAGGTGGCGGACCTGGTGAAGGTCGACATCCTGCTGCAGGGCCAGCCGGTGGACGCGTTCAGCCAGATCGTGCACGCCGACAACGCCCGCGAGTACGGCCTGGCGATGACGTCGAAGCTGAAGGAGCTCATCCCCCGCCAGCAGTTCGAGGTCCCGATCCAGGCGGCGGTCGGGTCGCGCGTCATCGCCCGCGAGAACATCCGCGCCCTGCGCAAGGACGTGCTCGCCAAGTGCTACGGCGGTGACATCAGCCGCAAGCGCAAGCTGCTGGAGAAGCAGAAGGAGGGCAAGAAGCGGATGAAGACGATCGGCCGCGTCGAGGTCCCCCAGGAGGCCTTCGTGGCCGCGCTCTCCACCACCCAGACGGACTCCCGCCCCAAGTAACGCCAACGCCCCATCAAGCGCCCCGGCAACCCCCACCAGGACCTGCCAGCTACCCCAACGGCCCCAATAGGCGATGTCGATGGCGTAGGTGACAGGAAGCTCGCCCTAGTTCCTGGCGGCTAGGGTGATGATGATCAGCGTCCAGATCCCGATGCCGAGGTAGCCGAGGACAAGGCCGGCGATGGCCATCCCGTCGCCGCCCTCGCCCGTCTTCTTGATGTTCTGGCGGGCCAGGTGGCCGAGGATGACGGCCGGGATGGCGGCGAAGCCGAGCGTGAAGATCTCCGCGATCCCGCAGATGAGCGCGCCGATGGCGAGCCCGCTGGTGGGGTTGGTGACGACCGGGTAGTAGCCGCCCTGGTACGGCATCACGCCGAAGGACGGGCCCGACGGCAGGTCCGCGACCACGGAGCCGAGCTGCGCGTAGGTCCGCGCGCTCATCGTCCGGGAGGCGCGCAGGTCGAACTCTTCCTTGTTGATCCGGCCCTCGCCGAAGGCGGCCTTGAGCACGTCCATGGTCCGCTCGCGGTCGGCCGCCGCAGCCAGCATCCCCGGATGGACGGGGGCCGGCTGCCCGTACGGCGCCTGCCCGTAGGGCGGCTGCTGTCCGTACGGCGAAGGCTGCCCGTACGGCGGCGCCGCGACGTACGGCGGGAGGTGCCCGTAAGGCGGAACCTGGCCGTAGGAAGGCGGCCCGTAAGCCGGGGGCCCGTAGGGTGACCGCTCGTGGGGTGACTGCTCGCCAGACTCCGGCGGAAACGGCGAACCGTCTGAGTCAGGTGCTGGATCTGATGTCACCAGTGCCTCCCGCCCGTGTTGTGCTGACCACAGCTTATCCTCGGCAGCATGCCAGGAACGCTGCCGGACGGTGAACCGGTTCCGGATGACGGGTCGCTGCCGCCCATTGCAACCCAGGGCTTTGGAAATACCCCATTCGGCGTTTACGTACACGTGCCTTTCTGCCGCACGCGCTGCGGGTACTGCGATTTCAACACCTACACGGCGACCGAGCTGGGCGGCGGCGGCAGCCAGGCGGCCTACCCCGGCCTCGTCCTGGCCGAGCTTGAGCTGGCCGCCAGAACGCTCCCAGCAGGCAAGACGCGCGTCTCCACGGTGTTCTTCGGCGGCGGCACGCCGACGCTGCTGCGCCCGGCCGAGATCGCCCGGATGCTGGCCGGAATCGACCAGGCCCTCGGCCTCGACAATGACGCGGAAGTGACGGTCGAGGCTAACCCCGAATCCGTCGGCCCGGCCGAGCTCGAGCAATTGCGGGCGGGCGGTGTAACCAGGATCTCGTTCGGAATGCAGAGCTCGGTGCCGCACGTCCTGCGGGTTCTCGAGCGCGAGCACCAGCCGGGCAGGCCGCTCGACTGCGTCCGCTGGGCCCGGGCGGCCGGCTTCGAGCAGGTCAGCCTCGACCTGATCTACGGGACGCCGGGGGAGAGCGACGACGACTGGCGGGCGACGCTGGCGGCGGCGATCGAGGCCGACCCCGATCACGTCTCCGCCTACGCGCTGATCGTGGAGGAGGGCACCCGGCTGGCGGCGAAGGTCCGCCGCGGCGAGATCGCGGCCCCCGACGACGACGCGATGGCCGACCGCTACCTGATCGCGGACGACCTGCTGTCGGCGGCCGGGCTGCACTGGTACGAACTCTCGAACTGGGCCAAAAACGACAAATCGTACTGCCGGCACAACATGCTCTACTGGACCGGCGGCGACTGGTGGGGGTGCGGCCCCGGCGCGCACAGCCACGTCGGCGGCGTCCGCTGGTGGAACGTCCGCCACCCGACTGCCTACGCCCAGCGGCTGACGGCCGGCCACTCCCCGGCCGCCGCCCGCGAGCTGCTCACCCCGGGCGAGCAGTCGATGGAGGAGATCATGCTCCGCGTCCGGCTGGCGGAGGGGCTGCCGCTGACCCGCCTCGCCCCGGCCGCGTCGGCGCCGCTCGAACGGTCCCGCGCCGCCGCCCTGATCGACGAGCGCGCCTACGCCTCCGGCCGCCTGGTGCTGACCCGCCAGGGCCGCCTGCTGGCCGACGCGGTCATCCGCGACCTGACCTAAGGCCGAGGGCCGGGGGCCGCGAAAAGCTAGCCCGCGTCGGGCTCGGTCACGAAGTCGATGAGCTCCTCGACCCGGCCGAGCAGCTCCGGCTCCAGGTCGGCGTAGCTGGTCACCGCGCGCAGGATCCGCCGCCAGCCGAGCGCGACGTCGGCCGGGGTCTGGTGCGCCCAGCCGATCCGCCGCAGCACCCCTTCCTTCCAGGGCTCGCCCCGGGGGACGTCCGGCCAGGCCTTCAGGCCGAGCGCGGCGGGCTTGACGGCCGACCAGATGTCGATGAACGGGTGGCCGACCACCAGCACGTTCGGGTTCCGGGCCACCGCGGCGGCGATCCGGCTCTCCTTGGACCCGGCCACGAGGTGGTCGACGAGGACGCCGAGCCGCTGCCGCGGCCCCGGCTGGAACTCCTCGACGATGGCCGCCAGGTCGTCGACGCCCTCGAGGTACTCGACCACGATGCCGACCTCGCGCAGGTCGTCGCCCCAGATCTTCTCCACCAGCTCGGCGTCGTGCTTGCCCTCGACGTAGATCCGGCTGGCCTTGGCGACCTTGGCTCGCTGCTGCGGGGCCGCGACCGAGCCGGACGCGGTGCGGTTGGCGGCGAATCCGGATTTCGTCGTCGCCGCGGCCGGGCGCGGCCTGACCAGGGTCACCCGCTGGCCGTCAAGCAGGAACGGGCCGGGGATCGGGAACACCCGGCGCTTCCCGTGCCGGTCCTCGAGCGTCACCGCGTCCTTCTCCAGCGCCACCACCGCGCCGCAAAATCGCGCCTCGAAGTCCTCCACGACCAGCCCGGGCTCGGCTTCGACCTGGTCAACCGGCCGCTGTCCGGGCTTGGGCTTGCGGTTCTGCGGCGCGAGCACGTCACGCCCGTACTGTCGGCTCTGCACCATAGTTACCCTAATCCAGGCGGCCCGCCCCAGCCGGGAGGCGAGCCCCGGCGCGCCGGTCCGACCCTCGATCGCCGCGCGGAAGCGTGACCCATCCGTTCTTGCCGTCCGGAGAGTCTCGTGAGCAAATAGAATTGGCACTCAGAGACACAGAGTGCCAAGGAGGTGAACACGGTGCTTGACGATCGGAAGCTGGCGGTACTGCGCGCGATAGTCGAGGACTACGTGTCCACCACTGAACCGGTGGGCTCGAAGTCGCTCGTTGACAGGCACGGCCTTGACGTGTCGCCCGCGACGATCCGCAATGACATGGCCGTCCTCGAGGACCAGGGGTTCATCGCCCAGCCGCATACCAGCGCCGGGCGGATCCCCACGGAAAAGGGATACCGGCTGTTCGTCGACCGGCTCTCGTCGATCAAGCCGATGTCCGGGGCCGAGCGCCGGGCGATCGAGGCGTTCCTGGCCGGGGCGTACAGCCTCGACGAGATCGTGTTGCGGACGGTTCGGCTGCTCGCGCAGCTGACCAGGCAGGTGGCGGTCGTCCAGTACCCGTCGCTGTCCCGGTCGGCGGTCCGGCACATCGAGCTCGTCTCGCTCACCCCGCAGCGGGTGCTGCTGGTGCTGATCACCGACACCGGCCGGGTCGAGCAGGTCACGGTGGACCTGCCGGACGCGTCCGAGCCCGAGTCGATCGCGCATTTGCGCGCTGTGCTGAACGCGTGCCTGGATGGCCATAAGCTTTCCGACGCGGCCGCGACCGTCGTCGGCCTGGCGGACCGGATCCCGGCCCCCGAGCGGTCGAACGCCGGCGCTGTCTTCTCCGCGCTGCTCGACAGCCTCGCCGAGCGGCACGAGGAGCGCGTGGTGTTTGGCGGCGCGGCCAACTTGGCCGCCCCCGATTTCGGCAAGGGGCTCCGTGACGTGCTCGAAGCACTGGAGGAACAAGTGGTACTGATGCGGCTCCTCGGAGAGGCCGCCAGCCCGTCCGCCCTCACCGTCAGAATCGGCGCGGAGACCGGCCTGCAGGGCACGTCGGTGGTGACCGCCGCGTACGGCGCGGGCGGGCAGGTCGTCGCCAAGCTCGGCGTGCTCGGGCCAACCAGGATGGACTACCCGGGCACCATGGGCGCGGTTCGCGCGGTCGCCAGGTACGTCGGCCAGATTCTCGGGGAGTCATAGTGGCTGAGGACTATTACGCGCTGCTCGGCGTGCGGCGCGATGCCTCGCAGGATGAGATCAAGCGCGCCTACCGCCGGCTCGCCCGCGAGCTGCACCCGGACGTCAACCCTGACCCGGAGACGCAGGAGAAGTTCAAGGAGATCAACCAGGCCTACGAGGTCCTCCAGGACACCGACAAGCGCCAGATGTACGACGTCGGCGGCGACCCGTTCGCCACCGCCGGGGCGGGCGCGGGCGGTTTCGGCGGGTTCGGCACGGCCGGCTTCCCGTTCAGCGAGTTCGTCGACGCGGTCTTCGGCGCGACCGGGCAGGCCACCCGCGGCCCGCGCTCGCGGGCCCGGCGCGGCCGCAACGCGACGATCAGGATCGAGCTTGACCTGTCGGAGTGCGCCTTCGGCGCGACCCGCGAGCTGACGGTGGACACCGCGGTGGTCTGCCCGACCTGCTCGGGCGAGGGCACCGCGCCAGGCACCCACCCGGAGACCTGCCAAGTCTGCTCCGGCCGGGGCGAGATCAGCCAGGTCAGGCGGTCCTTCCTCGGCCAGGTGGTGACCAGCCAGCCCTGCCCGAACTGCGGCGGCTACGGCACCGTGCTGCCCCGGCCCTGCCCGGAGTGCGACGGCGACGGCCGGGTGCGCAGCAGGCGGACGATGAAGGTGCGGATCCCGGCCGGGGTCGAGGACGGCACCCACATCCAGCTAGCCGGCGAGGGCGAGACCGGCCCCGGCGGCGGCCCCCCCGGTGACCTGTTCCTCGAGGTGGTGCAGAAGCCGCACGCGATCTTCGAACGGCAGGGCGACGACCTGCACTGCACGCTGACCGTCCCGATGGTCGCGGCCGCGCTCGGCGCGACGGTGTCGGTCGAGTCCCTCGACGGCCCGAACGACGTCGACGTGCGTCCCGGCACCCAGTCCGGGCAGGTTCTCCCGCTGTACGGGCTCGGGGTCAAGCATCTGAACGGCACCGGCCGCGGCGACCTGATCATCCACATGACGGTGGAGACCCCGAGCCGCCTCGACCCCGAGCAGGAGAAGCTGCTGCGCGACCTGGCCAAGCTGCGGGGCGAGGAGGCACCCCCCGGTAAGTTCCAGCCGGGCCAGCAGGGTTTTTTCTCCCGCCTCCGCGACGCCTTTAACGGGCGCTAGCGGCCGCAGATCAAACCCATGATTTCGAACGGTCCCGGCCGACTCTAGTCAACTCAATTCCCGTTCCGGGCTACCAGCGGGCGGTGCGGCTGAGCAGGGTGGCGCCCGCGACCGCGCCGGCGGTGGACGTGCGCAGCACGGTGGGGCCGAGCCGGGCCTCGATCGCGCCGGCGTCGCCGAGGGCGGCCCGCTCAGCCGGGCTGATGCCGCCTTCGGGGCCGACCACCAGCAGGATGTCCCCCTCGGCAGGCAGGGTCAGCTCGTGCAGCTTGAGC
>DATCGA010000217.1:0-18000 GCA_036509215.1 Trebonia sp.
GCGCAGAGGACAGGGGATTCGAACCCCTGAGGGGTTGCCCCCAACACGCTTTCCAAGCGTGCGCCCTAGGCCACTAGGCGAGTCCTCCGCCGAGTAGCTTACAGGAACACAGGGGTCGAAAGACACGATCCGCTCTCCGGCCGGCCGCTTCGGGGGCAGTGGGCGCGAGCGGTGCGCGGAGTGACTAGACTTGCTAACCGACCCCCCGTGCGGCGTTACCTCGCCAACCCCCCCAGGGCCGGAAGGCAGCAAGGGTACGTGAGCTCTGACGGGTGCGCGGGGGGTCCCTTTCCTGTTCCGGTGAAAGCGGTCGGCCTGGCCGGCGAGGATGACGTCATGGCGGAAGACTCTGAAGTAACCCGGACTACCCCAACCCGGACAACGCAGAGCCTGGCCCTGTACCGGAAGTACCGCCCCGCCACCTTCGCCGAGGTCCGCGGCCAGGACCACGTGACCGAGCCGCTGCGGCAGGCGCTCAGGTCCGGCCGGATCAACCACGCCTACCTGTTCAGCGGCCCGCGCGGCTGCGGCAAGACGTCGAGCGCGCGAATCCTGGCCAGGTCGCTGAACTGCGTGCAGGGCCCGACCCCGGACCCGTGCGGCGTCTGCGACTCGTGCGTCGCGCTGGCCCCGTCCGGCGCGGGCTCGATCGACGTGATCGAGATCGACGCGGCCAGCCACGGTGGCGTCGACGACGCCCGTGACCTGCGCGAGCGCGCCTTCTACGCCCCGGTCGCCGGCCGCTACAAGATCTACATCATCGACGAGGCGCACATGGTGACCCAGCAGGGCTTCAACGCCCTGCTGAAGCTCGTCGAGGAGCCGCCGCCGCACCTGAAGTTCATCTTCGCGACGACCGAGCCGGAGAAGGTCATCGCGACGATCAGGTCGCGGACGCATCACTACCCGTTCCGGCTGATGCCCCCGTCGGTGATGCGCGACCTGACCGAGGAGATCCTCAACTCCGAGCGCGTGCCGTTCGACCCGGCGGTGCTGCCGCTGGTGGTGCGGGCGGGCGGCGGGTCCGCGCGGGACACGCTGTCCATCCTCGACCAGCTCCTGGCGGGCTCGGACGAGGCCGGGATCAGGTACGACCGCGCGGTCGCGCTGCTCGGCTACACCGATGCCAGCCTGCTCGACGAGATCGTGGACGCGTTCGCGGGCGGCGACGGCGCGGCCGTGTTCCGGGCGGTGAACCGGGTCATCGAGGGCGGCCACGAGCCGCGCCGGTTCGCGACCGACATGCTGGACCGGTTCCGCGACCTGATCGTGCTCGCCTCGGTGCCCGACGCCATCGCCACCGGCCTGCTCGACGCGCCGCCGGACCGGGTCGAGGCGCTGGCCGGCCAGGCCGAGCGGTACGGGCTGGCTTCGCTGACCCGGGCCGCCGACATCGTCTCGACCGGTCTCGACCAGATGCGCGGGGCCACCTCGCCCCGGCTGCTGCTCGAGCTCATGTGCGCGCAGGTGCTGCTGCCGGCCGCGGCCACCGACGAGCGCTCGGTCCTCGCCCGGCTGGAAAGGCTGGAGGCGGGCGGTCTCCCGGCCCAGCGGCCGGCCGTCGGCGGCGCCGGAAATGCTTATATCGAACGGACCGGGGCGCCTGTGGGTCCGCAGCCGTCTCCGCCCCGAGTCGCGCAGCCCGAGGCGGCGTCCCCTGGCCCGCGCCAGCAGCCCGCCGTTGCCGGCGAGCGAGCCAATCCGGCCGGGCCGGCCGGCTCCGCCGGTCAGCCCGCATCGGCGTCGGCGCAGCCCGCCAGCCCACCATCGGCGGCTCAGGCGCCTGCGGTCCAGGCGCCTGCGGTCCAGGCGCCCGGAAGCCCGGCGCAGCCGCCTGCGAGCGCGCCGCGCCAGGCCCCGCCTGCGCCAGCCGGACCGCCGGTCTCGGCCGGGCCGACCGCGCGCGGCGGGGTGACGACCGAGACGCTGGTCCAGGCCTGGCCCGCCGTGCTCGACGCGGTGAAGGCCAAGGGGCGGGTGGCCGCGATCGTCATCGGCAACGCGACCCTGGTCTCCCTCGACGAGGCCGTGCTCACGCTCCGCTTCCCGCGCCAGGGCGACGTCAAGGGGTTCGCCAACAGCCGCTACGAGGACCTGCTGAAGCAGGTGATCAACACGATGTACGGCATCAACATCGTGGTGCGGGCGGTCACCGGCGGAGACACCCCGCCGCCGGCCGGGAGGCGGCCGGGGCCCAGCCCCGTCCCTCCGGCGCCGTTCTCCGCCCCGGAGGCCGCGCCGTCAGCGCCATCGGCCCCGGCCGCCCAGGATCCCGGGCCGGTCCGCCCGACCCCGCCTGAGCCGCCCGCAGCCGAGTCGGCGTTCGCGCCCGCGGCGACCGCCTCGAGCGCGGACCTTCCGCCGCCGCCGCCTCCGGCCCCCGACGACGAGGACTTCGACCTAGACGACGAGGACATGTCGGCCGCAATGGCCAACGACCTCAGCGGCATGGCCCTGGTCCAGCGCGAGCTCGGCGGCCAGGTAATCGCCGAATACACCGACTAGCCCCAAGGCCGGTTGGTTAAGCACGATGGTCGGACGTCAAGCGTCGTGACGATGGCCGGTGGGGGCCGGTGGTCGCGGGTTGGGTCGAGGCTGAGTTCGCGGGGGCTTCCCGGTACGGGGCCGGCTTAATCGGGAGCGGTGATCGTGTGCCGAACGGGTCCACGTTTTCGACCCGCGGGGGTCAACGTGTTCCGTTAGGGGTGCTATACGACGCAAACGGCACACAATGACCTCTATGTCGGTCTTGCGTGGTGCGCGTGGTGCGCGTGGCGGCAGCAGGTGGGTTGTCGCCGAGGCCCAAGCCCCGCCAGTCATCCAGCCGACCGGTGTCCTCGATGTCTTGAGACACCCGTCCTCGACAGCCGTCCCGGATCTCCCGGCCCTCGCGGTGGAAGACCGTCAGGCCCCCGGAAGGGAGCGGGAAAGCACGGCTTGGCGCGCGCGGCGGCGAGTGGGGATAGCACCGAGTAGGCTTCGGTTATGGGACCTGGCGGCTTTGACATGCAGCAGATTTTCGCTGCCGCGCAGCAGGCGATGAGCGCGCAGCAGGAGCTGGCGAACACCGAGGTTATCGGCACGGCGGGCGGCGGCGCGGTCCGCGCGGTCGTCAGCGGAGTGGGCCAGCTGCTCGACGTCACGATCGACCCGAGCGCGATCGACCCGACCGACCCGGCCGAGACCGCGGCGACCGTGGCCGACCTGGTGCTGGCGGCCGTGCGGGACGCCTGGGACTCCGCCATCGACCTCCAGCAGCGCCAGCTCGGCGCGCTCGGAGGAGGCTTCGGCGGCGGGCTCCCGGCCGGGCTGGGCGACGCGCTCGGCGGCGGCGGAGGCTTCGACCTGTCCAGCCTCGGCCTGCCGGGGCTCGGCGGCCCGGTCGGCCTCGACGACGACGATGACGAGGACGATGATGATGACGAGGACGACGACGACGAGGATGACGACGACCTCGGCGACGACGAAGACGGCCCCGAGCACAAAGAGAACTGACGGCAGCGCATGTATGAAGGCGTCATCCAGCACCTGATCGACGAGCTCGGCCGACTGCCGGGGGTCGGTCCGAAGGGCGCGCAGCGGATCGCGTTCGCGCTGCTGGCCGGCGACCCCGAGGACGTCCGCCGGCTGGCCGCGGCGCTGATCGAGATGACCGAGCGGGTGCGGTTCTGCAAGACCTGCGGGAACGTGGCCGAGGCGGAAGAGTGCCGGATCTGCCTCGACACCAGGCGCGATGAGACGGTCATCTGCGTCGTCGAGGAGCCCAAGGACGTCGCCGCGGTGGAGAAGATCCGCGAGTTCCGCGGCCGGTACCACGTGCTCGGCGGGGCGATCAGCCCGATCGACGGCGTCGGCCCGGACGACCTGCGGATCAAGGAGCTGATGACCAGGCTGGCGGACGGCCGGGTGACCGAGCTGATCCTGGCGACGAACCCGAACCTGGAGGGCGAGGCGACCGCGACCTACCTCGCCCGGCTGGTCAAGCCGATGGGCCTCCGGGTGACGCGCCCGGCCAGCGGGCTGCCGGTCGGCGGCGACCTCGAGTACGCGGACGAGGTCACGCTGGGCCGCGCCTTCGAGGGACGACGCCTGCTCGACGTGTGAGTTTCCCGTCATGTGAGCTTCGCCGCCCGGGCCGTTTAAGGATTGGGCGTGGTGCCGGGGCGCGGATAGACTCGGCGGCGGTCGCTACAGATACCCGGGAGGAGCGGCGCGTCCTGATGGCCCTTGTCGTGCAGAAATACGGTGGATCCTCGGTAGCCGACGCGGAGGGCATCAAGCGCGTAGCCAAACGCATCGTCGCCACCCGGCAGGCCGGCAACCAGGTTGTGGTGGTGGTGTCGGCGATGGGCGACACCACCGATGAGCTGCTCGACCTGGCCAACCAGGTGACCCCGGCGCCGCCCGGGCGCGAGCTCGACATGCTGCTCACCTCCGGTGAGCGGATCTCGATGGCGCTGCTGGCGATGGCGATCGCCACCCTCGGCATGGAGGCGCGGTCCTTCACCGGATCGCAGGCGGGCGTGATCACCGACGAGGTGCACGGCTTCGCCCGGATCATCGACGTCACCCCCGGCCGGATCTCGAGCGCGCTCGACGACGGCGCGATCCCGATCGTGGCCGGCTTCCAGGGGGTCTCGCAGACCACCAAGGACATCACCACGCTGGGCCGGGGCGGCTCGGACACCACCGCCGTCGCGCTCGCGGCCGCGCTCAGCGCCGACGTGTGCGAGATCTACACCGACGTGGACGGCGTGTTCACCGAGGACCCGAGGCTGGTGGCCGGGGCCCGCCGGATACCGCGGATCTCCTACGAGGAAATGCTCGAGATGGCCGCGTGCGGCGCGAAGGTCCTGATCCCCCGCTGCGTCGAGTACGCGCGCCGGTACGGGCTGCCGATCCACGTGCGGTCCTCGTTCAGCGACAAGACAGGCACCTGGGTCAGCGGGAACGCTGAGAACGAGTCGGAGGAAGCCGGGATGGAGCAGGCCATTATCTCCGCGGTCGCGCACGACCGCAGCGAGGCGAAGATCACCGTGGTCGGCGTCCCCGACCGGGTGGGCACGGCGGCGCGGATCTTCGGGATCATCGCCGAGGCGGACATCAACATCGACATGATCGTGCAGAACGTGTCGGCGATCGCGACCGGCCGGACCGACATCTCGTTCACGCTGCCGGGCGCGGAGGGGCAGCGGGCGCTGGAGATGCTCCGCTCCGCCCAGGAGGCGCTCGGCTTCCAGGAGCTGCTCTACGACGACAGGATCGGCAAGGTCTCGGTGATCGGGGCCGGGATGCGCTCGCACCCGGGCGTGTCGGCCAAGTTCTTCGCCGCCCTGGCCGAGGCCGGGGTGAACATCCAGATGATCACCACCTCCGAGATCCGGATCTCGGTCGTCGTCAGCCAGTCCGACGTGGACGTCGCGGTGCACACGACCCACAAGTCGTTCGGGCTCGAAGCCGACGAGATCGAGGCCGTCGTCTACGGGGGGACCGGCCGATGAGCGGCGCTAGCGGCCGGCGTCCCACGCTCGCCGTCGTCGGGGCGACCGGTGCCGTCGGCACGGTCATGCTCGACCTCCTCTCCACCCGGGCGGACGCCTGGGGAGAGATCAGGCTGATCGCCTCCGCCCGCTCGGCCGGCCGCAGGCTGAAGGTGCGCGGCCAGGAGGTCGAGGTCATCGCGCTGTCGGAGGAGGCCTTCGACGGCGTCGACGTGGCCATGTTCGACGTGCCGGACGAGGTGTCGGCCGCCTGGGTCCCGGTCGCGGCCGCCCGCGGGGCGGTCTGCGTCGACAACTCGGGCGCGTTCCGGATGGACCCGGAAGTCCCGCTGGTGGTGCCCGAGGTCAACCCGGACGACGCGCGGCGCCGTCCCAAGGGCGTGATCGCGAACCCGAACTGCACCACGCTCTCGCTGATCGTGGCGGTCGGCGCGCTGCACCGCGCGTTCGGCCTCGAGGAGATGATCGTCGCCTCCTACCAGGCCGCCTCCGGCGCCGGGCAGGCGGGCATCGACACGCTCTACGGCCAGCTGGAGAAGGTCGGCGGCACCCGCACCCTCGGCCAGCGGCCGGGCGACGTGCGCAGCGTGGTCGGCGACCTGGGGCCGTTCCCGGCGCCGCTGGCGCTGAACGTCGTGCCGTGGGCGGGCTCGCTCAAGGACGGCGGCTGGTCCTCGGAGGAGCTCAAGATCCGCAACGAGTCGCGGAAGATCCTCGGCCTGCCCTCGCTGCGGGTCAACGCGACCTGCGTGCGGGTGCCCGTGATCACCACGCACTCGGTCGCGGTGCACGCCCGGTTCTCGCGGCCGGTCGGCCGGGAGGCGGCCTGGGAGACGCTGCGCGTCGCGCCCGGAGTGGTGCTGAACGACGAGCCGGAGCGCGGCGAGTACCCGACGCCGGCCGACGTGGTCGGCACCGACCCGACCTGGGTCGGCCGGGTCCGTGAGTCGCTTGACGACCCGAACGGGGTCGAGTTCTTCGTCTGCGGCGACAACCTGCGCAAGGGCGCGGCGCTCAACACCGCGCAGATCGCGGAGCTAGTCGCGACCGAGTTCTAACGGCCAGTACTAACTAGGCCGCCGGGCGCGCCCGCCTGGCGGGCTATTACTTATGCACCAGAAACGTGCGAGAAGACCGTTTTTGCAGGATGAAGCAAGTCATTACCTAGTTAACACTGATGATCTATATCGTTCCGTGTCCCAACGGTTATCCTCGCTGATACTGTCAGACGGCTAAGTGGCGCAGGCTTGGTGGCGCAATTCGAGGCGGGGGCGGCCGCGCGAAGGAGTTAGTGTCGCTTGCACCCACCGTCGAGGAGGTACCTGTTGGCCACTACTCGCAGCCGCCCGCACGGCCGTGAGCACGCACGTCCGGCCGCTGGTGGCGTCGCCGCCGAGCACGCGACCAAGATCTACGCCGCCGCGATCACCGGCGTCGTTATCATCGTGGCATTTTTGGCGCTGACCGGCACCGGTCATGTGATCGACGCCGCTACGCAGCACTTCATGCTGTTCTACGCTGGCGTCTTCGCGCTTATCGCGCTGTGCGCGTCGACCGGTCTCGGGCTCGTCTCGACCGACCGCGTGTTCCTGCACGCAGGACACCGGGTGCTCGCGCAGTCGGCCCACCGGGCCGCGTCCTTCGGGGCGGTCACCTTCCTGATCATCCACATCGTCACCGAGATCCTCGCGCAGCGCGTCCACGTGCTCGACGCGGTGGTTCCGTTCCTGTCGCCGTTCCGCACCTTCTACATCGGCCTCGGCACGATCGCCTCCGACCTCATCATCCTGCTAGTGATAACGGGGATAATGCGCGGTCGGTTCAATGCGCACGGACGAGCTTGGCGCTGGCGGGCGATCCACTACACGTCCTACGCCTCGTTCGTGTTCGGCGTCTGGCACGGCCTGCTGGGCGGCCGCCCGGGCAAGCCCTACGTGGACTGGAGCTACGGGCTGCTGGTGGCGGTCGTCCTGCTCGCGCTGGTGGTGCGGATCGTGTCGACCTCGCTGCGGCCGAAGGAGAACCTGTCCGGGCCGGCCGTGTCGACGTCCGGAGACTCCGCCTCCGCCCCGATGCGCGCCGCGGCCATGTTCGCCCAGCTGGGCGCCGCCCGCGCGAACACCGGGGGGCAGCCCCGGCTGATGATCTCCTCGGTCCAGGAGCCGGCCCTGTCGGCGTCGGGGTCCGGAGGGTATCCCGGCCAGCCGATGCTGACCGCGCCGCTGCCGGCCGGGACCGGCCAGCTGGCCTACGAGCCCGGCTACGAGGGGCCGCCCCGTTACCTGGGGGCGCCGCGGGCCGCGACCGGGCCGTTCCCGAGCGCGGGCACCGGCCCGATGCCGCGGGCGGGCACCGGCCCGATGCCGCGCGCGGCGACCGGCTCGCAGCCGCGCCTACCGACCGGCTCGCAGCCGCGACTTCCGACCGGACCGTTCCCGCGCTCGGGGACCGGCCCGATGCCTCGCGCCGGGACCGGCCCGATGCCCCGTGCCGGGACCGGCCCGATGGCCGCCATGGGCGACACGCCGTCGTGGCCGACGTCCGCTCATCCGTCGGGTCCGATGCCCCGCGCCGCGACCGGCCCGTTCCCGGCTGCGCCGGGCGGCCCGGGTGGTCCGCAGTTGTGGCCCTCGTTCCGCCCCGCGACCGGGCCGATGCCACGGGCCGACGGTCCGATGCCGCCGGCTGGCGGTGGCCGCCGGCCGGCCTCCTGGCCCGACTCCGGGCCGATGGCGGCGGACCGGCCGATGCCCGGCCGCAGCACGGGATCGCAGCCCCGGACGCCCACTGGCTCCTTCCCGCGCGCGGATACCGGCTCAATGCCGCGGGCCGACTTCGGGCCGACCGACGGCGGTCGCCGGCCGCGGCCGGGCAGAGCCCCGGGTTCTGGTCCGATGCCGCGCGAAGCGACCGGCCCGATCCCCCGGGCCGCGACCGGTCCGATACCCCGGACTGGCTATGGCCCGGGTCCTCGTGCGGGAACCGGTCCGATGCCGCGCTCGGCGGCTGGCCCGATGCCTGCCCCAGGCGGGCGGCCGCCCAGGCCGCCCAGGCGGCCCTCCGGTCCGGCGTCCGGTCCGATGCCGCGCGCCACCGGGCCGCAGGCGTGGCCGACGTCCGGTCCCGCTTCCGGTCCGTTCCCGCGGGCCGCAACCGGTCCGCTGCCGGAGGCCGGCACCGGTCACCGGCCGGCTCCCTGGCCCGGATCGGGGCCGATGCCGGCCGACAGGCCGGCGCCCGGCCGGGCCGGGCGTTCGCAGCCGCAGCCGCAGCCGCAGCCGCAGCCGCGGACGCCGACCGGCCCGATCCCGCGTCCGGGGACGGGTCCGATGCCGCGGGCCGCGTCCGGGCCGGGTCAGCGTGGCGGAGGCCGCCCGCAGCCCCCCGCCGCGGACTGGGCGGACTGGCCGGACCCGAATCAGCAGGACTACTACGGCTCGCAGCAGGACTACCCGCCCGAGCCCGGCTACCGTTCCCAGGCCCCGTGGGATGGCGGCATGCCGGAACCGGATCCGACGCTCAGGTACCGGGAGCCCGGACCGGGGATGCCCGGCTACCGAGGGTCCCGTGACGCCCGATACGGGGGTGACAGGCGCTGATGAACCCGAGCAACGCGACGGAACTCGACGTTCCGACGATCATGCGGATCGGGGCGGCCAGGATGACGGCCGGCCTGGACCGGCTGGCCCGGCTCGACCTCGCCGCCCACAACGAGATCTTCGGCTCGCTGCCCCGGCTGTCGGCCGAGGAACTGATCGCGGTCGCGTCCCAGGTCGACCTGCGCGGTCAGGGCGGGGCCGGGTTCCCGTTCGCGCGCAAGCTCAAGGCGGTCATGGACACCGCCCGCAAGACCGGCCAGCAGACGATCGTGGTGGTGAACGCCACCGAGGGCGAGCCCGGGTCGTTCAAGGACAAGATGCTGATGATCAGGTCGCCGTACCTGATCCTGAGCGGCGCGGCGCTGGTGGCCGAGGCGCTCGGAGCGGACGAGGTCATCATCGGGGTGGCGGGCAACGAGATCGCCAACCGGTCGATCGAGGCCGCGATCGCGGCCGAGCCCGGGCTGCAGTCGATGATGCGGGTGGTCCAGCAGCCCGATCGGTTCATCTCGGGCGAGTCCGGGGCGCTGGTCCGGGGCATCAACGGGAAGAAGCCGGTCCCGCCGGGGCGCAAGACGCTCGCCTCCGACAAGGGCGTTGACGATCTGCCGACGCTGCTCTCGAACGCCTCCACGTTCGCTCAGATCGCGGTGCTGGCGCTCCTCGGCCCCGATCGGTTCGCCGCCGTCGGCGTGCCCGACGAGCCCGGCACGGTGCTGCTCAGCGTCAGCGGCTCGGCCAAGCACGCCGCGGTGGTCGAGTGCCCGACCGGCGTCCCGCTCGGCGCCGTGCTCGACATCTGCCAGGCGCCCATGGGGGACGGCGTGCTCGTCGGCGGCTACCACGGCATGTGGCTGGACGCCGAGACCGCCTACCAGGTCCCGGTCGGCCGCGAGGGGCTCGCCTCGGCCGGCGGCGCGTTCGGCTCCGGCATCGTGCTGCCGATCGGCGACGGCACCTGCCCGCTGGGCGAGGTCTCGCGGATCGCCAGCTACCTGGCGGGCGAGTCGGCCGGCCAGTGCGGCCCGTGCAAGCTCGGGCTGCCGACGATCGCCCGCGCGCTGGCCGCGATCGTGGACGGCTCCGGCGGCATCGAGGCGCTCGACGTGGCGCGCCGGGCGGCGGCGACGATCAACGGCCGCGGCGCCTGCGGGCACCCGGACGGGACGACCCGGTTCGTGCTGTCGGCGCTCGAGGTCTTCACCGAGGACCTGGCCGCGCACGTCTTCCACTCCTCCTGCGGCCGGCCGGTCCGCGGCATTCTGCCGCTGCCGGACGGCCCCGAGATCACAGAAGCCAAGCAGCTCATGGTGGACTGGGTGCGGTGCGAGGGGCACGGGCTCTGCGCCCACCTGGTGCCCGAGCTGATCCACCTGGACAAGACGGGCTTTCCCGTGGTCTTGCCGATCCCGGTGCCGCCGTGGCTGGAGAAGGAAGCGAAGCACGCGGTGCAGATGTGCCCCGCTCTCGCGCTCCGTCTCGACACCGACCCGAGAAAGCGCGGCGCCGCGGGCGCCCCCAAGACGGGGCCGATCCCGATCGCGGCCCCGACCGCACGCACCAGCCTGCTCGGCGGCCGCAAGTCCATCACCTCCGGCTGACCCGCCGCCTGCCCGCTAGCCGGGGTGGGAGTCGCGTGCGGCGGGCTGAGTCAGCCCGGTCCGTTCGAGATCACGGTTGGAAGTCGGGAACGGGGCGGCCACCGTCCAGCCCTCGGCCCGCCACTGACTGGCCGGTATGCCCTGGCAGGAGTCGATGATCAGGGGGTTGGCGACCACTGCGGCGACGGCGGCCGGGTCGGCCGCCGCGAACTGCGGCCAGGCCGTGCCGACGAGCACGGCGTCGGCGTCGCGGGCGGCCGCCAGCGGGTCGTTCGCCTGGTCCAGGTGCGGGAAGGCGACCAGGGCGTTGCCCGCGGCCTGCGGATCGTAGACCACGACCTGCGCGCCGAGGCGGGACAGCCGGTCGGCCACGTCCAGGGCGGGGGAGTCGCGCACGTCGTCGGTGCCGGGCTTGAAGGCTGCGCCCCAGAGCGCGATCCGCTTGCCCGACAGGTCGCCGAGCAGCGCCTGGACGAGATCGGCGACCCGCTGGCGGCGTCCGGAGTTGATCTCATCGACCACGCCGAGCAGGCCGGCCGCGGTCTGCGCTCCGGCGGCGGCGGCGAACGCGGCCAGGCCGCGGACGTCCTTGGGCAGGCAGCCGCCGCCGTAGCCGATGCCCGCGGTCAGGAACGCCCGCCCGATCCTCGCGTCCATGCCCACCGCGTCGGCCAGGGTGGCGACGTCACCGCCGGTCTTCGCGCAGACGTCCGCCATCGCGTTGATGAACGACACCTTGGTGGCCAGGAACGCGTTGGCCGCCCCCTTGACCAGCTCGGCGGTGACCGGGTCGGTGGTCAGCAGCGGGATGCCGGCCTCGGTCAGCGGCCGGTAGACCTCGCGGATGGTCGCCTCGGCGGCCATGCCGGGCACGCCGACCACGATCCGGTCCGGGCGGAGGGTGTCGCCGACCGCGCGGCCCTCGCGCAGGAACTCGGGATTCCACGCGACCTCGACCGCGTCGCCCGCCGGGGCCTGGCGGCGGAGCTCGTCGACCAGCCGGGCGGTGGTGCCGGGCGGGACGGTGGACTTGCCCACGATCAGCGCGGGCCGGGTCAGGTGCGGGGCGAGCGCGGCGACGGCGCCGAAGACCTGGGACAGGTCGTATCCGGAGTGGTCGGGCAGGCCGGGGGTCCCGACGCCGAGAAAGTGGACGGTGCCGAAGCGCGCCGCCTGCTCGAAGCTGGTCGTGAACCCGAGCCGCCCGGTGCCGGTGTGCCGCGCCAGCAGGTCGTCGAGATCCGGCTCGAGGAACCAGGCGCGGCCGGTGCTAAGCAGCGCCACCTTGTCCGCGTCGATGTCGACGCCGAGCACCTCATGCCCGAGCTCGGCCATGCAGGCGGCGTGCGTCGCGCCCAGGTGCCCGCAGCCGATAACCGTCAGCCTCATGCCTGCGAACGTACGCGGAGGGCGTGGACGCGCGGTTTCCGCGCGGTGAATGGGACTCGGCGCGACGCAGTCGGCCAGGTAAGTAAGCCAGCTAGCGAAGGAAGTGCGGCGCGGCCCGATTACCGAGGATCATCGCGAGTTCGGCGTCGAGCTCGGCGAATGCGGTGCGAAGGGCGCTCTCGCAGGCGGGGTCGGGGCGGCGCCTGAGGTGGCCGGAGACGGTAAGCGCAGCGTGCACGAGAAAACCACCGACGCTGAATCTGCTCATGGTCTCGCCGTCCGCCTCCTCTCCCGATCTGCCCGCTACGGCGGGAGTTCCGGTCGGCGGCGCACAAGGCTGAGGGGCCCCGCCTGCGTGCCCGCCGGGTATTGCGTCCCTCTCAAAGTGGGACGCGTGATCCACCTTCCCGGAGTACTACTCCGTACACAATTATTTACATTGTCACGCGTTGTTAACATAAGAACGCTCACAGTAATCATTGTGGACCACCACTGTAGAGCTCTCACTCAATAAAACGCCCACGCCACGCCGCCCGTTACATCTCCACAAAAGCAGCCCAGCAGCCGCAAAAGAAAACCCCCGGCTAGCGGCGAATGCCGCCCCGGGGGGCTCCGGGGGGTCGTCCCCCCGGGAAGATACTGCGAGTACCCGGCAAGTCGGCCCAAGGGCCGACGAGCAAGGCTGTCCTACCGGTCGGGGTGACAGGATTTGAACCTGCGACCTCTTCGTCCCGAACGAAGCGCGCTACCAAGCTGCGCCACACCCCGGTGTCCGAGAGAAGCCTCTCGGACGAACCTCCGTTAGTTTAGCGGATAACTTGAGGTCTCGCGCACGGTGCCGCAAGCCGCTCGGGCAACGGTTCAGGCCCAGCGCGGAACGAGCGTGAGCAGGCTCGCCTCCGGGCGGCAGGCGAACCGCACGGGCGCCCACGGGGAGGTGCCGAGCCCGGCCGAGACGTAGAGCCACGCCGTGTGCCCGCCCGCGGGGGAGATCTCCGGGTGCATGGACAGGCCGCTGACCCGGGCCCGGTCGATGCCGCAGTTGGTGGTGAGGGCGCCGTAGCCGGGGACGCGGAGCTGGCCGCCGTGCGTGTGCCCGGCCAGCAGCAGGTCGTAGCCGTCGGCCGCGAACAGGTCCATCACGGCCGGCTCGGGCGAGTGCAGCACGCCCAGCCGGAGGTCGGCGGCCGGGTCGGCCGGCCCGGCGACCTGGTCGTAGCGGTCCCGGTCGGCGTGCGGGTCGTGCACCCCGGCCAGGGCGATGTCGAGGCCGCCGGCGGTGAGCCGCCCGCGGTGGTTGTTGAGGTCAAGCCAGCCTGCCGCGGTCAGCTCGCCGCCGAGCTTCTCCCACGGCAGGTCGGGGACGTACTCCTCGTGCTCGCCCGCGCTCGTCCGCCACAGGTAGCGGGCCGGGTTCTTCGGCTTGGGCGAGAACAGGTCGTTGGAGCCGTAGACGAACGCGCCGGGCTTATCGAGCAGCGGGCCGAGGCAGTCAAGCAGCGGGCCGATGGAGTCCGGCGACGCGATCGAGTCCCCGGTGTTGACGACCAGGTCGGGGCCGAGCGCGGCGAGTGACCTGACGAACGCCATCAGCCGGTGCCGGCCGGGGGTCAGGTGCATATCGGAGATGTGCAGCACCCGCAGCGGGTCTGCGCCGGGCGGCAGCACTGGGATCGTCTCCTGCCGGAGCGCGAACCAGTTGCGCTCGATGACGGAGGCATAGCCGATGGCCGCGGCGCCGGCGACGGCCGCAAGGGAGGTTATTGTTCGCGCTCGCACCTAACCATGGTGCCATGCCTCCCGGCATGCGCGGCCCGTGTTCGGCGATCCGCAGTCCGTGGCCAACGCCGGCCGGCGTCTTATTGACGGGCAGCGCCGGGCCGGGTGGGGCAGGATGGTGACGTGACAGAACTCAAGGAACAGCTCCGGTCCGACCTGACCGAGGCGATGCGGTCGCGGGACCAGGTGCGGCTGCGCACGCTGCGGATGGCGCTCACCTCGATCACCAACGAGGAGGTGTCGGGGGACTCCGTGCACGAGCTCTCCGACGAGCAGGTCCTCAAGGTGCTCACCCGGGAGGCGAAGAAGCGGCGCGAGGCGGCCGACGCGTTCGCGGCGGCGGGCCGGGCCGAGCAGGCCGAGGCGGAGCGGGCGGAAGGCGAGGTCCTCGCCGCCTACCTCCCGGCCCAGCTCCCCGACGATGAGCTGACGGCCCTGGTCGCGGCGGCCATCGCCGAGACCGGCGCCGTCGGGATGCCCGCGATGGGGAAGGTCATGAAGGAGGTGACCCCGCAGGTGGCGGGGCGGGCCGAGGGCGGCCGTGTCGCCGCCGAGGTTCGCCGTCAACTCGGTACCGCCTGAGTAGAGTCGGTTACGCAACATAAACGGCTGTCAATAGGGGGGCAGCCTGATCGGGGGGCACGATGAGCGGTAAGTACGTGCTGAAACAGGGCGAGAGTGGCAAGTTCCACTTCAACCTGGTGGCCGGCAACGGCGAGATCATCGCCACCAGCCAGCACTACGAGAGGAAAGAGTCGGCCCGGCAGGGCATCAAGTCGGTCCAGAGCAACGCCGCGACCGACACGATCGAGGACGAGACCGAGGACTAGCCAGCGGGCTCGCCGCACAAGCAAGCGACCGTCGGACATCTGCGATGTCCGACGGTCGCTGCGTTATCCGCTGCTGGCGTTGCCGGGTGGCGGCGCTAGCGCGCCTTGGGTCAGCCGGCAGGGGCCCCGCCGCCGCCGTTGCCGCCGCCGCCGTTGCCGCCGCCGCCGTTGCCGCCGCCGCCGTTGCCGCCGCCGCCGTTGCCGCCGCCGGCCCCGCCGCTCTTACCAGGCGTCGGCGTCTTCGCCTTTTTCGGCGGGGGCGCGATGTACTGGCCGTTGCCCTTGCTCCACAGCTCGCTGCTCGGTGAGACCGTCCCGAAGGCGTGCGACCCGGTGAGGTTGGCCGAGTCGAACGTCAGGCGCCAGGTCGAGCCGGGCGCGTCGGCGCCGAACATCTCGCCCGGGCATTGCAGCTGGCCACCGAAATTGCGGAAGCAGGAATCCGTGCCGCCCATCGTGTGCAGCACCGTTGGCGAGACCGGGTTGAACACCGAGGTGTAGCTGACCAGGTTGGTGGTGTACCCGGCAAAGGCGGCGTAGGGGGTCCCGTTGCCGCTCTGCACGTTGGAAGTACCGGTCTTGCCCGCGATCGGGTAGCCGCTGGGAAGCGGGCCGAGCCCGGCCCCCGTCGCCCCGTTCCAGGTGAACACGCCCTGCAGGATGTAGCTGGCCGCGTTGGCCACGTCACTCGACAGCACCCGGTGGCAGCCGGCCGACGGCGCCGGCAGCTTCTGGCCCGCATCGTCGGTGATCTTGGTGATCGCCGTCGGCGCGCAGTAGATGCCGCCCGAGGCCACCGTCGCGTAGGCGGCGGCCATCGACAACGGCGACACGTTGACCGACCCGAGTGTGAACGAGGGGTAGTTGTCAGCCGAGTACTGGTAGCTCTGCGACCCGGGCTTCCCCTCGGGCTTGAGCAGCGACGAGCCGTCCGCCCTGGTCATGCCCATTGCCACCGCCGTGTGGACGACGTTGCACAGCCCCACCTTCTGCTCAAGCCCGGCGTAGAAGGTGTTGATCGAGTCGGCCGTCCCCGTGTACAGCGTGAACGTGCCCTTGTCGGAGGAGCTGGAGTTCACGACCGGGAAGGCCCCGCCGTTGCCGGTCGCGTCGCCGGCGCAGTTGGTGAAGCCGGGGACCGTCGTGGAGAAGGGGACGTTCGCCTGGTAGCCGAAGGGGACGCCCTGGTCGAGCGCCGTGACGAGGGTGAACAGCTTCGATGACGACCCGGTCTGCACGCCGCTCTGGCCGCCGTACTGCTGGTTGACGGCGTAGTCCACCTCGGTCTGGTTCTTCCTGGTGTTGGCGCCGTACTGCCGGTCCTCGGCGATCGCGAGAATGTCCCCGGTGCCAGGCTGGATCAAGGCGGTGGTGTCGACGTTCTGGTTGGGGTTGTAGTAGCGGTCGCTGGCCGGGACGACGTAGTTGACCGCGCTGGTCGCGGCCGACTCGTCCTGCGGGGCGAGCGTGGTGTAGATCTTCAGGCCGCCGGTCGACAGCAGCTTGGCGCGGTCCTCGGTCGTCGCGCCGAGCTGCGGGTCGTTGAGCACCGAGTGGACCACGTAGTCGCAGAAGAAGGCGTCCTGGCCGGCCGTGCTGGCGGTGCAGCCGCTCTGCTTGGCGCCCGGGTGCAGGCCGAGCTTCTTCGCCCCGAGGACCGTGGCGTCCGCGAGCGACAGCACGGTCGGGTTGGTCGCCGCGATCCGGGCGAGTACGGTGTTGCGCCGCATCAGCGCCTGGGGCGGGTTGTTGATCGGGTCGTACCGGGTCGGGTTCTCCACGATGCCGGCCAGCGTGGCGGCCTCGGTCATGGTCAGCTTGGCCGCGCTGGTGTTGAAGTACGTCTCCGACGCGGCCTCGATGCCCCACGCGCCGTTGCCGTAGTAGGAGTCGTTCAGGTAACCGGACAGGATCTGCTGCTTGGACATCGTGTGCGCGACCGCGACCGCCATCCGCAGCTGGTCGAGCTTGCGGGAGAGGTTGTCGGCGGTGTCCGCCTGCTGCGCGGCCAGGTTGTCGAGGTCCTGGAGCACGAGCACGTTCTTCACGTACTGCTGCTCAAGGGTGGAGCCGCCCTGGATCGGCTTGTGCTCGATGTCGTTGACGAGCGCCCGGACGGTGCCCTTGACGTCGAGCGCGCCGTGCTGCCAGAACCGGTCGTCCTCGATCGCGACGATCGCGTTGAGCATGTTGGGCGAGATCTGGTCGTAGGTGACCGGCTGCCGGTCGATGCCGTTGGAGTAGGTCATCCCGGCACCGAGGTCCACGTTCCAGACGTACGTGATCAGGTGGCCCTGGCGGTCGTAGATGGCTGACCGCTGGGCCAGGCTGTTCGAGTCGACCGCGATCGTGCTGAATTTGTCGGCTGTGTTCCGCACGACAATGCCGGTGGCCGCCACGATGGGCACCACCATGGCCGCCACGAGCACGCCACCGAGCGCCGAGAAAATAATCAGGCGTCCGACGAGGCCTGTCTTCCCCAAGATCCGGTTCAAGAGCTGCACGCGTCATAGCGTACGCGGGTGAGCACGGTACTACTGCAGACACATCGGGGCCTAGGTCGGCATGCTGCCAGTTTCGTCACACTGAGGGTGTATCTGGAACCAGTCGGTGACTACCCCGCAGGCTGTATATAGTCCGTTAGGACTATCTCTGAAATGGCCATACCGGGTCTTGGCAGGGATGCCCCGACTTCCGTAAATTCCTTTATCACGAACCGGTAACCGTGACCGGGGTGGCCGCACACCCTCACGGCCCGCGCAATCCGTCATCGCAGACCGTCCGGGTACACGTGTACCCGGCGATCAAAAGGAGTTGGGCACATGTGGATCACCGACTGGACCACACGCGCCGCCTGTAAGGGGACCGATCCGGACGAGCTGTTCGTCCAGGGTGCGGCCCAGAACCGCGCCAAGCTCATCTGCCGGGGCTGCCCGGTGCGTACCGAGTGCCTCGCGGACGCGCTCGACAACGGCATCGAGTTTGGCGTCTGGGGCGGGATGACCGAACGTGAGCGGCGCGCGCTTCTTCGCCGCAGGCCCGACGTCACGTCATGGCGTGAACTGCTCGAGCGGGCCCGCGACAACTACGAGCGCCAGGGCATCGACGAGCTCGTGGCGGTCGGCTAGGCGCCGTCGCCCTGACGGCGCTGGCGCCGGGGCCGGCAATGAGGCCGGCCGAAGCCAGCTAGCGCTGCACCGCGAACGACTCGCCGACGCGCCGTAGCCCGGCGAGGTCGTGCACGTCGTCGGGCAGCGCCGGGACCTCGACCACCGGAACGGCGGGGTGGGCCGACATGAAC
>DATCGA010000218.1:0-10593 GCA_036509215.1 Trebonia sp.
GGTGACGAGCGTTCTGGCGGCCGGGGCGCGCAGCAGGCCGGCCATGTCCTTGATCGCCAGGACGTGAGCGCCGGCGTCGACGATCCGCTCGGCCAGCCGCAGGTAGTAGTCGAGGGTGTAGAGCGTCTCGCCCGGGTCGGACAGATCGCCGGTGTAGCAGAGCGCGACCTCGGCCACGGCGGTTCCGGTGGCGAGGACCGCGTCGATGGCCGGCCGCATCTGGCTGACGTCGTTGAGCGCGTCGAAAATGCGGAAGATGTCGATGCCGGTGGCCGCCGCCTCCTCGACGAACGCCCGGGTCACCGCGGCCGGGTAGGGGGTGTAGCCGACGGTGTTGCGGCCGCGCAGCAGCATCTGCAGGCAGATGTTGGGGACGGCGGCCCGGAGGTCGGCCAGCCGCTGCCACGGGTCTTCCGCCAGGAAGCGGAGCGCCACGTCGTAGGTGGCGCCGCCCCACGCCTCAAGCGACAGCAGCTCGGGCGTCGTGCGGGCGACGTGGCCGGCCACGTTGAGCAGGTCGCGGGTGCGTACCCGGGTCGCCAGCAGCGACTGGTGCGCGTCGCGGAAGGTCGTGTCGGTGACGGCGACCGGAGTCTGGGCGCGCAACCGGCGCGCGAATCCGGCCGGCCCGAGTTCCAGCAGGCGCTGGCGTGACCCGGCCGGGGGCGGCTGGCGCAGATCGGTCTGCGGCAGCTTGCTGACGGGGTCGGTGCTGACCGGCCGGGCGCCGTAGGGCTGGTTGATGGTCACGTCGGCCAGGTAGGTGAGCAGCTTCGTGCCGCGGTCGGCCGACGAGCGGGCCGTCAGCAGCTGCGGGTGGGTCTCGATGAAGCTGGTGCTGAGACGCCCGGCCCGGAAGTCGGGGTCGTCGAGGAGGGCCTGCAGGAACGAGATGTTGGTGGCGACGCCGCGGATGCGGAACTCGGCCAGGGCGCGGCGGGCGCGGTCGACGGCTGCCTCGAATGTCCGGCCGCGGCAGGTGAGCTTGGCCAGCATGGAGTCGAAGTGGGCGGAGACCTCGGCCCCGGTGTAGGTGGTGCCGCCGTCGAGGCGGATGCCGGCCCCGCCCGGCGAGCGGTACGTCGTGATCACGCCGGTGTCCGGGCGGAAGCCGTTAGCCGGGTCCTCGGTGGTAATCCGGCACTGCAGTGCGGCGCCCCTGATCCGGATCCCGTCCTGCGAGAGCCCGAGGTCGGACAGGGTCTGGCCGGATGCGATGCGCAGCTGTGACTGCACCAGGTCCACGTCGGTGATTTCCTCGGTCACGGTGTGCTCGACCTGAATGCGCGGGTTCATCTCGATGAAGACGTAATCGCCTGACGGGTCGACCAGGAACTCGACCGTGCCCGCGTTGACGTACCCGATCTGGGTCGCGAACCGCACCGCGTCGGCGCAGATCCGCGCGCGCAGGTCCGCGTCGAGATGCGGCGCAGGAGCGATCTCGACGACCTTCTGGTGGCGGCGCTGCACCGAGCAGTCGCGCTCGTACAGGTGGATCACGCCGCCTTGCGCGTCGGCCAGGATCTGCACCTCAATGTGGCGGGGGTCGATGACGGCCTGCTCGATGAAGACGGTCGGGTTCCCGAACGCGGCCTCCGCCTCGCGCATGCAGGTCTCGATCGCCTCCGCCAGCGCGCCCGGCTCTTCGACCCGGCGCATGCCGCGGCCGCCCCCGCCCGCCACGGCCTTCACGAAGACGGGAAACGGGAGCGCCGCAGCTTCCTGCGTCAGCGTGGCGACGTCGGTACCGGGGGCGACGCTTCTCAGGGTCGGGACGCCAGCGGCCCGGGCGGCGCCGATCGCGCGAGACTTGTTGCCGGTCAGCGTGAGGACCCTGGCATCCGGTCCGACGAACGTGATGCCCGCGGCCGCGCACGCCTCGGCCAGGGCGGGGTTCTCGGAGAGGAAACCGTAGCCCGGGTAGACGGCGTCGGCGCCGGCCTTCACCGCGGCCTCGACGATCAGGCCGGGGTCGAGGTAGGCCCGGACCGGATGCCCCGGCTCGCCGATCTGGTACGCCTCGTCGGCCTTGAGCCGGTGCTCGGAGTTGCGGTCCTCGTAGGGGAAAACCGCCACCGTCGCGATGCCGAGTTCGTACGCCGCGCGGAAGGCGCGGATGGCGATTTCGCCGCGGTTGGCGACGAGGAGCTTGGAGACCATGCTGGGCAGTCTGCCAAGGTCAGGCGCCGGCCAAACCGGGCAGCGCCGTAAACAAATGCCGTTTTTGTCGAAAAAGCCTGGCGGCTGGAACTGGGCCTGTCAGGCCGGATAAATCGCGGCTCCCTCCTCCCGTCAGGGCGGGCGACTTAGGACAAGGTGACCGCGGCTGTGGCGTAACTCCCGTTGGCGTAGCCAGCCTTGCTGGCGTGGATCACGCAGTGCAGCTTCGCGCCCTTGTCCCGGTCCGGGGGTGTGTACCGGGCGGCCGTGGCGTGGGCGATCTTGCCGCTGCCGAGGTACCACTGGTAGCTGTAGGACGAGGCGGTCGGCGACCAGGTGCCGGCGCTCACCGATTCCGCGTGGCCCGCCTTGTGCGGGCCGGAGAGCATCGGCTTCCTCTCGACCTTGAGCGGAGCCCCCAGGGCCACCTTCACAGCCGCCGACTTCCTCGTCAGCGTGCCGCCGGCGTTGGCCAGCGCGACCGAGCACGACAGCGCCTTGCCCAGGTCCGCCGCAGCGGGCGTGAAGGTGCGGGCGGTGGCGCCCTTCTGCACCGTCCCGTTGACCAGCCAGCTGACTGCGACCCTGGTCGCGTTCAGGCTGCCGAACGAGCAGGTGTCGGCCGTGCCGACGCGGGTGGGGCTGGTCAGCCTGGGGCCGGAGGTGAACACGAGGGTGGGCAGCCGCCCGATGCCGTCCTCGCCCATCGTGAACCACAGCGCGTTGCCGGGCCCGGACGCGATCTCGTCCGCGGGGACGTCAAAACCGGGGGTACCGTACCCGGTGAGCGTGCCGGTGGCCGTCATCCGTCCGATGATCGTGGTGGGGGCGTCGTTGTCGGTGAGCCACATCGCGCCGTCCGGGCCCTTCACGATCCCGCCCCCGCCGCCGAGATCGGCGCCCCCCACCGCGCCGAGATCGCGGTTCGCGTAGTCGGTGACGGCGCCGCTCGTCGTCATCTTCTCGACCGACCACGGGATGCCGTCGCCGCCGCCGTCGCCGTTGGTGAACCAGACCGTGTTGCCCGGGCCGGCGGCGATCCCGTGCGGCGCGAAGCTGTTCGGGTAGGTGTAGTTCGTCACCGTCCCCGACGTGGTGATCCGCCCGATCGACCCGGCGTTGATGTTGGCCGTAGAGGTGCTGTTCACGAACCAGAGGGCGCCGTCAGGCCCGGCCGCGATGCCGGTCGGCGCGTCGATGCTGGGGTCGGTGTAGGTCGTCAGCGTGCCGTCGGTGGCGAGCCGCTCGATGGACGGGGTGGTGTAGCCGCCGCCCGCGTCGTTGGTGAACCAGAGCGCGCCATCCGGCCCGGCCGCGATCCAGTCGGGAACGCTGATGCGGCCGCCGGTGAAGAACGTCACCGCCCCGGCGGTCGTGATCCGCCCGATCGACCCCGGGTCGTCCCCGTTGACGAACCAGAGCGCCCGGTCTGACCCGGAGGCTATCCCGAAGGGACTCCGCAGGCCGACGACCGAGTAGTGCGTGATCACCCCTCCGGCCGTGATCCGCCCGATCACGGGATTGGTGTGTTTCACGTACCACACAGCGCCATCGGATCCCTCGGTGATGCCGATCGGCTGGCTTCCGCCCGGATCCGAGTAGACCGTGATGTAGCCCTCCTGCTTCGCGGTCGTGGCCTGCATCCGGGTCACGACGACCCGCTCCGACCGCTCCCGCGCCCGCTCGGAGGTCACCGTGGCCCGCTCGGAGCTCACAGTTGCCTGGAGCGTGCGCGCCGCGTTCGCGCTCGCCGCCGGGCGCTGCGCCGTCGCTGCGGCCGCCGACGTCATCGCGGGCAGCGCGCCAGCAGCCAGCAGCCCGCACGCGCCGACAACCCCAACAGAAAACCGCAGCACGCTGTTCATCTGTCCCCGTTTCTCGACCCCCAGGACGCCCCCGCCTCTGAGTTTCCCCTGGTCACAGCCTACAGGCGTGAAAGGTAAAGCTAACGCGTAGTTAGGTTAAGACCGATAAAAGTCAGGGCGCGGCCGATTCGGCCGCCGACACCAGGCCCGGCTTCGGCTCGCGGAGCGGGAAGTGGCAGGCGGCCTGGTGCGCGGCGCTGGTGAAGGGGCGCAGTGGCGGTTCGCTGGTGGCGCACAGCTCCTTGGCGCGGGGGCACCGGGTGCGGAACCGGCAGCCGCTCGGCGGCGCGATCGCCGAGGGGAGCTCGCCGATGACTCCCTGATGCTCCTTGGCGCGCTCGGCGGCGGGGTCGGCGACCGGGACCGTGTCGATCAGCCCCTTCGTGTACGGGTGCGCGGGAGCGGAGTACACGGCGTCGGCGGGCCCGGTCTCGACCAGCTTGCCGAGGTACATCACCCCGATCGCGTCGGCCATGTAACTTCACCGCCGACGACGTGGCCCGCATCCGGTTCAGCCCGGCGGCGGCCCCGGTGGTCGAGACGATGCTGATCATGGCGGAGCTACGGGACCAGGCGGCCGGCCGCCGCCGCCGCGTCGACCGGTGGCTACGCGAGGCACAGGCGGCGTTCCCGGCTACCGCCCGCCCGCTGCTCGACGTGGGCGGCTTCAAGGCGGCCCTGATCATCGCGGCCGCCCTGTGCCTGGCTACCGCGGTGGTCAGCTTCGTGCTGCCAGGACGACCGTCGTCGCCCGCCCGCGCCCTCACCGGCAGCGAGGAGGAGGACCTCGAGGTCCTGATGCAGGACCAGGCCGAGCTGTCCGCCACAGGCTTGGCCGCAGTCGAGGAACCGCTAGCATCGGGATCGGGGGAGGACCGGCCGTGAGTATGAGCGACGCGACGACGGGGGGCCCACGAGGCACCCGGGCCGGCCGACCCCGGGACGCCGCGGCCAGCAAGGACGCCCTGCTCCAGGCGGCTCAGACTCTCTTCGGCCAGCAGGGGTTCGAAGGCACCACGATCCGGGAGATCGGCGAGCGGGCCGGGGTCGACGCCGCCCTCATCGCCCGCTACTTCGGCAGCAAGGCCGACCTCTACATCGCCGCGGTGGCGGCCGAGGGCGCGGACGGGACCCCCGTCGAGTACGCAGGGCTGGAACAGATAGCTGACGTGATGGTGACCCAGGCCGACCAGCGCGGCCCGGGCCCGATCCTGCAGGCAATCGCCCGTTCCGATACCTCGGCCGAGATCCGCCACGCCGCCCTGGACCACGTGGCCCGGCGCCTGGCAGGCCCTCTGGTCGCAACCATGAGTGCCCGCGGCGTCGATCGCCCCCAGTTGCGGGCTCAGGTCGCGGTCTCCGCGCTGGTCGGCGTCAGCCTCGGGCGCTCATTGGGGTGGTTCGAGGACATCGGATCGGTGCCTCGCGACGAGCTCGTCGCCCTCATCGTGGATGCCCTCAGCGCGATAACCGGGGACGGTTCCGAGCTCTAGCGGGTGTCCGCGGCACGATATAACGGGCTGAGCTGCGACTGCCTGGTGTGGGTATGACTGCGTCGCCTAGATAAGCGGCCGAGATAATAAGAGCGGCGTCTAGGGCCATCGGGAGGCAGCCATGGGGTTTTACGGCGACCAGGTCGTGCCGCGGATCATCAATAAGGCCTGCGGCACCAAGACGGCCGAGCCGCTGCGACGCCGGGTGTGCGCGGGTCTGGCCGGGGACGTGGTCGAGCTCGGCTTCGGATCCGGGCACAACGTCCCGTTCTACCCGGCGGCTGTCACCCAGGTCACCGCGGTCGAGCCGTCCGACGTCGGCTGGCGGCTGGCGGCCGACCGGGTCGAGGCGGCGACCGTTCCGGTGCAGCGGTCCGGGCTCGACGGCCAGTCGCTGCCGTTCCCCGACGACAGCTTCGACGCGGCGCTGTCGACCTGGACGCTGTGCACGATCCCCGACGTCGAGGCGGCCCTGCGCGAGGTGCGGCGGGTGCTGCGGCCGGGCGGGACCCTGCACTTCCTCGAGCACGGGCTGGCGCCCGACGAGCCGGTCCGCCGCTGGCAGCGGCGCCTCGAGCCGGTGCAGATCCGGCTCGCAGGCGGCTGCCACCTCACCCGGCGAATCGTCGACCTGCTCACGGCGGCGGGCTTCACCGTCGGCGAGGTCGACGTCTTCTACGAGCAGGGCGCGCCGAAGTTCGAGGGCGCGGACTCCCTCGGCACAGCCGTGTCTCCCTAGGAAGCCGCCACTGGGGCAGAGCGGGGGCACGTCGATCAAGATCCTTTTCATCCCGAACGGAAGGTGGCTTTCACGTCACCGTCAACTCATCCGGATATGCGGGCCGCATTTACCGGCAAATGATCGTCTTCAGCATGCACGCCGGCATTCCGCTACCCGGGCGACTGAAGCATCGTCGCCGGGGTAAGCTCCCGAATGGGAAGGGGACGCAGATGACTGTTGATCGCCAGGCAACCGAGTACGGGACGTGGACCGGGTGGCTGGACACCGCCGGTGTGGTCCGCCTGGGGGTGGAAGTCCATGACGCAGATCTGGACGCCGACGAGCAGGGGCTCGTCAGCGTCTACTGGGTCACCCGTAGCCGCCCGAGTGATCTAGTCGGCCTGGTAGCGAATTTTGATAATGAAGCCCGAGTTTATGTACCCGAACTGGTGGCTCCCGAGGATGTAGACGTGCCGCTGACGGTCTCCGATGTTGCGCAGGTGATCGACGAGGACAGCGAGCGCTTCAACGATGCGGTGAGCTTCGTACGGGCTGACGGCCGCGCGGCCACCCTGATCTGGCAATATGCGCCGTGTGGGGCCGCCGCGCCAATGCCGGTGATTGCGGTGCTTGCCGAGGGCTACAACCCGGAATTGCTGGGCGATGTGATGCGCACCGCCGGAGACGGCGACGAAATCGTGCCCGGCGAAGAGAGACCCCTCGAGCAACTAATCCCGAGAACCTTGACTGAAAGAATTTCAGCCGATGAAGAAATTTCCCCGATGGCCGCCCACTAGCGGCCCACAACCGAACGGCGCCTGGAAAAACCGGTCGTCGTGCGATGCGTACTGCCTCTTCCAGGGCTTCGAAATCATTAGCGCCGCCGTGGATAGCGGCGATCAGCCATGCTTCCTGCCGCAGGATGGTAAGCATAAGGTCAAGTATCGTAATGTTGGCGGGGTTAGCTTGACGGTTAATTTCTCTGCGACTGCCTGCGCCGGGCTCATATTCCAAGAAACTGGCAGACGAGACTGGAATGAGACGGTCACGGTTAATCCGCGGGCCGACTTGCAGAAGGCCCCGCGCATGGATCTGGCGCGAACGATCCACAGCTGGGATCATGCCGGCGGCCCCGGCGAGATTCAGTTCGACTTCGCCATCCATAACCCTGGGCTCTATGCGCAGCCCTCTTCAGTCTGCCTTCGCTTCACCGTCTGAGGCGCTATGATCCGGGCCTTCGTCCTCGCTTCACCGTTTATAATCGGCCTGATCTGGAGCGCGCTGAGCCCGCTTCTCGTTGGGTATATTGGCAGACGCTTTACGGATACGCTCTATCGGCAACTCAAGGAAGCAGGCTTTCAGAAAACTTCCTCAGGGGAGTCCTGGCGCGCCCCAGTCTGCGCGCACCCGCGTGAACCGGCGGCCCAGGCGTCAACAGGAACCGGGTCAGGTGCGGTTGTTGGGACCGCCGAACTCGGCTGCCCGTTGCCACTGCCGCTAGAACCGGAGAATCTGAATAGTTACGTTGAATGGCTAATTGACGCACCTCAACTACTGCCGACCATCTTGCTCGCCGTCGTCAGCGTATTCGTCGCCGTCGCCGACGGCCGGGACGTCGGTCTTATGTATGTCATCTGTCCCGTTGCCGTCGCGATCGGCATCATCGCAACCATAGTGATCATTAGAAAGGACCCGCAGACCTACTCGGCAGTAGATCGGCTCTGGGTCTACACTCGCGGACCGCTGGTCGCGATCATTCTCAACCTGGTCGCGGCCCTCATCATCATCATTCCTGCGCTCGTCTGACCGCAGCGCGCCCGCTCACCACTCCCGCCGGCGCGGTCTTCCTCGTCAACGAGGCCAGGCTGAAGGACAACATCGATCGCTCGGTCATGATGGTGACGGCGCTGTCGCCGGTCATCGGCTACGACCAGGCCGCGGTCATCTCCTACTACGCCATCGACCACGACCTCACCCTCAAGCAGGCGGCCCTGGCCAACTACGTCAGCGAGGACCTGTTCGACCGGATCGTCAACCCGATCGCGCTCACCCGCCCCGGCTCGGCCGATCTCAAGACCGCGCCGAACCCGGCCGCGGCGAACCCGGCCGCGCCGAAGCCGACCATTCCGAAGCAGGCCTGACGTGCGGCACATCCTGCGGGGCCAGCAGCGCCGGGAGAACCCGCCGCCGATCGGCAAGGCCGCGCTGATCGCGTCCGCGGGCGGACAGCGGGGCTACGCCGACTGGACCAACCCCGATCACCGGCTGCGGCGGCTGCTGTCGGAGTGCATCGGGATGGCCGGACTGACGTTCATCCTCTCCGGCGGGGCGGCCGTGCTGGCCAGGTACGGCGGCCACTCACTCGAGCCGTGGGAGAGCGGCCTGGTGCTCTCGGTCATGTCCGGGCTGTGGCTGGTGGTGGCGGTCTACTTCCTGGGCGACATCTCCGCCCACTTCAACCCGGCCGCGACGCTGGCGTTCGCGTTGCGGCGGGACATGGAGTGGAAGATGGTCTTCGCCTACTGGGTCGTCCAGTTCGCCGCCGCCGGGGGGTCGCTGCTGGCCCGCAGCTTCTTCGGACCCGAGGGCAAGCTGGCCGCCACGCTGCCGCAGCCGGGCCAGCACTGGCAGGCGGTCGGGTTCGAGGCTGTCCTCACCTTCGGCCTGATTTTGATGATCTTGAATCTGGCCGACGGGCCGAAGCTCAACGGGCCGTTCGTGCCGCTGGCGGTCGGCGCCTACGTCATCGCGTTTGCGACCATGGGCGGCCCGTACGAGGGCGCCGCGATGAACCCGGCCCGGGCCTTCGGCCCCGACGTGGCCCTTGCGAACCTCAGCACCTGGTGGATCTACCTGATCGGCCCGTCGATCGGCGCCGTCCTCGCCGTCGGGGTCGCGTACGTGCTGCGCGGACCGGCCAAGGCCGAGGAAGCCACCGCCGCCGAGGGAACGCCGCTCCACCGGGGCGCCGAGGAGCAGGAAGCGCCGGTGCCGTCGTCGCGCAGGCCCAGCTGAGGATATCTCGCTCTTAGTAACAAATTAACTACTTGTGAGAAAATCATTCACTTGTGTGTCACGAAACGACCCCGTAGAGTGACCGATGGGGACAATTTGTGGGTGACCGGGACGTCCTGAACCGGTTCGTGAGCCCGTCCCCGTAGCCGCGGCCGACTAGCAAGTCGGCGCCCGATCACGGCCCGAGGGCCCGACTCGGGATGACCCCACGCCTGGGGCGGCCGACCCCAGGTCCTGGAGTGAAGGATGCACGATTGGATCGCGCTTTCCCCAGCGGGAGGCTCGCCATATGCATAGAGCCCAGCGGGGATACCTGGGAGCAGGTGCCGCGCAGCTTGCCGGGCGGCGCGATGAGCTGAGCGTGCTCGGCGGTCTCGTTGACGCCGTGCGGGAAGGGGAAAGCCGAGTCCTGGTCGTGCGCGGCGAGCCGGGGGTGGGCAAGACCACGCTGCTCGAGCACGTGGCCGGGCAGGAGCACGGCTGCCAGGTGGCGCGGGTGGCCGGCGTGCAGTCGGAGACGGAGCTGGCGTTCGCGGGGCTGCATCAGCTCTGCGCGCCGATGCTCGGCCGCGCCGAGCGGCTGCCGTTGCCGCAGCAGGACGCGCTGCGGACCGCGTTCGGCCTCGTCGCGGGGCCGCCGCCGGATCGGTTCATCGTTGGCCTGGCCGCGCTCAATTTGCTGTCGGAGGCGGCCGCGGAACGCCCGCTGATCTGCCTGATCGACGACGAGCAGTGGCTCGATCGGGCCTCGGCCCAGGCGCTCGGGTTCACCGCCCGCCGCCTGGCGGCCGACCCGGTCGGGCTGGTGTTCGCCGCCCGCGATCCGGGTGCGGAGCTGGCCGGGCTGCCCGAGCTCGAGGTCGGCGGCCTGCCCGACAACGACGCCAGGGCCCTGCTCGACTCGGCCCTCGCCGGGCCGCTCGACGATCAGGTCAGGGACTTGATCGTGGCCGAGACCCGGGGGAACCCGCTGGCGCTGCTCGAGCTGCCGGACGGGCTGAGCCCGGCTGAGCTCGCGGGCGGGTTCGGGTTGCCCCGGGCCGCGCCGCTGACCGGCCGGGCCGGGCACGCCTTCGACCGCCAGCTGGCGGCGTTGCCGGCCCAGACCCGGCGGCTGGTGCTGCTGGCCGCGGCCGACCCCTCCGGCGACCGGTCGCTGGTCTGGCGGGCGGCCGGCCGGCTGGGCATCGAAGTCCAGGCGGCCGAGCCCGCCGCGGAGGCGGGCCTGGTCGAGTTCGGCGGCCGGGTGCGGTTCCGGCACCCGCTGGCCCGCTCGGCCGCCTACCAGTCCGCTTCGCTGCGCGAGCGGCGAGAGGCGTACGCGGCCCTGGCCGAGGCG
>DATCGA010000219.1:0-8807 GCA_036509215.1 Trebonia sp.
CGGGCGACTCGAGCCGGTCGGCCAGCCGGTAGAGCGCGTAGAGCCCCTGGACGCCCGCCCACCGGGCCGGCTCGGGCTCCCAGCCCCTGCTTCGGTGGCCGACCCACGGCAGCGCCGTCAGCGCCGACGGCTCGCCAAGCACCAGGTCGGCCAGGGTCCGCCCGGCCAGGTTGGCGGCGGCGACGCCGTGCCCGGCGTACCCGCCCGCCCAGCCCAGGCCGGACGCCGGGTTATAGGTCACGGTGGCGCACCAGTCGCGGGACACCCCGAGCACCCCGCACCAGGCGTGCGCGATCGGGGCCGAGGCGGCGGCCGGGAACAGCCGCCGCAGCACCTCGGTCAGCGCCGCCACCGTCGACGGGTCGGTCTGCCCCAGGCTGTCCACCGCCGAGCCGTACCGGTAGGGGACGCCGCGCCCGCCGAGCGCGATCCGCCCGTCGGCGGTCCGCTGCGCGTACATGTACGCGTGCGCCTCGTCGGCCAGCGTCTCCGCCCCGTTCCAGCCGATCTCCTGCCACGCCTGGGGCGAGAGCGGATCGGTCACGATCATGTGGCTGTTCATCGGCAGTAGCGTCCGCCGCTGCCCGGGCAGCCCGGCGGTGTAGCCCTCGATGCAGCGCAGCACGGAACGGGCCCGCACGTCGCCGAACTTGGTGCGGGCGACCGCGCCGGCGCCGCTGCCGCCGGGCGGCCCGCACGGCTCGATGGCGCTGACCGGCGTCGCCTCGTAGATGTCCACCCCGCGCCGCTCGGCCGCGGCGGCGATCCCGGCCGCGAGCGCGGCGGGCTGGATGCGCGCGCTGGCGGGAGCGTAGAGCCCGGCCAGCGCGCCTGCCACGTTCACCCGGGAACGCAGCTGGGCGGGGGACAGGAACTCGTACACGTCATCGCCGTCCCCCCACTCCCTGATCGCGGCGACGGCCTCCCGCAGCCGGGCGAGCTGCGACGCCGTGGTGGCGACGGAGAGCCGGCCGCCCTTCACGAAGTCGCAGTCGATCGACTCCGCCTCGCATACCCGCCCGACCTCGTCCACGGTCGACCTGAGCGCGGCCTCGAGCGCGCGGACGCCCGTGACCCCGCCCGCCGCCCGCGCGAAGCGGGCCCGCGAGCCCGGCAGCTCGGCCGTCACCCAGCCGCCGTTGCGGCCGGATGCCCCGTAGCCGGCGAACGCGGCCTCGAGCACCACGATCCGCAGCGACGGCCGCAGCCCGGCGAGGTAGTACGCCGTCCACAGCCCTGTGTAGCCGCCGCCGACGATGGCGACGTCGGCCTCGAGCGGGCCGGGCAGGGACGCCCGCCGCGGCGGGAACCCGCCGTACGCCTGCCACCAGTAGGAGACTTCACCGTTGCGCATGAGGGTGAAGGTACCCCATGCCCCCGCCACCAGGCAGAACCAGGTTGCCAGGGAAGTTCGGGGGAGTATCGTGCGGCCTGCTCCGGAAGGTACCGTCTGAGTCATGCGACTGGGGGTACTCGACGTCGGGTCTAACACCGTGCACATGCTCGTCGTCGACGCGCATCCAGGCGGCCAGCCGCTCCCCGCGTTCTCGCACAAGGTAGACCTGTCGCTCGCCGCGCACCTGGACCAGGACAGCACGCTGTCGGCGGTCGGCGAGAAGCGGCTCACCGAGGTGGTCGCGGACGCGCTGCGGATCGCGGAGGACACCGGCGTCGAGGACTTCATCGGATTCGCCACCTCCGCCGTCCGGGACGCGGGCAACGGCGAGGAGGTGCTGGCCAGGATCCAGGAGCGGACCGGCGCCCGGATCCGGGTGCTGTCGGGCGAGAGCGAGGCCAAGCTCACCTTCCTGGCCGCCCGCCGCTGGTTCGGCTGGTCATCGGGACGGCTGCTGGTCGTCGACATCGGCGGCGGCTCGCTCGAGATCGCGGCCGGCCAGGACGAGGACCCCGAGGTGGTGGTGTCGCTGCCGCTCGGCGCAGGTCGCCTGACCAGGGACTGGTTCACCGCCGACCCGCCGCCGCCGGACGAGGTGCGGGCGCTGCGGCGGCACGTCCGGGCGCAGATCGCCAAGCTGGCCAGCGGGCTGCGCCGCGGCGGCGCGGTCGATCACGCGGTGGGCACGTCCAAGACGTTCCGTCAGCTCGCGCGCATCGCCGGGGCGGCGCCGTCGAGCGAGGGGTTCTACGCCAAGCGGTTCCTCAAGCACAGCGACACGGGCCTGTGGGCCGAGCGGCTGGCGAGCATGAACCGGGCCGAGCGGGCCAGGCTCCCCGGCGTCTCCGAGGGGCGGGCGGGGCAGATGCCGGCAGGCGCCATCGTCGCCGACGCGGTGATGGACCTGATGGGGCTCAGCCAGCTCCAGATCTGCCCGTGGGCGCTGCGCGAGGGCGTCATACTCAAGCGCCTCGACGTGCTGGCCGACCCGGCCACCCGCACCTGACGGGGGAGCGACCGAAGGGCGCCGCCGCAGATCACGAGGGCGCCCTTCTGGACGTGGTACCCAGCGCCTACAGCAGGCGGATGCCCTCGGTGGGCTCGTCGGGGTCGATCAGGCCGGGGCGGTTCGGCTGCTCCCGCTTGACCTCGCGGTCGGCCATCGGGTCACCCAGGCCGGCCACCGGAGCGCCGCTCGGCATCGGCAGCGGGGGCCGCGGCGGGCCGTCCTGCGGGGCGCCGAACCGGCTCGCCCGGTCGGCCAGCGACGGCGGGGGCGGCGGGGCGGTGCCCTGACGCCCGGCCGGGCCGCGACCGCCGCCGGGGGCCATCATGCCGCCGCCGACGGGCACCGGCCCGTCGAAGGGGTCGGCCGGGGGCTCCTGCGCGGCGTGCATCCCTGGCCGCCCGCCGAGTCCCGACCGCCTCGGGAAGGGCTGACGATCGTCCTCGCCCCGCTGCGGCGCGGCGGCGCCGGCCGCGACCGTCTCCGGAGCCGGCGGCGCGAGCATCGCCAGCTCCATGTCGTCTTCCTGGTTGTCGTCCTCGGCCCCGGGGTTGGCCGCCTCCGCCGCCTCGGCCAGGCTGACCGCCCGGCTGACGGACTGGTTGACCTCTTCCTCGAGTGACATCCGGGCGGCCTCCGCGGCCACCAGGCCCTGCACGCCGTCGAGGATGTCGGTGAGGCGGCGGACGGTCTCCGCGTGCCTGGTGCTGAGCAGGTTGAGGCGGCGCTCGGCGCCGTCGTGGATGGCGGTCGCGCGCGCGGTCGCCTCGTCGAGGACCTTCTTCGCCTGGCCCTTGGCCTGGCCGAGGGCGGCGTCGGCCTTCTTCCTGGTGTCGCTGGTGAGCCGGTCGGCCTCGGTCCGGGCGGCGGTGCGGGTCTTGTCGGCTTCGGTCCGCGCCGCCGAGATGGTCCGCTCGGCCTGCTCCTGGGCGGCGGTCAGCATCCGCTCGGCCTGCTCGCGGGCCTCCCCCCGGACGCGCTCGGACTCCTGCTGAGCGTCGGCCCGCTGCTTGCCGATGTCGTCATCGGCCTTGTTCTTCTGCGCGCGCGCCTCATCGTCGGCCAGCTTGAGGATCTGGGAGATCCGCTCGCTGACCTCCTCGTGCGCGGGCCTGCCGGACAGCGCCTGCTGGCGCACGGTCGACAGTTCGCGGCGGAGGTGCTCCGAGTCGTCGAGGGTCCGGGCGAGACGCTGCTCCAGCTCGCGGATCTCGTTGTTGCGGCGCGCTACGAAGTCGTCAACCTGGCGTCGGCTGTAGCCGCGCATCTGCATCTCGAACTCTTCGTGCAGCAGGTTCGGCAGGAGGTCACTGTTTTCATTCACGAGTTTTGGGTCCTGAGTGGTCTGCGGGGACGATAGTCCGGGAGTCTAGCGGTGGCCGGGCCCTACGTGGGTGAGCTGCAGGTACGGCGCGAGCAGGTGGCGAAGAGCGGTTGACCTGCTCAACTCTTCTCCGGCGAGGGTGCTGCCGCAACCGAAACGGCCGAATTGCGGCTGTGGTATGGCGCCGACGCCCCCCGCGACGTAAGCTGTAATCAGTTAGTTACCCTCAGATATGCGGACATTCAATCATGTACCGCAGCATAAACGGACATATGGTGCTGGCCGTGACGGTGGTGCCAAGGCGCTTAAAGTAAACAGATGTCCGTTACCAGACCCAGAACATTTCCGCTGCTGAATCGCGGAATCGTTATCGGGGAGGTGGGTAAAACCGTACGCAAGGGTGGTCTGCGAATGGCTCCGATGGGTCATGCGGAGGAATGGTGTTGCGACGTAATCTGAAGGGCGGGGCGGGTAGCGCCCAGCCAATGGAGGTGAACACGATTCCCATGCAGGTTGATCTTCGTGTTCACGACAACGTGGCGCTCGACGAGATCGAGCTCTACACGGACGTGCTCGCCGCCGTCGCGGCCTCCGACGGCCCGCTCCGGCAGAGCGAGCTCGACGCCGCGCTCGGCCTGCGGGCCTGCGGCTGCGCAGCCTCCTGACGGCCCAGTCGGCAGCGCCTAGTCCACGGCGCCTAGTCGGCAGCGCGCCGGTACATCACGTCGGTTGACCAGAGCTCGAAGCCGAGCCCCGTGTACATCTTGACCGCCGCCGTGTTGTCCTCGTCCACGTAGAGCATGACCTCCGCCAGCCCGAGTCGGCGCAGATGGGCCAGGCCGGCCAGGGTCAGCGCCTTGCCGAGCCCGCCGCCCTGCTGGCCCGGGTCGACCCCGACCACGTAGACCTCGCCGATCGGCGCGCCCGCGGCCGCGTCCGGCTGGTGCACCTTCGTCCAGTGGAACCCGGCCAGCCGGCCGTCGCGCTCGGCCAGGAAGAAGCCGTTCGGGTCGAACCACGGCTCGCCCTCGCGCAGCCGGACGTCCTCCATCGTCCACGAGCCCTGCTCTGGGTGGTGGGCGAACGCCCGGTGGTTCACGCCCAGCCAGGCCGCCTCGTCCGCGCCGGGCCGGAAGGTCCGGACGGTGACCCCGGCCGGGAAGACGGGGTCGGCGGCGGGCGCCGCCGCCAGCGGCATCCGCAGCTGCAGCAGCGCCCGGATCCTGATGAAGCCCGACTTCTCCGCCAGCGCCGCCGCGCCCGGCAGGTCGCCGTGCGCCCACAGCCGCACGCCGTGCCCGGACGCGCCCGCCAGCAGGCCCGCCAGCAGCGTCGCGCCGTATCCCTGACGCCGCCGGGCGGGGTCGACGACGAGCTCGCCGCTCATGTCGCCGCCCTGCGCCTCGTCGTCGGGCTCGTCCAGATGCGCGTAGCCGAGCAGGGGCTGGCCGTCGGCGGCCAGCACGACGTCGCGCGCCAGCGGCCGGCTGCCGTGCCGGACCTGCAAGAGCACGTCCTCGCTGAGCGGGGCGACGCCGTCGGCGGCGGCGGCCGTCGCGGCCAGCTCAAGCACCTGCGCCGCGCGCTCGGGCGCGAGCGGTCCCTCGGCGATGCGCGGGCCGGGGGCGGACGGCCCGGTCACCGGTCGGCCGGGATCACCACGTCCGACCCGAGCACGGCCGGGGGCAGGAGATCGGCGCCGTCGCGGTCTTCTGGCACGCCCTTGACCGGGACGAACCGGTAGCCGACGTTCCTGACGGTGCCGATCAGCGCCTCGTGCTCGGGGCCGAGCTTGGCCCGCAGCCGCCTGACGTGGACGTCCACCGTCCTGGTGCCGCCGAAGTAGTCGTACCCCCAGACCTCCTGGAGCAGGTGCGCCCGGGTAAACACCCGGCCCGGGTGCTGGGCGAGGAACTTCAGCAGCTCGAATTCCTTGAAGGTGAGGTCGAGGACGCGGCCGCGCAGCCGGGCCGAGTAGGTGGCCTCGTCGATGGCCAGGTCACCGGACCTGATCTCGTCCGGCGCGTCGGCCGCGGCGCGCATCGCGCGCCGCCCGGTGGCCAGCCGCAGCCGGGCCTCGACCTCGGCCGGGCCGGCTGTGTTCAAGATCACATCGTCAGCGTTCCACTCGGCGCTAATCGCGGCCAGCCCGCCCTCGGTGACAATGGCGAGCATGGGGCAGTCAAGGCCGGTCGTGTGGAGCAGGCGGCAGATACTCTTTGCATGCGCAAGGTCGCGTCGCGCGTCGACCAGGATGACATCGGCCGGCGGCGCCTCGACCAGTGCGGAGGCATCGGCCGGGAGCACGCGGACGGAGTGCAGCAGCAGGCCCAGGGCGGGCAGGACCTCCGACGAGGGCTCTAGTACGCCGGTCACCAACAGCAGCTCGCTCACCGGATGCCACCTCCAGTCATGCGGCGCGTGAACGCCATCATCATCTGTATAAACACAAACGGGACCCGGAGGCAACAGCGCCCGAGGTCCCGTTGAAGTGAGGATATCCGATATGGCCAAGGTGACCATCAGGTACTGGGCTGCTGCGAAGGAGGCGGCGGGAGTTCAGGAGGAGTCGGTTGAAGCTATCACTCTCAGTGATCTGCTTAACACGGTTGTCGCCAGCCGGAAACCCGACCGACGTCTGGCGGTGGTCTTCGCGAGATCGTCCTTCCTGGTCAACGCCGATCCGGTGGGCCGCACGGCACCACAGTCGATAGCGCTCGACGATGGTGCGGTAGTCGAGGTCCTGCCGCCCTTCGCCGGCGGCTGAGCCGGCGATGCGTGACGGCCGCAGCGCGCTCCGTCGACGTCGGGAACCCGGTCGGCAGCAGGAAACCGGTCATCCAGACACCAAACGTGACGAGTTTCACTCCAGCGAATCACCGTGCACTCAAGAAACATTGGCGACAGTTGGTAACTGATTGCGTCGATTTGATTGCATTGCGTGATTGAGACCGGTATATCGGTTACTGTGAGCACCGACCCAGGGATGGCCGGCCAGCAGAATCTTCCGCTGCCGTTGAACCGCCCCGCCCCCGGCCACGTTCTACCTGATGTGCCGGACGTAGCAACGGCCAGCGGCGAACGCGGAGCCGACGAGGCGTTTATCAGGGCGTTGTACGCCGAGCATGGCGGCGCCCTGCACCGGTATGCCATGCATCTGACCGGTGGAGACGCACAGCGGGCGGAGGACCTTGTGCAAGAGACCATGGTGCGGGCGTGGCGCCACCCGGCGGCCCTCTCGGACCGCCCGGCGCGCCCGTGGCTGTTCGCGGTGGCGCGCAACCTCGCGGTCGACGCCCACCGCGCGCGGCAGGCGCGGCCGAACGAGGTCGGGCAGTCGGCCTTCGACACCCTGCCCGCGCATGACGACGCCGACCGGACGCTCGAGTCGTGGGCGGTGGCGGAGGCGCTGGCGTCGCTGCGCCCGGACCACCGCACGGTCATCGTCGAGACCTACTACCGAGGGTGCTCGGTGGCCGAGGCCGCCGCCACCCTCGGCATCCCGCCGGGGACCGTGAAGTCACGCACCTACTACGCGCTCAAGGCGCTCAAGCTGGCCCTCCAGGAACGAGGGCTGGCACCGTGACGCCGACCATGGAGTGCCCCGAGGCCCGGGTCTCGCTCGGCGTCTACGTCCTCGGCGCCATCGACCCGGCCGAGCGCGCGCTGGTCGAGGCCCACCTGGCGACCTGCCGGGACTGCCGCGACGAGCTCGCCGGGCTGGCCGCCCTGCCCGCCCTGCTCGCCCGGGTGACGACGGAGGAGGCCATCGCGCTGGCCGCCAGCGACGGCCCGCCGCCGGCCGGCCAGGCGGGCGGCCGCGAGGCGCCGCCGGAGCTGCTCGCCACCGTCATCGACCTGACCGCCGCCCGGCGCAGGCGACGGCGCTGGCGGGACGCGAGCCTGGGCGTGGCGGCGGCGCTGATCGTCGCGGTCGGCCTGTTCGCCGGCCTGCACGTCGGAGCCAGCCCGGGATCGTCGTCAGCGGCGTCCGGCGTGAACTACACGGGGCAGGCCAACGGCCCGTGGCGGACCGCCACGACGTCGGCCGGCGGCATGTCCGCCAGCGTGTCCTACCGCTCGATGGGCTGGGGCACCCAGCTCGCGGTCAAGGTCAGCGGCATCCCCGTCGGCACCTCCTGTCAGCTCTGGGTCATCGGTCCTGGCGGCCGTCGCACGCCGGCGGGCGGCTGGGTGACCGACGAACACGAGGGCGCGGTCTTCTACCCGGGGTCGGCCGGGATGCCCGCCGGTGGAGTCCAGGGCTTCCAGGTCACGGTCGCCGGCGCCCCGACGCTCTCCCTCTCGGCCTGAACCGCGGCTAATGCCCGCAGGGAAGAGGGTCTGACGGGAAAGTCGCCGACGGCCGGGGAATACCGGCCCGTACCGTCTGCGCTGCTATGTCCGTGATCGGTGGCCTGATTGTGCTCGTGGTCGTCCTCGTCGCGGCATCCGCGGCGGGGTTCGGGCTGCGCGCCCGCTCGGGCCGCTTCCAAGGGCCAAGGTCAACGCCAATCTCAGCTCGAACGGACCGGGGCGACTCTGGCTCGCAGGCCGGTCCCGGCGCCGCGCTGACGGCGGCCGACCTGGGCGCGTCGCTCGGCGCCCGCGCGACCCTGGTGCAGTTCTCGACCGACTTCTGCACCTACTGCGGGCCGACCAGGGAACTGCTGGCCGAGGTGGCGGGGGAGCGGCCCGGCGTCGCGTTCGTGGAGATCGACGCGGCCGACCGGATGGACCTGACCAGGCGGCTGCGGGTGATGTCCACCCCGACCGTGCTCGTGCTCGGCCCGGACGGCGTCATCGCGCGCCGCTCGTCCGGCCAGCAGCGCCGGTCCGAGCTGCTGGCGGCGGTCGGGGCCGTGCTCGGCGAGGGGGGCGGCTCGTGAGAAGGGTGACAGCGGCGTCGCGGTTGCATAACATCTGGTCTGTGACCCCCCGACCGGTGCAGATGCTGACCAAGCGGCGCGCTGTCGATTTCTGCCGGGTGACGACCGCGATGTGTACGCGCACGGGGCCTGCGGCTGCCTGAACGGCGCGGTCTAGCCGCGGGCAGGCGGAGAACATAAGCATCTCACCTG